>CP052876.1:619089-928634 GCA_020881835.1 Kineosporiaceae bacterium SCSIO 59966
TCCCCGACAGCCCCGGCGGCGACACGGACGCCGAGAGCTCGGTGTCCGTGGATCTCGCCCGGGTCAACGAGCGGGTCAAGCGGCTGGCACTCGCCCAGTCCCAGGACGTCCACCGCCGCCTGGAACGGGACGGCGCTCGCGTCGTCCGGGGGCAGGGCCGGCTCGACGGACCCGAGCGGGTCGTCGTGGACCTCGCCGACGGGGGCACCGAGACCCTCGCCGCCGACGTCCTGCTGGTCGCCGTCGGCGCCCACCCGCGCCGGTTGCCGGACGCGATGCCGGACGGCGAGCGGATCCTCACCTGGACCCAGCTGTACGACCTCGACACGCTGCCCGAACGGCTCGTCGTCGTCGGGTCCGGGGTCACCGGGGCCGAGTTCGCCTCCGCCTACGAGGCCCTGGGCGCCGAGGTGGTCCTCGTCTCCAGCCGCGAGCACGTGCTGCCCGGCGAGGACGCCGACGCCGCCGCCGTCATCGAGGACGTGTTCCGCCGCCGGGGGCTGACCGTGCTGAACCGGACGCGGGCGCAGCGGGTCGAGCGCCGCGGCGAGGGAGTCGTCGTCACCCTAGACGACGGTCGCACCGTCGAGGGGTCGCACTGCCTGATGGCAGTCGGGTCGATCCCGAACACCGAGGGGATCGGCCTGCAGGAGGCAGGGGTCTCGCTGTCGGCGTCCGGGCACGTCGAGGTCGACGGGGTGTCCCGCACCTCCGCCCGCGGGGTCTACGCGGCCGGGGACTGCACCGGCGTCCTGCCGCTCGCCTCGGTCGCCGCGATGCAGGGCCGGATCGCGATGTGGCACGCGCTCGGTGACGCCGTCGCCCCGCTGGACCTCGGCCGGGTGGCGGCGAACATCTTCACCGCGCCGGAGATCGCGACCGTCGGGGTGACGCAGGCCGACGTGGAGAGCGGCCGCGTCCCCGCTGAGATGATCAAGTTGCCGCTGGCGGGCAACCCCCGGGCGAAGATGCAGGGCATCACCGACGGGTTCGTCAAGCTGTTCTGCCGGCGCGGGGTCGGCACCGTGCTCGGCGGGGTGGTGGTCGCGCCGCGGGCCTCCGAGCTCATCCACGCGGTGACGCTGGCGGTGGAGCACCGGTTGTCGGTGGACCAGGTGGCGCAGTCGTTCACCGTCTACCCGTCGCTGTCCGGGTCGGTCGCCGAGGCCGCCCGCCGCCTGCACGTCCACCCCGCCCCCCGCTGACCCCCGCCCCCCTCACCACCCCCTCCGTGATCATGCAATCCCGCCACCCGTGATCATGCAATCCCGCCACCCGTGATCATGCAATCCCGCCACCCCGTCCCGCCACGCGCACGGCCACTCCGCCTGTCTCCAGAATGCTGGGTTGCTGGCGCGACACGCCGGCAGAACGGTGACGGACGCAGCATTCTGTGACATCGATGGCGTCGCGGATCTGGTCACAATCATGCTGGTTCGGGACGCTCTGTCGTACTCTGCGGGCGGACGCGAGTCACCAGGGAGTGCGAAGAGGGGGCTGGTGATGGCCGGGAAGTCTGCCAAGCGGGGCGACGCGGCTCCGGCCGACGCCGGCGCCGCAGGTCCGGACGGACGAGGCCCCTTTCGTGCCGTGAGCCGCAGGTTGGCCCTGGTCGCGGCGCTGCTGCTCGCCGCCCTGCCCGCGCCGTCCGCCGCCGCGGCCGACCTCGGCGACCCGCCGGGCACGTGGTGGCGGGACGCGATGGGGATCGACGAGGCGCACGCGCTGAGCACCGGGGAGGGGGTGACGGTGGCAGTCATCGACTCGGTCGTGGACTTGACCGTCCCGGAGCTCGCCGACGCCAACGTCGTCCCCGCGTTCAACGCCTGCGCCGCCGACCCCGTCGGCGAGGGTCTGGGCTCCGGGTACGGCAGCCATCACGGCACGTCGATGGTGTCGATGGTGTCGCAGGCCGCGCCGGACGCCACCATCCGGGCGTACGCCTACACCGACACCGCCGACGCCGAGGAGCCGTGCGCCGGCCAGGGGTCGTCGCGCAGCATGTTGATCAACGTGCGGGCCGCCTTCGAGCAGGCGGTTGCCGACGGCGTCGACATCATCAGCTTCTCAGCGACCCTCGGTGGCACTCTCGCCGACCTGCTCGAGGCGGCGGTCGACGCCGACACGGTCGTGGTCGTCTCCGTCGGCAACGGCCCGAGCGTGGGTCTGCCTGCGCTGCACAGCACCGACATCGGCGTCGTCTCGGTCACCGGGGTCGGCCCGGACGGCAGGCTCGGTGACTACGTGGTACCCGGCCGGCAGGTCGTCATCGCCGCGCCGGGTACCTCGCTGCGCACCGGCGGGTTCGTCGACGGCCGCTGGCGCAGCGACGGGCTCACCAACGGGTCGAGTGCCGCGACGGCCCTGACCGCAGGTGGGCTTGCGCTGGTCCGTTCCCGCTACCCAGAGGCCACCGGCAACCAGATCGTCCAGCACCTCATCCGGCACACCACGCGCGACACGCTGGCCTTCGACGAGAGCTTCGGCTTCGGCTTCATCAACGTGCCGGAGATGCTCGAGAACGACCCGACGCGCTGGGAGGACGTCAACCCGCTGACCGCTGTGTCCCGGCTCGCCATGATGGCCGAGGAGTACCCGGACGAGGCCGCGCTCGCCACCGCGGCTACCCCCGACAGCGGGGTGACGACGTCCGAGACGGCCGGGCCGACGGCGTCCGGGACGGCCGAGCCGACGGCGTCCGGCCCGGCCCCGGCGGACGACGGGTCGTCCGAGGCCACCGGCGCGGGCGCCGCCTCCGCTGGCCTGGGCACCTGGGGCGTCGTCGCGGTGACCGCCGCCGTCGTCGCCTCGGCGCTCGTGCTGGTCCTGCGCAGCCGACGGCTCCGGCGCTCGAAGCACCCGGACCGCCAT
Organism: Kineosporiaceae bacterium SCSIO 59966; assembly: GCA_020881835.1. Lineage (NCBI taxonomy): Bacteria > Bacillati > Actinomycetota > Actinomycetes > Kineosporiales > Kineosporiaceae > Kineosporiaceae bacterium SCSIO 59966. The sequence continues at coordinate 621,961 of CP052876.1, forward strand.
GGATCACGACCGGCGCGGCGGACCAGCGGGTCGTAGGGCCAGTGTGTGCTGCCTCAGGGCAGCATGTGGCCGATGTCGTCGATGACCGTTCCGTCCCGGCCGACGTAGGGAGCCAGCGGGGAGAACGACAGGTACGGCATGTCCCCGCGCAGGAACGCCGCCTGGCCCCGCAGGGCGCCCGCGACCGGCGCGGCGACGGCGTCCAGGCCGTCGGCGAGCGCCTTGAGCTCCTCGGGCGTCCGGCTCCACCCGTCGGTGTCGGTGAGCCGGAGCAGGTCGATCTCGACCGCGGAGGCTCCGGACGAGACGCGCAGGGCGAGGCGCCGGGGCCGGCGCGGCTGCACCGTGACGTCGGCCGTCGCCAGCTCGACCCGGTGGGAGCGGAACCAGCGCCGCTGGCGCAGCTCGCCATCGACGAGCACCGCGCGTCCGCGCACCGGCCAGGCGAGCGCCGCGAACGGCCGCCGCCACCGTGCCCGCAGCCGCCGCAGCTCCATCCCGCTCACGGTCCCACCATGCCCGTGCCGCCCGATCTCTCTGCCGTCCCGTCCTTGCCCGATCTCTGGAGGCTTTCCGGGGTCTCGCGGCCAGGCGAGAGCCCGGAAAGCCTCCAGAGATCGCCGGGTCAGGGGGCTCAGGCGTCCTTGATCTCGCAGAGGACGGCGCCGGCGGTGACGGTCGCGCCGACCTGAGCAGACAGGCCCGACACGACGCCCTCCTTGTGGGCGGTGATCGGCTGCTCCATCTTCATCGCCTCCAGGACGACGACCGTGTCGCCAACAGACACCGTCGCCCCGTCCTCGGCGGCGACCTTCACGATGGTGCCCTGCATCGGGGAGGTCAGTGCGTCACCGCCGGCCGCGGCGCCGCCACCGGCGGTCCGCTTGCGCCGCGGCGCCTTCGCCCTGGCCGCGCCAGCCCCACCGGCCGCACCAGCCGCACCGCCGCCGCCCAGCCCGGCGAGCCCGGCGGGCAGCACGACCTCCAGCCGCTTGCCACCGACCTCGACGACGACCCGCTCCCGCTCACCCGGCCCCTCGTCGTCCGGGCCGGGACCGGTCCACGGCTCGATGGTGTTGTCGAACTCGGTCTCGATCCAGCGGGTGTGCACGGTGAACGGCTCGTCCCCGGCGGGCGCGAACGCGGGGTCCTGCACGACCGCGCGGTGGAACGGCAGCACCGTCGGCATCCCCTCGACGACGAACTCGGCGAGGGCCCGGCGGGAGCGCTCGAGCGCCTGGCGGCGGGTGGCGCCGGTGACGATCAGCTTGGCGAGCATGGAGTCGAAGGCGCCCGGGACGACGTCCCCGGCCCGCACCCCGGAGTCCAGCCGGACGCCGGGACCGCTCGGCGGCTCGAAGCGAGCCACGGTGCCGGGGGCTGGCAGGAAGTTGCGCCCGGCGTCCTCGCCGTTGATGCGGAACTCGATGGCGTGCCCGCGGATCTCGGGGTCGTCGTAGCCGAGCTCCTCGCCGGCGGCGACCCGCAGCTGCTCGCGGACCAGGTCGATGCCGGTGACCTCCTCGGAGACCGGGTGCTCCACCTGCAGACGGGTGTTGACCTCGAGGAACGAGATCGTGCCGTCCTGTCCGACGAGAAACTCGCAGGTGCCCGCCCCGACGTAGCCGGCCTCGCGCAGGATCGCCTTGGACGCCCGGTACAGCTCGGCGACCTGCTCTGGCGACAGGAACGGCGCGGGCGCCTCCTCGACGAGCTTCTGGTGCCGGCGCTGCAGCGAGCAGTCGCGGGTGGAGACGACGACGACGTTGCCGTGGGAGTCGGCCAGGCACTGGGTCTCGACGTGCCGCGGCTTGTCGAGGTACTTCTCCACGAAGCACTCCCCGCGGCCGAACGCCGCAACCGCCTCGCGCACCGCGGAGTCGTACAGCTCGGCGACCTCCTCGCGCGCCCGGACGACCTTGAGCCCGCGGCCGCCGCCGCCGTACGCGGCCTTGATGGCGATCGGCAGCCCGTGCTCGTCGGCGAACGCCTGCACCTCCTCGGCGCCGGAGACCGGGTCCGTGGTGCCGGCCACCAGCGGGGCACCGACCCGCTCGGCGATGTGCCGGGCCTTGACCTTGTCGCCGAGGGCGTCGATCGCGGACGGCGGCGGGCCGATCCAGGCCAGTCCGGCGTCCAGCACGGCCTGGGCGAAGTGGGCGTTCTCGGCGAGGAACCCGTACCCGGGGTGCACCGCGTCGGCGCCGGAGCGGCGCGCGGCGTCCAGCAGCTTGTCGATGACGAGGTAGGAGTCGACGGGGGTGGAGCCGCCGAGCGCGTACGCCTCGTCGGCGAGGGTGACGTGCAGGGCTTCGCGGTCGGGGTCGGCGTAGACGGCCACCGACGCGATCCCGGAGTCCCGGCAGGCCCGGGCGATCCGGACGGCGATCTCGCCGCGGTTGGCGATGAGCACCTTGGTGATGGCTCGGTCTGGCACGTGGTCCGTCCCCTCGGTCTGGCGGCTCCCGGCGAACGGGCCGGAGCCTAGCGCGGGCTCGTGGGCCGCGGCCTGGCGCGGCGGGTGCGCTCTCGTCGTCACTGATCGCCACCCGGGGAGGAGGCGCTCTCGTCGTCACGATCGCCACCCGGGGAGGAGGAACGGCCCGGTTTGGACGACGAGCCGCGCCGGGCGACGTCCGCTCCTCCTGCCGTGGCGATCACCTCCCGGTCCGGGGCAGCTCGCGAATCACGGAACCGCCCCTCGAGCTCGGCCAGGTCGGCGCGGCACCGGGTCTCGAGGTCGTCGAGCTCGGCGAGGGTCTGCTCGATGTCGGCGCGGCGCTGCTCGAGCTCGGCGCGGCGCTCGGCCACCTCCGCCAGCAGGTAGCGCAGCTGGCCGACCTCACCGGGGGACTCGTCGTACATGTCGACGATCCGGCGGATCTTCTCCAGGTCGAGCCCGATGCGCTTGCCCCGCAGCACGAGGGCGAGGCGGACCCGGTCCCGGGGGTGGAAGACACGCTGGGTCCCGCGCCGCTCGGGGGAGATCAGCCCCTGGTCCTCGTAGTAGCGGATCGTGCGGTGCGTGACGCCGAACTCCTCCGCGACCTGCGCGATCGTCCACTCGCGGGTGCCGCTGCGTCTTGCCATGCCTCCCGATCGTGCTTTACGTTGACGTCAACGTCAAGCACTCGACGAGGAGCGCCCCGCATGGCCTTCGAGCTGTCCGCCGAGCACGAGGACTTCCGTCGCGTCGTCCGGGACTTCGCCGAGGCCGAGGTGGCCCCGTACGTCGAGCAGTGGGACCGCGACGCGCACTTCCCCGTCGACCTCGTGCCGAAGATGGGTGACCTCGGCCTGTTCGGTCTGGTCGCGCCCGAGGAGTACGGCGGCGCCGGGCTCCAGGACGGCGCGTTCACCTCGCTGTGCGTGGCGATCGAGGAGCTCGGCCGCGTCGACCAGTCCGTCGGGATCACGCTGTCGGCCGGGGTGGGCCTGGGCATCAACCCGATCCTCACCTTCGGCACCGAGGAGCAGAAGCAGCGGTGGCTGCCCGACCTCGTCACCGGGCGGGCCCTGGCCGCGTTCGGCCTCACCGAGCCCGAGGCCGGTTCGGACGCCGGCGCCACCCGCACCCGCGCCGAGCTCGTCCACGACGAGTGGGTGCTGTCGGGTGCCAAGGCGTTCATCACGAACTCCGGTACCGAGATCACCTCGGTCGTCACCGTCACCGCCCGCACCGGTGAGCGCCCGGACGGCCGCCCCGAGATCAGCGCGATCATGGTCCCGGCCGGGACGCCCGGGTTCGTCGTCGAGCCCGCCTACCGCAAGCTCGGCTGGCACTCCTCGGACACCCACGGCCTGACGTTCGCCGGCTGCCGGGTGCCCGCGAGCAACCTGCTCGGCGAACGGGGCCGCGGGTTCTCCCAGTTCCTCGCCACCCTGGACGACGGTCGGATCGCGATCTCCGCCCTCGCCGTCGGCCTGGCGCAGGCGTGCCTGGAGGCTGCCCAGCGGTACGCCCGCGAACGGGTCGCCTTCGGCCGCCCGATCGGGGCCAACCAGGGCGTCGCGTTCCAGGTCGCCGACCTCGCCGTGGCGGTCGAGGCCGCGCGGCTGCTGACCTACAAGGCGGCCTGGCTGCGCGACGAGCACGGCGCCGGACGGCGCACCGCCGAGGAGGTGCGGCAGGCCGCCGCCGTCGCCAAGCTCTACTCCTCCGAGGCCGCGGTCACCGCGACCCGGACCGCCACCCAGGTGTTCGGCGGCAACGGGTTCATGGAGGAGTTCCCGGTCGCCCGGTTCTACCGGGACGCCAAGATCCTCGAGATCGGCGAGGGCACCTCCGAGGTGCAGCGGCTCGTCATCTCCCGCGGGCTCGGCCTGCCGGTGGACTGAGGGGCCTGCGAATGAGCCTGCGAGGCTGCCGGCGATGAGACTGCCAGACTGCCGCCGATGAGCCACCCGACAGACCCGCGCGTCCAGGACGTGCGCGCCCGGCTGCGCGAGGCCCGCGCCCGCTCGGCCGCGCCGCCGCCGGCCGCCGCCGCCAAGCTCGCCGCCCAGGGCAAGCTCTACGTCCGGGACCGGATCGCGCTGCTGTTCGACGAGGGCTCGTTCGTCGAGGACGGCCGCTACGCCAACGCCACCGCGCCGGGCCTGCCCGCCGACGGCGTCGTCACCGGCCGCGGCACCGTCGACGGCCGGCCCGCGATCGTCGTCGCGAACGACCCGACGGTGAAGGCCGGCTCGTGGGGCGCCCGCACGGTGGAGAAGATCGTCCGGGCCACCGAGGCGGCGCTGCGCGAGGAGCTGCCCGTGTTCTGGTTCGTCGACTCCGCCGGCGCCCGGATCACCGACCAGGTCGAGGTCTTCCCCGGACGGCGCGGGGCCGGCCACATCTTCCACAACCAGGTCGCGCTGTCGGGCAAGGTGCCGCAGATCTGCTGCCTGTTCGGCCCCAGCGCGGCCGGTGGCGCGTACGTCCCGTCGTTCTGCGACGTCGTCATCATGGTCGAGGGCAACGCCTCGATGTACCTCGGCAGCCCGCGGATGGCCGAGATGGTCGTCGGGGAGAAGGTGTCGCTGGAGGAGATGGGCGGCGCCCGGATGCACTGCACCGTCTCCGGCGTCGGCGACCTGCTGGCCACCGACGACGAGGACGCCATCGAGCAGGCCCGGCTGTTCTTCTCCTACCTGCCGTCCACCTTCCGCGACCAGCCGCCGGCGTACCACCCCGAGCCCCCCGCCGTCCCGTTCACCGACGACGTCGTGCCCGAGGTCGAGAGCCAGCCGTTCGACGTCCACGACGTCATCGACGCCCTCGTCGACGAGGACTCCTTCTTCGAGATCAAGCCTCTGTTCGCCGCCGAGCTCGTCGTCGGGTTCGGTCGGCTCGAGGGCCGCACCATCGGGGTGGTGGCCAACAACTCGATGGTCAAGGGCGGGGTGCTGTTCACCGACAGCGCCGACAAGGCGGCCCGGTTCATCTGGCTGTGCGACGCGTTCAACGTCCCGCTGCTGTACCTCGCCGACGTGCCCGGGTTCATGATCGGCAGTGAGGTGGAGCGCGGTGGGATCATCCGGCACGGCGCGAAGATGGTCACCGCGGTCAGCGAGGCCACTGTGCCCCAGATCAGCGTCGTCATCCGAAAGGCTTACGGCGCAGGGCTTTACGCGATGGCCGGGCCGGGGTTCGGCCCGGACGCCGCGCTGGCCCTGCCGACCGCCCGGGTCGCGGTGATGGGCCCGGAGGCGGCGGTGAACGCCGTGTACGCCAACAAGATCGCGGCGATCGAGGACGAGGCGGAGCGGGCCGCGTTCGTCGCCGCGCGTCGCGCCGAGTACGAGCAGGACGTCGACCTGGAGCGGCTGGTCGCCGACCTCGTCCTGGACGGCGTGGTGGAGCCCGCGGACCTGCGCGACGAGCTCGTCCGGCGGTTCCGGTACGCGGCCCGGCGCGACCGGCACTTCGCCGAGAAGCGCCGCGGGGTGCCTCCGGTCTGAGGCGGGCGCCTGCCGCCGGGGTTGGCGCACGGCGGGCGCCGTCCTCGGCTTACGGCAGCCGGCCCTCGATCTCGAGCTCCTCGCCCTCGGGTGCGACCTGCCCCGTGCGCCGCCGGTACCCGTGCACCGCCGGCGACGCGCTCAGCGCCTGCCCGACGATGGACACCGTCACGGCGAGGCTGCCGGCGGCGAACAGGGTCTCGTACTGCGGCACGTGCAGCGTCTCGGCGAACGCCAGGTAGTAGACGCCGGCCACCCCGAGCGGGCCGGACCAGGCCATGAACCCCGACGACAGCCGTCCGGTGCCGGTGGCGAGCAGCGCCGGGAAGGTGACCGGGAACCTCCGCAGCAGCAGCACCCACAGCGCGAACAGCACGCCGCCCCACCCGAGCTCGGGCCACCACCGGTCCACCGGCAGCACGGTGCCGAAGACGAGGAACACCACGACCAGACCCACCTTGGCGACCGACCGGTGCACCACGTGGATCGGCTTGCGCGTCCCCTCCGGCAGTCCCTCGGAGAACGTCAGGCCCGCGGCGAACGCGGCCAGCACCCCGGTCCCGCCGAGCAGGTGCGCCAGCCCGAGCACGCTGAGGGCGACTCCCGTGCTGGCCAGCGGGAACCAGTCCTCCTCGGCCAGCCGGTCCACCCCGGCCAGGTCGGTGAGCCAGCGCATCGCCAGCCCGACCGCGGTCCCCACGGCCAGGGCGATGCCGACCTGGCGCCCGGCGTCCAGGAGCCACGGCCCGACGGCGTCCCCGATCGGAACTGACACGAGCAGCCCGGCGAGCAGCACGAACGGCAGCGCCAGCCCGTCGTTGGCCGCGGACTCCACCTGCAGGCTCGCCCGCACTCGCCGCGGCAGGGACTGGTCCGGCAGCACCCCGGTGACGAGCGACGACGCCGCAGCCGGGTCGGTCGGGGTCAGCGCCGCGCCCAGGAGCAGGGCGAGTCCGAGGGGCAGGCCGAGCAGCAGGTTGGCGCCGAGCGCGGTGACGAGCCACATCCCCGGCATGACGACGAGCAGCAGGACGGCGATCCGCCGGCGGTTGGCGAGCAGGTCCCGGGGGCCGACCCGCAGGGTGATGTCGAAGACGGCTAGGGCCAGGGCGACCCGTGCGGTCTGCTCGAGCAGCTCCCCTCGGGGGACGACCGTGGTGGGGTCGAGGACGGCGAGGGCGTGCGGTCCGACGAGGACGCCGGCTGCGAGGGCGAGGACGACGGGGCTCAGTGCGTGCCGCTTGACCAGCCGGGACGACAGCGCGAGCAGGACGATGGCGAGCCCGACGACGACGAGGACCCGGTCGGCGGTGATCACGACCCCGGACCGTATCCGGGAACGCCCTGGGTCGCAGGGGCTCCTGCCGGCCGTGTCCGACGACGACCGGCAGGAGCCTGCGGCGACACGGCGCGGTGCCGCGTCACCTGCCACCGGAGGAGATGCGGGTCCGGTGGCTGCTACCCCCACCCCCACCCATCGGTGATCATGCAATCCCGCCACCCTGCCAGGCCGCCGCTCGCCCGCCATCGGTGATCATGCAATCCCGCCACCCTGCCAGGCCGCCGCTCGCCGCCCGCCCCCTCATCGGTGATCATGCAATTCCGCCACCCTGGGGCTGACGCCTTGACCGAGCTGTAGCACCTGACCGAGGATGCGCAGGACGGGCAGGGAGAACTCGTCGTCGCACCTTGAGTGCTGACTCGTTATGCGGCACAGACCGCCTTGAGGCCCCTGCCCGTCACTCTCCCCAGCACCGACGAGCGCAGGATCGCGCCACAGAATGCTGGATTCACCGCAACTTTCACGGCGTGTCGCGCCGACAACCCAGCATCCTGCGAGCGGGCGGCAGGGTGGCAGGGTGGCGGGATTGCATGATCACGAAGGGGTTTGGGGGGTGGAGGGGTGAGGGGTGGACCAGAGGCGGTGCCAGGGGACACCCATCTCGGCGAGCAGCTCGCGCAGTAGCGGCAGGCTCAGCCCGACAACCGTGTGGTGGTCGCCCTCGACGCCACGGACGAACGGGCCCCCGAGCCCGTCGATCGTGAACGCCCCCGCCACCCGCAGCGGCTCCCCGGTCGCGACGTAGGCCGCGATCTCCTCGTCGGAGACGTCCGCGAAGTGCACCGTCGTCGAGGCGACCGCCCCCAGCGTGGCGCCGGTCCCGCCGTCCGCATCGTCCCGGACCTCGACGAGCCAGTGCCCGGTGTGCAGGACGCCGGAGCGGCCCCGCATCCGCTGCCAGCGGGCCGTCGCCTCCGCGGCGTCCGCGGGCTTGCCGTGCACCTCGCCGTCCAGGTCGAGCACCGAGTCGCAGCCCAGGACGACGCACCCGTCGGGCAGGTCGTCGGTGGCCGCGACGTCCTCGGCCTTGGCGCGGGCCAGGACGAGCGCGACGTCGTGGGCGTCGGTGACGCCGTAGCGCGCGACGACCGCATCCTCGTCGACGGACGACACGAGCACGACTGGCTGCACGCCCGCCTGCCGCAGGGTGGCCAGACGCGCTGGGGACGCCGAGGCAAGGACGAGCGACAGGTCGGTCACGGGGTGGCGGGAATGCATGATCACCGACGAGGGGGGAGGAGGGCGGGGTGGCGGGATTGCATGATCACCGACGAGGTTGGCGGGCGGCGGGGTGGCGGGATTGCATGATCACGAACAGAGACTTTCGACTGATCACGGGGAGGTGGGGGGGAGGAGGGCGGTGCGCAGGACGTCGAGGGGCACGGACCCGACGTCGAGGGCCCGGCGGTGGAACGCCTTGAGGTCGAACGCGTCGCCCTCCCGAGCCCGGACCTCCTCGCGCAGCGCCAGCCACAGCCGCTCGCCGACCTTGTAGGACGGCGCCTGCCCCGGCCAGCCGAGGTAGCGCAGGTGCTCGAAGCGCAGGAACGCCTCGTCCTCGAGGGTGTGCGCCCGCATGAACTGCCACATGGTGTCGGCGTTCCAGCGGCCGCCACCGACCTCGGCCGGCGCCTCGAAGCCGCAGTGCAGCCCAATGTCGACCACCACCCGCATCGCCCGGAACGCCGACCCGTCGAGCATCCCGAGCCGGTCGCCCGGGTCGTCGAGCCAGCCGAGGTCGGCCATGAGCCGCTCGGCGTACAGCGCCCACCCCTCGCCGTGCCCCGAGCACCACGCCATCGCCCGGCGCCACCGGTTGAGCAGGTCGGAGCGGTACATCGTCTGGGCGATCTGCAGGTGGTGGCCCGGCACGCCCTCGTGGAACACGGTCGTCGTCTGCTGCCACGTGCCGAAGGTGTCGACGCCCTCGGGCACCGACCACCACATCCGGCCCGGGCGGGAGAAGTCCTCGGTCGGCCCGGTGTAGTAGATGCCACCCGAGTTCGTCGGGGCGATCCGGCACTCGATCCGGCGGACTGGCTCGGGGATGTCGAAGTGGACGTCGGCGAGCGCGGCGATCGCCTCGTCGGCCTTGGCCTGCATCCACTCCCGGAACGCCTCGGTGCCCCGGATCGTCCGCTTCGGGTCGGCGTTGAGCGCGGCGACGGCGTCCTGCACCGAGCCGCCGGGGACGATCTGCTGGGCGACCTCACGCATCTCGGCCTCGATGCGCGCCAGCTCCTCCTGCCCCCAGACATAGGTCTCCTCGAGGTCGACGCGGGCGCCGACGAACTCCCGCGACCACAGCGCGTACTCCTCCCGGCCGACGGCGTCCTCCTCCCGGGCGGCGGGCAGCAGCTCCTCGCGCAGGTAGCGGGTGAGGTCGCGGTAGGCGCCGGCCGCCGCGGACGCCGCACGGTCCAGGTCCGCGGCGACCGCGCCGTCCGCCGTCCCGGACCGGTCGGCCTGGCCAGCGAGGATGACGAAGAACCCGGACTCGCCGTCCCCGAACTGCTCTGCCTGCCCGGCGGCCGCCTCGACCTGGCGGCGCGCGGGTGCCCGCCCGGACGCCGCGGCCCGCCGCAGCGACTCGACGTACCCCGCGACGGCGTCCGGCATCGCGGTGAGCCGGCGCGCCACCACGGCCCAGTCCTCGGCGGTCGCGGTCGGCATCAGGTCGAAGACGTCGCGCAGGTCCTGCACCGGTGAGTGGATGACGTTGAGCGGTGCCAGGTCGAGCCCGGCGTCGTGCAGCTCGAGGGCCAGGCCGAGCCGGTCGCGCATCGCCGCGACGGTGATCCGGTCGGTGTCGTCGGCCGGCTCGAGCGTCTCGAGCGCGGCCAGCGTGCGCCGGTGCAGCTCCGCCCGCTCGGCGACGCCGTCGGGGGAGTAGTCGGTGAGCCGGTCGTCGTGCCCCTGGACGCCGATCGCGGTCGCGGCGATGGGGTCCAGGGCGGCGTACTCGTCGACGTAGCGGTCGGCCAGGTCGTCGATCGGGGTGCGTGGGCGCGGGGTGTCGGTCACGCTCGCGGACCCTACCCGCGGCGTCCGACAGGCCCGTCGTGAGCATGGGCGGGTTTGACGAGCCGGCGGACGGGCATGTTCAGATCATGGACACCACGACGTGGATCATCCTCGTGGTCGTCGTCCTGCTCCTGGTTGCACTGGTCGCGTGGCTGGTCGTGCGCAACCGGAAGGCCCGGCAGGTCCGCGACCGGTTCGGTCCGGAGTACGACCACGCGGTCGACGAGTACGGCAGCGAGCGCCGGGCCCGCGCGCACCTGTCCGAGGTCGCCGAGCGCCGGGACGCCGCGCAGATCAAGTCGCTAGGGCCCGCGGCCCGCGAGCGCTACCTGGCCCGCTGGCAGCAGATCCAGGCGGACTTCGTCGAGCGGCCCGGTGAGGCCGTGGACGCCGCCGACGCGATGGTCGCCGAGATCATGGACGAGCGCGGGTACCCCGGCCACGACTTCACCTCCCGCGCCGAGCTCATGGCCGCCGACCACCCGGAGATCGTCGAGCGGTACCGGGCCGCGCACGAGGCTCGCCGCCGGCACCACGACAGCGGTGACGTGGCGACGACGGAGGAGCTCCGCCGGGCGATCCAGCACTACCACGAGCTGGTGACACTTCTCGTCGAGGACGGTCGCCAGCCCGGGCACCGGGCGGACGTCCGTCCGGACGCCGAGCACCCGGACGCCGTCAACCCGCCGGTGGAGGAGCCGCGCCCGGTGCATCCGGACGACCGCCCCGTGAACCCGGACGACGAGGGGCACCCGCCCGTGCCGCGGGCCTGACCGCCGGCTAGCGCGGCCAGGCGGACGAGCGCCAGGCGCCGGGCCCGGGCCGCAGCGGGGGCCGGGCCCATGCCAGCCGGTCGTTCCACGCCGAGGTTGGTCCGTCGTCCGCCGGGCCGTCGAACCTGCGAGCCGCTGCGGCGAGCACCGTGACGAGGGCCGCGAGCTCCTCGGCGGTGGGCTCCCCGCGCACGACGCGCAGGTGCGGAGTCTGCTCGGGCGCCGTCGTGTCGCCGTCCATGGCCCGAGGGTAGCGGGCGAGCAGGCCGTCCGACCTTACGTCAGGGCAGCCACCCCGGAGCATGAAAGGACGCGCCGCCGGCTACCCCGGGAGCCGCTCCCCGGCCACGGGCCTCGCCACAGAATGCTGCGTTCGGAACATCTTTGCCGGCGTGTCGCGCCACCAACCCAGCATTCTGCGAGCGTGGGCTGGGTCGTGCGGGGTGGCGGGATTGCATGATCACGAAGGGGGATTTTCGACTGATCATGAAGAGGGATTTTTGACTGATCACCGAGAGGGGTCAGATCAGAGCGGGATGTTGCCGTGCTTCTTGGGCGGCAGGGTCTCCCGCTTCGAGCGCAGCATCCGCAGCGCCTTGACCACCTCGACCCGGGTCGCGGACGGCGGGATCACCGCGTCCACGTAACCCCGCTCGGCGGCCACGTAGGGGTTGGCGAGGGTGTCCTCGTACTCGGTGATGAGCTGCTGGCGCAGGGCGTCGACGTCCTGCCCGGCGTCCGCGGCCTCCTTGAGCCGGCTGCGGTAGAGGATGTTGACCGCGCCCTGCGCGCCCATGACCGCGATCTGCGCGGTCGGCCAGGCGAGGTTGACGTCGGCGCCGAGGTGCTTGGACCCCATGACGTCGTACGCGCCGCCGTAGGCCTTGCGGGTGATGACGGTGACGAGCGGGACGGTCGCCTCGGCGTAGGCGTACAGGAGCTTGGCGCCGCGGCGGATGATCCCGCCGTACTCCTGGTCGGTCCCGGGCAGGAAGCCGGGGACGTCGACGAACGTCAGCACCGGCACGTTGAACGCGTCGCAGGTCCGCACGAACCGGGCGGCCTTCTCCGAGGCGTCGATGTCCAGGGTGCCGGCGAGCTGCATCGGCTGGTTGGCGACGACGCCGACGGAGCGGCCCTCGACCCGGCCGAACCCGACGACGATGTTCGGCGCGAACAGCGGCTGCACCTCGAGGAAGTCCCCTTCATCGACAACGTGCTCGATGACGGTGTGCATGTCGTACGGCTGGTTCGGGGAGTCCGGGACGAAGGTGTCGAGCTCGCGGTCCTCGTCGGTGACCTCGAGGTCGACGTCGGCGTCGAACACCGGCGGGTCGGACAGGTTGTTGCTCGGCAGGTGGCTGAGCAGCTCCTTGACGTAGGCGACCGCGTCGTCCTCGTCGGAGGCCAGGTAGTGGGCGTTCCCGGACGTCGTGTTGTGGGTGCGGGCGCCGCCGAGCTCCTCCATCCCGACGTCCTCACCGGTGACCGTCTTGATGACGTCCGGGCCGGTGATGAACATGTGCGAGGTCTGGTCGACCATCACGGTGAAGTCGGTGATCGCCGGGGAGTACACGGCGCCGCCGGCGCACGGCCCCATGATCAGGGAGATCTGCGGGACGACGCCGGAGGCCAGCACGTTCCGCCGGAAGATCTCCCCGTACAGGCCGAGGGACACCACCCCCTCCTGGATCCGGGCGCCGCCGGAGTCGTTGATGCCGATGACCGGGCAGCCCGTCTTCATCGCCAGGTCCATCACCTTGACGATCTTCTCCCCGAACACCTCGCCGAGGGATCCGCCGAACACGGTGAAGTCCTGGGCGAACACGCACACCGGCCGGCCGTCGACGGTGCCGTAGCCGGTGACGACGCCGTCCCCGTAGGGCCGGTTCGCCTGCTGGCCGAAGTTCGTCGAGCGGTGCCGGGCGAGGGCGTCGAGCTCGGTGAAGGAGCCCTCGTCGAGCAGCATGTCGATCCGCTCGCGGGCCGTCTTCTTGCCCTTGGCGTGCTGCCTCTCGATCCCGCCGGCGGACCCGGCGTGCACGGCCTCCTCGGTGCGCCGGTGCAGGTCGGCGAGCTTGCCGGCGCTGGTGTGGATGTTGATGTCCGCGGGGACCTCGGTGCCTCCTGCGGCGGCAGGGTCGACGTGCGGCTCGGGCGCCGGGTGGGCCATGGCGGTCTCCTCGGGGTCGCGCGGGACGCCGGCAGGCGTGCGGTCGGGCAGGCAGCCCGGAGCCTAGTGCGGGGCCCCGGCCCGCTCACGTGACGTACGTCGCGTCCGCCTACAGTGATCGCCGTGGGCACACCGTGGGGCGACCTGGACCGCCCCCCGCTGCGCGCGGACGCCCTGCGCGCCGCCCTGCTCGCGCCGTCCGGTCCGTTCGCCCGCCTGGACGTCGTCGCGCGGACCGGCTCGACGAACGCCGACCTGCTCGCCGCGGCGGCCGCAGACCCGGCCGGCTACCCGGACCTGTCCGTGCTGGCCACCGACCACCAGGTCGCCGGCCGCGGCCGGCTGGCCCGCAGCTGGCAGGCCCCGGAGCGCTCCTCGGTCGAGGTGTCGGTGCTGCTGCGCCCGGACGTGCCGGCGCGGCGGTGGTCCTGGCTGCCGCTGCTGGCCGGGACGGCGGTCGCCGCGGCCACCCGCCGGGTCGCCGGGGTGCGGGCCGGGGTGAAGTGGCCGAACGACGTGCTCGTCGAGGTCCCGGACGCCGAGCAGGACGCCGGCGCGGACGCCGCCGGCAAGGTCGCCGAGCCAGCCGCCGGCAAGGTCGCCGGCGTCCTGGCCGAGGCCGTCCCCGGCCAGGGCGCGCTCGTCGTCGGGATCGGCCTCAACGTCACCCAGACCCGCGCCGAGCTGCCGGTGCCCACCGCGACCTCCCTGCGGCTGGCCGGGGCGGCGACGACCGACCGCGACACCGTCCTGCGCGCCGTCCTGCGCGCCGTCGCCGACCGCTACGCCCGGTGGGTGGCCGCGGACGGTGACGTGACGGCGTCCGGGCTGGCCGCGGAGGTCCGCGAGTCCTGCTGGACCCTGGGCCGCGCCGTCCGGGTGGTGCTGCCCGCCGGGGAGGTGGTCGGCACCGCCGAGGAGCTGGACGACGACGGCCGGCTCGTCGTCCGGGACGCCGCGGGCGAGCGGCACGCGTTGTCCGCCGGGGACGTCGTCCACGCCGGGGTCGGGACGTGACCGGAGGGACACCGTGAGCCCCGTCGACCCGGACCCGCAGGTCCCCGAGGCGAGGCTGTCGGACTCGGCGAAGGCCGTCGAGCGGCGGCTGCTCGGCGCCGAGCGCGAGCTGCGCCGCCGGGAGGTGTCCGGCGCGGTCGGCACGTCGCTGCTGTCGGCGCGAAAGTTCTGGCGGGCGCTGGGGTTCCCGAACGTCGGGGACGCGGCGCAGGCGTTCACCGAGGCCGACGTCGAGGCGCTGCGCGCGATGGTCGGGCTGGTCCGCGACGGGGTGATCGACGAGGAGACCGCGCTCGGGCTGACCCGGGCGATGGGCCGCACCGCGGACCGGCTGGCGAACTGGCAGATCCAGCTCGTCGCCGAGTCCCTCACCGAGGAGGACCACGCCGCCCCGGACGTCGAGGTCGCGCAGCAGGTCGGCGCCGTCCTGGCCGAGGTGCTCGAGCGCACCGAGCCGCTGCTCACCTACGCGTGGCGGCGGCACCTGGCCTCGGCGGCGGCCCGGATGATCTCGGACGCCGAGTCGGACGCCGGTGCGCACCCCGGGCCGGTGCGCACGGTCGGGTTCGCCGACCTGGTGTCCTTCACCCGGATCGTGCGTCGGGCCAGCGAACGGGAGCTGGCCGGGCTGGTGCAGCGGTTCGAGGCGACGACGTCCGACATCGTCTCCGCGCACGGCGGCCGGGTGGTCAAGACGGTCGGCGACGAGGTGCTGTTCGTCTCGACGTCGACGCCGGCCGCGGGCGGGATCGCCCTCGACATCGCCGAGGCGATGGCCGAGGACGAGGTGCTGCCCGACGTCCGGGTCGGGATGGCGACCGGGCCGGTCGTGGCCCGGCTCGGGGACGTGTTCGGCACGACGGTGAACCGGGCGTCGCGGCTGACCGGCATCGCCGCGCCCGGGACGGTGCTCGTCGACGAGACCACCGCGGCCCGGCTCGGCGCGGCGAGCGGCTTCGAGGTCGCCCCGCTGCACCGGCGGACCCTGCGGGGTATCGGCGCGGTGACCCCCGCCGTCGTGCGCCGCAGCACCCGTCGCGGCGCCTGACCGCAGCACCCGCCGCGGCGCGTGAGCCCGGTCGCCGGGCCGCGGGTAGCCTGCCCGGTGTGATCCGCGTGGACCGCCACGGCGAGCACGTCGCCGAGATCGTCCTGGACCGGCCCGAGGCGATGAACGCCGTGTCGACCGCGCTCGCCGCCGAGCTCGC
The DNA here is from genome assembly GCA_020881835.1 of Kineosporiaceae bacterium SCSIO 59966. Lineage (NCBI taxonomy): Bacteria > Bacillati > Actinomycetota > Actinomycetes > Kineosporiales > Kineosporiaceae > Kineosporiaceae bacterium SCSIO 59966. The sequence continues at coordinate 637,444 of CP052876.1, forward strand.
CACCGCCACCGCGCACCTCGCGCAGGACCGCACGGTGCGCGCGGTCGTCGTGAGCTCCAGCCAGCCGAAGGCCTTCTGCGTCGGCGCGGACCTCAAGGAGCGCAACGCCTTCACCGACGAGGACCTGCGCCGCCAGCGGGACGTCACCCGCGCCGCCTACCGCGGCGTCCTGGACCTGCCGGTGCCGGCGGTCGCCGCCGTCGCCGGGTACGCCCTCGGCGGCGGCTGCGAGATCGCCCTGGCCTGCGACCTCATCGTCGCCGACCCGACCGCCGTCCTCGGCCTGCCCGAGGTGTCCGTCGGCGTCGTCCCCGGTGGTGGCGGCACCCAGCTGCTGACCCGCCGCCTCGGCTGGTCCCGGGCCGCCGACCTCGTCTTCACCGCCCGGCGGGTCGACGCCGCCGAGGCCCACCGGCTCGGGCTGGTCGACCGGCTCACCGAGCCGGGCGCGGCCCGGGACGTCGCCCTCGAGGTGGCCCGCGCGATCGCCGCGAACTCCCCGGTCGGGGTCCGCAACGCCAAGCGGGCGATGCGCCTGGGCCTGGACGTCGACCTCGCCACCGCGCTCGAGGTCGAGGACGCCGCGTGGCGGGCGACCGCGTTCAGCCAGGACCGGGCCGAGGGGGTGCGGGCGTTCGCCGAGAAGCGGACCCCGCGCTGGCCGGGGGTCTGACGAGTACCGGACGAGCACCGGACGACGAGCACTGGACGACAAGCATGGAGGAGGACGCCATGGGCACCTGGCCGGAGCGGGTCAGCCTGCGCGAGGTCGGTCCGCGCGACGGGCTGCAGAACGAGGCGCCGGTCCCCACCGACGCGAAGGTGCGGCTGCTCGATCTGCTGCCGGGCACCGGGCTGCGCCGGATCGAGGCGGTGAGCTTCGTGCACCCGAAGGCGATCCCGCAGATGGCCGACGCCGAGGAGGTGTGGGCGCGGGCGCGCAAGCACCCCGACGTCCGCTACTCGGCGCTGGTGCCGAACCTCAAGGGCGCCCAGCGCGCCATCGCCGCCGGGTTCACCGAACTCGAGATGGTGGTCTCGGCCTCCGACACGCACAACCGCAAGAACGTCAACCGCTCGACCGCGGAGTCCCTCGACGACATCGCCGGCGTCGTCCAGCACGTCCACGACGCCGGCGGCACGCTCGAGGTCATCGTCTCCACGTCGTTCGGCTGCCCCTACGAGGGGGAGGTGCCGACGTCCCGGGTGCTCGACGTCGTCCGGCGGGCGGTCGCGGACGGCGCGGACCGGATCGCGTTCGGGGACACCACCGGCGTCGCCACCCCCGGCCGGGTCGCCGCCCTCGTCGACGGCTACCTGGCCGCGTACGCCGGCACCCCGTTTCTGCTGCACTTCCACAACACCCGCGGCACGGCGCTGGCCAACATCCTCACCGCGATGGAGCACGGCGCGACCGAGTTCGACGCCAGCGTCGGCGGGCTCGGAGGCTGCCCGTACGCGCCGGGAGCCTCCGGCAACGTGGCGACCGAGGAGGTCGTGCACATGCTCGAGGACATGGGGGTGGCCACCGGCGTGGACCTGGCGGCGCTGCTCGAGGTGGCCCGCTACGTCCAGGACGTCGTCGGCCGCGAGCTGCCGAGCGGCGTCCTGAAGGCGGGGCCGCGGACGGTCACGGTCCCCGCGTGACCGGCACGCGTCGTCGTCCAGGCGACGCCGTCCAGATCGTTGTGTGACCTGGCCATGACTACCATGCCCGGCGTGACGAGGGTGCTGCTGGCCGAGGACGACCCGGCGATCGCCGAGCCGCTGGCCCGCGCCCTGGGCCGGGAGGGCTACGACGTCGAGGTCCGCGACACCGGGCAGGGCGCGATCGACGTCGCCTCCAGCGGGGTCGACCTCGTCGTCCTGGACCTCGGGCTGCCGGACATCGACGGGCTCGACGTGTGCCGGCGGATCCGCTCCGACGGGGTCACCGCCCCCGTGCTCGTGCTGACCGCTCGCGCCGACGAGGTCGACACCGTCGTCGGCCTGGACGCCGGTGCCGACGACTACGTCACCAAGCCGTTCCGGCTCGCCGAGCTGCTCGCCCGGGTGCGGGCGCTGCTGCGCCGCGGCGGGGCCGAGGCGGGGGAGTCCTCGCTCACCGAGGTGCACGGCGTCCGGCTGGACGGCGACGCCCGCCGGGCGTGGGTCGGGGACACCGAGCTGCAGCTCACCGCCAAGGAGTTCGACCTGCTGCGGGTGCTGCTGCGCGAGGCCGGGTCCGTGGTCACCCGCGACGAGCTCATGCGCGAGGTGTGGGACACCGAGTGGTGGACCTCGACGAAGACCCTCGACATGCACGTGTCGTGGCTGCGCCGCAAGCTCGGGGACGACGCGACGAACCCCCGGTTCATCTCCACCGTGCGAGGCGTGGGCTTCCGCTTCGAGCGGGAGTAGCCGGTGCGGGCCCGCATCCTGCAGGCCACCGTCGCCTCGGTGGTGCTCGCCGTCCTGCTGCTCGGCATCCCGCTGGGGATCGTCGGTGTCGCGCTGGTGCGTGACCAGGCGCTGCGCAGCGCCCAGGACCGCTCCGACGCACTGCTGCGCACCGTCGAGCGGCGGCTGGAGTTCGACCAGGAGGTGACCCCCGACGTCCTCGAGCCGTACGTGAACGCGGAGCGGGAGTGGACGGCGTACGTCACCGTGACCCTGCCGGACGGCGGTCTGGTGACCGCCGGGGAGCCCGACCCGCCGTACCTGCGGGGGGAGACGACGACCGACCGGTTGTCCGCGCGGGTCGACGTGCCGCGCTCGTCGGTGGTGTCCGCGGCGCTGCAGGTGGTCGTGCTCGTGCTCGTCGTGTCGGTCGGCGCGATCGTGGCCGGGGTGGCGCTCGGTCTGGTGCAGGCCCGGCGGCTCACCGAGCCGCTGGTGGACCTGGCCCGCAACGCCCAGCGGCTCGGCTCCGGGCAGATCCGGCCGTCGGCGCAGCGCAGCGGCGTCCCGGAGGTGGACCTGGTCGCGGCCGAGATCGCCGCCAGCGCCGAGCGGATGGCCGCCCGGCTGGCGGCAGAGCGGGAGTTCGCCTCCGACGCCTCCCACCAGCTGCGCACCCCGCTGACGGCGGTGTCGATGCGGCTGGAGGAGATCGCCGCGGCGACCGACGAGCCGGCCGTGCGCGAGGAGGCCCGGATCGCGCTGGACCAGGTCGAGCGGCTGGTCCAGGTCGTCGACGACCTGCTGGACCGCAACCGGCAGGCGCGCGCGGCGCCCGCGCCGCTGGTGCTCGGCGACGTGCTCGACCAGCAGCGCGAGGAGTGGCTGCCGCAGTACCGGGCCGCGGGCCGTCGGCTGGACGTCGAGGTGCCACGGGACGTCGTCGTGCTGGCCAGCGCTGGACCGCTCGCCCAGGCGCTGGCGACCCTGCTGGAGAACTCCCTGCAGCACGGCGCCGGGACGACGTCCGTGCGGGTGCGGCAGAGCGGCAGCTCGGTGGTCGTCGAGGTCGCCGACGAGGGGCCGGGGATCCCGGACTCGCTCGGGGTGCGGGTGTTCGAGCGCAAGGTGTCCAGCGCCCGCTCGACCGGGCTCGGGCTGGCGCTCGCGCGGGACCTCGTCACCGCCGACGGTGGCCGCCTGGAGCTGCTGCGCCCCCGCCCGCCGGTGTTCGCCCTCTTCCTCCGCGCCGCCCCCTGACCCGCTCCCAATACTCTCGTTCGTGATCATGCAATCCCGCCACCCTCTGCCCCTCCCGCCTGCCCGCAGAATGCTGGGTTGTTGGCGCAACACGCCGGCATGGGGGCCCAAAATCCAGCATTTTGCACGCCCCGGACGCCCCAAACCCACCCCGTGATCATGCAATCCCGCCACCCGCTTCATGGCTCTGGCGGGCCACTCCGGGGATGAGAGTGGTCGCGGCGCGCCACGAACCCAGGGACGTTCGAGCGGGCGGTGGGAGCCGGCCGGCCTGATTGCATGCAGCCCGCATCGGGTATAGGCCTCCACCACAGAATGCTGCGTTCCGCACAGCCCGGCGTGTCGAGCCACCAACCCAGCACTCTGCGGGTGTGCGGACCTGTGGGGTGTGTCCTTCCCGCCGGATAGTGGCCCGAGGGGGGAGTATTCCTCCTGACAGAAGGGGTCGTTGATGTCTAAGTATCGGAAGTTCACTCAGGAATACCGTGAAGAGGCCGTCAGGTTGGTGATCGAGTCGAGCCGGCCGATCGCCGAGGTGGCCCGGGAGCTGGGCATCAACGAGGGCACCCTTGGGAACTGGTGCAACAAGTACCGGCGGGAGCACCCGGTCAGTGAGGAGTTGAACCTGCCCGAGCGGAGCCGGTTACGGGAGCTGGAGCGGGAGAACCGTGAGCTCAGGTTGCAGGCGGAGTTCCTAAAAAAAGCAGCAGCCTTCTTCGCCAGGGAGCAGCAGTGAGCGACAAGTACGCGCTCATTGCCGCGGAGAAGGCCGACCGCAGGAGCCCGTTCAGCGTGGTGCTCATGTGCACGGTGCTGGCGGTGTCGACCTCGGCGTTCTACGACTGGTTGACCGGGCAGCCCAGCGCGCGGCAGGTGCGGCGAGCCAAGATCGGGGTGCACGTGCAGGCCGCGTTCGCCGCCGGCCGCGGCACCTACGGGGTGCGCCGGGTGCACGCGGTGCTCGGGCGCAGCGACGACGCCGACGTGGCGGGCGCGTCGGTGCGGATCGTGCGAGACATCATGCAGGAGAAGGGGCTTCGCGCGTGCCAGCCGCGGGCCTACCGGACCACCACGGTGCGTGACCCCGGCACCGAACCCGTCATCGCCGACCACGTCGGCCGGGACTTCACCGCCACCGCGCCCGGCCACAAGCTCGTCGGCGACATCACGTACGTGCCCACCTGGCAGGGCTGGCTGTACCTGGCGACCGTGATCGACTGCCACACCAAGGCCGTCGTGGGGTGGTCGATGGCCGACCACATGCGCACCGACCTGGTCTGCGACGCGATCACGATGGCCACGCGCAACGTCCCCCTCGCCGCCGGCGCGGTATTTCACTCGGACCGCGGCAGTCAATACACCAGCGCCCAATTCGCCCGCCACCTCGCCGAGCACGGGCTCACCGGTTCGATGGGAAGAACCGGGATCTGCTGGGACAATGCCATGGCCGAATCCTTTTTCGGGGCGTTGAAGAACGAGCTCGTGTACCGCACCGTCTTCCCCACCCGAGACAAGGCCCGCCAGGCCATTGCAGAATACATCGAAGTGTTCTACAATCGGCAACGTCTCCACTCGGCACTCGGCTACAAGACCCCGCTCGAGGTCGCCAACGAGTACCACCAACACGCCACACTTGCCGCCTGAACCAGCCAATGTCGCTGTCCGGGAACGCGTCACCCCCTCACTGCCAGGACTGCGCGGCCGACCCTGGGTGGCGGGATTGCATGATCACGAAGAGGGTTTTCTTGACTAACCACGGGGACGGTATGGGTGGCGGGATTGCATGATCACGGGAGGGTGGGATCGCGCATCAGCCGCAACTTGGCCTGGACGGTCGCCGCCTGCAGCGCCGACGGCGTCATCGGGCCAGCTGTTCGAGGTCGAGGCGTCGCAGCCACTCCGTCTCGTAGAACTCGAGAGCGGCGGCCATCTGGGCGTTCGCCCACACGCCGTCGGCCGTCTCGTACAGCGGCCTCGCCTCGACGAGGGCGGCGCCTCGCCTCGACGAGGGCGGCGAACCTGCCGGTGGGCGTGGCCCGGTCCACCAGCAGGACGTCGACGGCGTCGGTGGACAGCAGGTCCATCAGGTCACCGATCAGCGGCACCGGGTCCGGCGTCGCCCGCCCGCGGAACCGGACGCCGATGTCGACGTCCCGCGCGGACGCCGGATCCGTGCGGGCGCTACCGAAGAGGGTCAGGATCTCCACGTCGTGGCGCTCGCACAGCCTGGCCAGCGAGCCGTCGTCCACTGCTCGCAGGAGCGTCTCCACCGCCTGCCGCACTGCCACACCGCCCACCGTAGCCGTCACCGCGCCGCCGGCGACCGACGACCGGTTGGCGATCAAAGGTCTGGCCAGTTTGCTCCGGTGGATGAGGGGAGGGACACGGCGTACCGCACCCCTCCTCGCCCGGCCTATCGATCAGCGCGGGCGACGCTACTCGTCGGCCTGTACGGGATCACATTGTTGTAGTTCTTCCCCAGCGTCATCCACAGATCTTGGGCGCGACGGGCGTCCATGAGAAGGATTGTGGATGAATGCGCTTCTCGATGGGTGCTTCCATGTGACCAGCCTCAGAACCGGCGAGCCGCCTTCCACAGGGGGGCATTTGTGAAGGGCAATTACGCGGTGGCCATCCTCGGCTGCAGGATGCTCACCGTCCCGTCCTCTCGCCTGACTGCTTCGAGGACCTGGCGGTTTTCAGCGGTCAGCACGGGAGGCGCGTCTGAAGTCTTGACCATCGCGTGCGTGAGACGGGCGATCAATCGCTCCATCTGCGCGGCCTTGCGCGACGTTGCCGGTCTCGTGGGTAGCCCGAGGGTCACGGGGTGCTCGATCAGCGTCAGCAGCAGCTCGCGCAACCGCTCCTGGGCGGCGGTGTTGGCGTCGAGCCGTTGTTGGATCGAGGCCTCAAGGTTTCGCAGGGTCTGGCCCGGATTGGCCAGGGCGGCCTCTGCGGCAGTGACCACCTGCGCTCGTGACTCCAGCACTAGGGCGCGGTACAGCACCGCTACCTGTGCGGGGAACGATTCGGGCCCGCCCAGGCCGACGTCGAGCGCCTTGTGCAGCTGGGAGAGAGATACGCCGTTGCCATCCGTCGGGAGGGCCGAGACTCGCTCCTCCCACTGGTCCAGCCAATTCAGCGCCTGGTTCCTCACGTTACGGAGCCCCGTTACAGCTGACGAGAGCCCAACGCCCTGCGGCACGGAGACCTGATCGAGAATGGCTGCTGTCGCAGCCTCGAGCGCTTGCTCCGCCGTCTTCAGTTCGGCATGGATCTGCTGCTGCAGGTGGCGCTGAACGCCTTGGGCCGCTTCCAGGATCGCTTGGAGCTTCCTGTCTTGCTCGTGTCTTGCCAGCATCTCGGTGCCGACGGAGAGCGCCATCAAACCCATTAGAGGGCCGATCGCCAGACCAGCGCCGACAGCGGCTCCCGTGACCGGAACAAGCCGCGCGTGACCCGTGACCTTCGTGGCGCCCGCCGCTCGAGTCATGCCTCGAAAACCACCGCCTACGGCGGGAACCAACTGCTGCAGAGTCTGTCCCGTAGGTACTTCTACCCGGAACAGCGTGGCGCCGGCGCTGACGGTAGAACGGGCGCCCGCTCGGTGTACGACGTTGGACAGCTGCTGCGCGAACGCAGAGCCCGACTTGAGAACCGGCCCCCATGCCGGGCCGGCATCTGCGGGGACCAGGGGTCGCCACTGGATCAGCATCCCCGTGCCGTCTGCGAGCATTGTCCACGGGTCGCCCGGTAGCTGCGCGACCTCTCCCAGCGCACCACCAACAGGGACGACAACGCCTGTTACGTCATCGACAGTGCTTGCCAAGTGGGCCTCCACTACCTCGCCTGATCCCGTAGCTACGTCGGCGCCAGCTCGGGGAACGGCGCGACTGCCAACGTACCGTCTGAACCGATGGGCCGCCCAATCTCCTGCTTGAAAACCTATCGGAGCCCTTCGCCTAGAGTTCGTTCTGCGGCCTTGGGATGCGAGGTGCCCGGTCTGCTGTTCGTCGTCACGATCTCGTCGATCCGGCCCCAATGGGGAATCGGATGTCGTCCGTGCGGCTCGGCTCACCGTTCGGTCGCGACGCGCCCCTCAGCTACCACGCTCACCTCGGCCGCCGCGCTGGCGGCGTCCACCGGCCGGACGTCGTCCAGGACGGCGTGCTCCTCGCTGAACACCCACGTGCGGTAGGCGTAGAACCGGAACGCCGTGCCCAGCGCCAGCCCGACGACGTTCGCCGCGATGTTGTCCGCCAGCGGGCTGGTGAACCCCAGGACGTAGTGCGAGATCCACAGGCAGACCAGCGCGATACCCATGCCGATCGCGTTCATGACGACGAACAGCACGAGCTCGCGGCGGGCCGACGCACGGCGCCGGCGGCGGAACGTCCAGTACCGGTTGCCCAGCCAGGCGACGACGGTCGCGACCGCCACCGAGGACGCCTTCGCGCCCAGCGGGGAGTCCGACAGCGGCCCGAGCCGCAGCGCGTTGAACACGCTGACGTCGACGACGTACGCGACCGCGCCGACCATCCCGAACTTCAGCACCTCGCGCCAGACCAGCGTGATCGCGGCGCGCAGCGAGTCCAGGAGCCGATGAAGGGCGGCAGGCACGCGCGCGAGCCTAGTCGCGGCCCGTCACGAGTCCGTGCCCCTGGCCAGGCCCTAGCCAGGCCCTGGCCAGGCCGGCGAGGCGGTGCCACGCTGCCTCCATGACCGACGTCGCCCCCGCACGTCCCGGACCCGCGCCCCGCGTCGTCCTCGTCCCCGGCTTCTGGCTGGGGGCCTGGGCCTGGGACGACGTAGCGCCGCACCTGGCCGCGGCCGGCCTCGAGCCGGTGGCGCTCACCCTGCCCGGACTGGAGCCGGATCACCCCGACCGCGGCTCGGTCACCGTGGAGGACCAGGTCCGCGCGATCGAGGACGCGCTCACCGGCGGCGACGGCGTGGCCACCGTGCTCGTCGCGCACAGCGGCGCCGCCGCGGCGGCCACGGTGGCGCTGGACCGGCACGTGGACGAGGTGGCCCACGTCGTCTGGGTGGACACCGCGCCGGCGTCCGACGGGTTCGTGATGAACCCGGACGTCGAGGGGCCCGAGTATCCCTTGACGGCCCAGTGGGAGGAGGAGATGGCGCAGGGGTCGATGCGGGGGCTGACCGACGAGCAACTCGCTGCGTTCCAGCGGCGCGCGGTGCCGCAGCCGGCCGCGTCGTTGCGTGACCGGGTGGCGCTCACCAGTCCGAGGCGCCTGGACGTGCCGAGCACCATCGTGTGCACGGCATTCCCGGCGGCGGAGTACCGCTCCTACGCCGAGCAGGGCGTGCCGTTTCGGTCTGCTGGAGTACCGGGCGCTCGAGCTCATCGACCTGCCCACGGGCCACTGGCCGATGTGGAGCGAGCCGGAGCGGCTCGCTGCGGTCATCGCCGACCGGGTGCCGCGCAGCGCCCGGTAGGCCACGAGGCGCCCAGTAGGCTGCCCCGCTGTGCCCGAGCAGCCGACCCCCCAGGTGGCGGGATTGCATGATCACGGGGTGGGTTCGGGGCGTCCGAGGCCCGCAAAATGCTGGATTTTGGGCCCCCATGCCGGCGTGTTGCGCCAACAACCCAGCATTCTGCGGGCAGGCGGGAGGGGTTGAGGGTGGCGGGATTGCATGATCACGGGGTGGGTCTGGGGCGTCCGAGGCCCGCAAAATGCTGGATTTTGGGCCCCCGTGCCGGCGTGTTGCGCCAACAACCCAGCATTCTGCGGGCTGGCGGGAGGGGCTGAGGGTGGCGGGATTGCATGATCACGGGGTGGGTTCGGGGCGTCCGAGGCCCGCAAAATGCTGGATTTTGGGCCCTCGTGCCGGCGTGTTGCGCCAACAACCCAGCATTCTGTGGGCTGGCGGGAGGGGCTGAGGGTGGCGGGATTGCATGATCACGCCGAGGGGGTGGCGGGATCGCATGATCACGGGGGAGGGGTCGGGGGGTTTCCGACGGTGGCGGTCGTCGGCGGCGGCCAGCTCGCCCGGATGATGCAGACCGCGGCCGTCGAGCTCGGCGTCCGGCTGCGGCTGCTCACCGTCGACCCGGACGACGCCGCCGCCCAGGTCATCCCGCAGACCACGGTCGGCCACCACACCGACCTGGCCGCCCTCCAGTCACTCGCCGAGGGCACTGCGGCGGTGACCTTCGACCACGAGCACGTCCCCACCGAGCACCTGCACGCGCTCGCCGACGCCGGCCACGCCGTCCGGCCTGGCCCGCAGGCCCTCGTCCACGCCCAGGACAAGCTCGTCATGCGCCGCCGGCTCACCGATCTCGGCCTGCCCTGCCCGCGCTGGGCCGCCGTCCACGACGCCGCCGAACTCACCGCGTTCGGCGACGACGTCGGCTGGCCGGTCGTGCTGAAGACTCCCCGCGGCGGCTACGACGGCAAGGGCGTGCGGGTCGTGGCGAACGCGGACGACGCCGCCGACTGGCTGGAGCGGTCCGCCGGCAGCCCGCTGCTCGCCGAGGAGAAGGTCGCCTACCGGCGCGAGCTTGCCGCGCTCGTCGCCCGCAGCCCGTCCGGGCAGGCGGCGGCGTGGCCGGTGGTGGAGTCGATTCAGGTGGACGGCGTGTGCGACGAGGTGATCGCCCCGGCACCGGGTCTGGACGACGACACCGCCGGCGAGGCGACGACGGTCGCCCTGCGGGTCGCCGGGGAGCTCGGCGTCACCGGCGTCCTGGCCGTCGAGCTGTTCGAGACTGACGAGGGCCGGGTGCTGGTCAACGAGCTCGCGATGCGCCCGCACAACTCCGGGCACTGGACCATCGACGGGTCGGTGACGTCCCAGTTCGAGCAGCACCTGCGCGCCGTCCTGGACCTGCCGCTCGGCGCGACGACGCCGCGGGCCCGCTGGACGGTCATGGTGAACGTCCTCGACGGGCAGTACGAGGACCTCTACCGCTCCTACCTGCACGTGATGGCCCGCGACCCGGGGGTCAAGGTTCACCTGTACGGCAAGGCGGTGCGGCCCGGTCGCAAGGTCGGGCACGTCACCGTCTACGGCGAGGACCTGGACGACGTCCGGGCGCGGGCCCGGCACGCCGCCGACTTCATCCGAGGAGTAATCGATGAGTGAGCAGCAGCCGCGGGCCGAGCAGCAGCCGCGGGTCGGCGTCGTCATGGGCTCGGACTCCGACTGGCCGGTGATGGAGGCGGCCGCGACCGCGCTGGCCGAGTTCGGCGTCCCGCACGAGGTGGACGTCGTCTCCGCGCACCGGATGCCGGTCGAGATGATCGCCTACGGCCGGGACGCCGCGGGGCGAGGTCTGCAGGTGATCGTCGCCGGGGCAGGGGGAGCCGCGCACCTGCCGGGGATGCTCGCGTCGGTGACGCCGCTGCCGGTGATCGGGGTGCCGGTGCCGTTGCGGCACCTCGACGGGCTGGACTCGCTGCTGTCGATCGTCCAGATGCCGGCTGGGGTGCCGGTGGCGACGGTGTCGGTGGGCGGGGCGCGCAACGCGGGACTGCTCGCGGTGCGGATCCTCGCCGCCTCGGACGACGCGCTGCGCGAGCGGATGGCGGCGTTCCAGGCGGCACTGCGGGAGGAGGCGGCGGCCAAGGGGGAGCGGCTGCGGTCCCGGCTGGCCCGGCCGGCGACGGGGTTCCAGGCCTGATCGCGGGGCCGGTCGGGCTGGCATGCATCACTGACCGAGCCTGTCTAACGCGGCCCTGTAGCGGGGCAGGTCCTCGGCGAGGACGGCGTCCAGGACGGTGCGGCGCAGACGGTCCGCCAGGCCGGCGCGCAGGAGGTCCTCAGGGGAGCGTCCCTCCGCCGCCGCGGCGCGGCGCAGAAGCATCGACTCGTCCTCGGTGAGGTGGAGTGTCACGTCCATGGCGACACGGTAGGTGGGACCACTGACAGCGGGCCCGACTGTTGCGGATCTCTGTTGCGGCGTCCCGGCGAGCAGTGGGACGGTGAGGGTCCCTGCGGGGTCAGGGGCGCTAGGAGGCCGTACCGGTGGCCCTTGAGCCCGCAGGGACTGTCTTGGTTCAACACCAGCTCGCCCTCGGGGCTTCCCCGTGCGGCGCGGCGGCGTGCGTCGGCGGCGGGGATAGGCTCCGACCTCGCGTGCAGAGCCACCGTGGCAACCAGAAGCCCCGGTCGGCGCGGCAGTCCGGTCGACCAGGGCCCTGGTATTGCGTCCTCCGGTGGGAGGCCACCCCCGGCGGGGCACTGACCAGGATGCCTGTGCTTACGCGGTAAGGGAACTGCGGAAGGTCACCAGTGCCCTCGGCTCCGTCACCGGCTGTGACCCCTGTGGCGCATGTGACTTGGATGTCCCCTCCCTGGGGGCAGGCGGGTCGGCCCATGTGCTGGGCGACTACTTGCCGCCGTCGCGACCGGTGGGCGCCGCACCCGCAAGGTCATGCTCCAGCCGATGATCGCCTGGACAGATACAATCTCGTAGGTGTTCACCAGCGGCTACACTGGTGGCATGGGCGACACGATGACGGTGAACCCCTCGCACCTGTCGGATGACGACTGGGCGCGCGTGCGCGCGTTCCTCGACGCCGCCCGCGCCAAGGGCGAAGTCGTCGACCTGTCCACCCGGGCCGAGCTGCTCACCCCCGCCGAGGTCGCCAAGCGGCTCGGGATGTCCCGTTCCACCGTGCGCCGCCGGATCCTGAACGGCGATCTGAAGGCCGTGAAGGTTGGCACCCACCACCGCATCCCGCTGGCCGAGTACGAGCGTTTCAGCGATGAGCTGATGCTCCGCATGGCGCAGGCGTCGGCGGCTGATATCGAGGCCGAGTTGTTCGGTGAGTGACGCCCCGCTCCTCTTCCTCGACGCCAACGCGCTCGCCTCGCCCGTCACCCGCACACTGCTCATCGCCGGGGCGAACGCCGACGGCCTGAGGTGGACGTGGTCGGCCTACGTCGAGGCCGAAGCCGACGAGCACGCCCGCGGCCAGTCGATGCTGACATCGAAGGTGCGTCAGAAGGTCCTCCAGACTGAACTCTCACCCACAGCAGCCAGCACCACGGGGCTCTCCACTGACGCGAAGGACGGCCAGGTGATTGCCGACGCCATTGAGGCCGGAGCCAGGTACCTGATCACCGCCGACGTGGACGACTTCGCCCTCGCCGATCTGGACGCGTACGAGATGAGCGCGGTAAATCCGGACTATTTCATGGAACAGCGGTTCACGGAGAACGCCTATCGCAAAGGCCTCCGACTGCTCGCCGCTGTCCAGAGCAATCCCGCCAGGACCGAGCCTGAGCTGCATCGCGTGCTCGGCCGACGTCACCCGCGCCTGACCGCACGCTTCGCCGCGCTGTACGACACCACGCCGGTCGAGGCCGACCCCGACCAGCCGAGCGTCATCTTCCGCGGCGTCGCCTGCATTCGCTGCGACAACCACCTCGACAGCGAGGAGAACCTGCGGGTCGGGCTATGCGCGGCACATCTACCGACGACCTGACCAAGCCGGTCGGCATCTGGCTGTCACTGGTGCATGACACGGCGGTCGCTGGACGACGGAGGGCGCCGGACGCCGACGGGCAAGGCGCGCCGAGGGTGGCGGGATTGCATGATCACCAAGTGGGGGAGCGCGCCGCCACCACAGAATGCTGCGTTCAGCACGGCTTGGCCGGCGTGTCGCGCCAACAACCCAGCATTCTGCGAGCTGGCCCTGCGCACCCGAGGGTGGCGGGATTGCATGATCACCGAGTGGGGGAGCGCGCCGCCACCGCAGAATGCTGCGCTCAGCACGGCTTGGCCGGCGTGTCGCGCCAACAACCCAGCATTCTGCGAGCTGGCCCTGCGCGCCCGAGGGTGGCGGGATTGCATGATCACCGAGTGGAGGAGCGCGCCGCCACCACAGAATGCTGCGTTCAGCACGGCTTGGCCGGCATGTCGCGCCAACAACCCAGCATTCTGCGAGCTGGCCGGCCCGCCAGAGGGTGGCGGGATTGCATGATCACGGAGGGGGTTAGGCGCTGAGGGTCAGCGGGCTGGGGGCTGGGCCTCGGCGATCTCGCGCACGGTCTGCTCGTCCCCGGCGAGCAGGGCGCTGAACAGACGGTCCGCCTGCTCGGTGTCCCAGTCGACGACGGACCCGGCGCCCTCGCGGCGGCTCAGCCCGCCGACCGGCACGGTGAGGCTCAGCGCGTCGCCGCCGGTGGTCTGCAGCAGCCCCATCCCGAACTGCGCGAGGTCGATCGGCCCGGTGCCGTCGTCGACGGCGAGCGCGGACCCGGCCGAGCGGGCCAGCGGGAACGCCTCGAGCGGGTTGAGCAGCGTCGCCGGGGACGCGGCCTGCGCGGCGATGGCGGCGATGAGCTCACGCTGCCGCTGCACCCGCCCGAGGTCGCCGTCCGGGCCCTGCCGGGTGCGGGCGTAGCCGAGGGCGGTCTGGCCGTCCATCGTCTGGCAGCCGGCCTCGATGTCGAGGTGCCCGGCCAGCGGGTCCTGGATCGGCTCCTGCGGGCACAGCTCGACCCCGCCGACGGCATCGACGATGTCGGGGAACGAGGCGAGGTCGGTCTCCACGTAGCTGTCGACGGCGATCCCGGTCGCGCCCTCGATGGTCTGCGCGAGCAGCGCCGGCCCGCCGAACGCGTACGCGGCGTTGATCTTGTTGGAGCCGTGGCCGGGGATGGGCACGTAGGAGTCCCGCGGCACGCTGACGAGCACGGACGGCCCGGTCAGCCCCATCCGGTGCAGCAGCAGGATGGTGTCGGTGCGCGCGCCGCCCCCGCCGCCGATGTCGGTGCCCTCCCGGCTGTCCGACCCGACGAGCAGCGTGGTGTGCCCGGGCGTGGACGCGGCCAGCCCGAGCGGCCCGACCCGGTCGACCGCGGTGTACCCGACGAGCCCGAGCGCCACCGGGTAGCCGATCAGCAGGACGAGCAGGACGACGAGGAACGTGCCGAACCCGCCGCGTCGCCGCCGCGGTGGCGACGGTGGTGGTGGCGGTGGGGGCGCGGTCTCGGCCTCGTCCCACCAGGTCTCCTCGCGGGGCGTGACGGGCGCCGGACGTCGCGGGGCCGGCTCCTCGGGACGTCCCCCGGCCGCCTGGTCACCACGTCCCGCAGCCGCCTGGTCGCCTCGACCGCCGCGTGCACCCGGCCGCGCAGCAGGCGCCCGGCGCAGCCTGGGCCTGGCGCGGTACTCGTGGGCCTCACCCCACCGCGGCTCCTCGGACACGGTGGCCCACGGTATGCCCTGGCCGCCGCCTCACCGGCCCAGCACCCACGGACACGCCGCGCACAGCCACGCCGCGCACAGCCACGCCGCAGCCTCACCCCAGCCCGAGCCGCGGCCCCTCGATCGCCGGGCAGGTGTCCATGACGACGTCCAGCCCCGCAGCAGCGGCCCGCGCCGCGGCGTCCTCGTCCACCACCCCGAGCTGCAGCCACACCGCTGTCGCCCCCACCGCGATGGCGTCGTCCACGACGGCCCCCGCGAGGTCGCTGCGGACGAACACGTCGACGACGTCGATCGCGCCCGGCACGTCCCGCAGCGACGCGTACCCGGTGGCGCCGAGCACCTCCTCGGCCTTGGGGTGCACCGGCACGATCTCCTTGTCGAGGGCGTCGCGCAGGTAGCCGGCGATCGAGTAAGCGGTGCGGCGGCGGTTGGAGGACAGCCCGACGACGGCCCACCGGCGGGTGTCGGTGAGCAGCCGGCGGACGACGTCCGGGTCGTTGACGTGAGCCATGCGACCCACTTCAGCACGGGGTAGCGTCAGGCGCCATGCAGAACGAAGAGGCCCAGAAGCTGCTCGCGCAGGCGCTGCGCACCGCCGGCGGCCGGGACGAGGAGTTCCCCGCCTTCTGGAAGAAGCTGGACGCCGAGGCCAAGGAGTTTCTCGCCGACACTCTGGCGAAGTCCCTCGTCGCCATGGTCGGCCAGCGGGCCGTCAAGCGGGGCGGCAACCCGGCGGCCGCCCTCGAGGAGTTCACCCGCGTCGTCGCTAACGGCGGCATGCGCGTGCCCCGCGCCGGCAAGCACGCCGCCCCCGACACCGCGACGGAGGGCTGAGCCGTGCGGTTCGGTCTGTTCATCCCCCAGGGCTGGCGGCTCGACCTCACGAACGTCCCGGACGCCGAGCAGTGGCCGCGGATGCGTGACCTCGCCCGCCGGGCCGAGGCCGGGCCGTGGGAGTCGATCTGGGTCTACGACCACTTCCACACCGTCCCGGAGCCGACCGACGAGGCCACCCACGAGGCGTGGAGCCTGATGGCGGCGTTCGCGGCGTCGACGGAGCGGGTCCGGCTCGGGCAGATGTGCACGTCGATGGGCTACCGCAACCCCGCCTACCTGGCCAAGGTCGCCGCGACCGTCGACCACGTCAGCGGTGGCCGCCTGGAGATGGGCATCGGCGCCGGTTGGTACGAGCACGAGTGGCGCGCCTACGGCTAC
Source organism: Kineosporiaceae bacterium SCSIO 59966 (assembly GCA_020881835.1). NCBI lineage: Bacteria > Bacillati > Actinomycetota > Actinomycetes > Kineosporiales > Kineosporiaceae > Kineosporiaceae bacterium SCSIO 59966. The sequence continues at coordinate 653,489 of CP052876.1, forward strand.
GGGTTCCCCGGCGCGGGGGACCGGCTGCGCGCCCTGGACGAGGGCGTCCAGATCTTCCTGCAGATGTGGCGGGACGGCCGGGCCACCCTGCACGGCGAGCGGTTCGACGTGGACGGCGCGATCGGCCGGCCGCTGCCGCTGCAGGACGGCGGCCCGTCGCTGTGGATCGCCGGCGGCGGGGAGCGCAAGACCCTGCGCACCGCGGCCAAGTACGCCGACTACACGAACTTCGACGGCACGCTCGAGGGGTTCACCCACAAGTCGCAGGTGCTCGCCGAGCACTGCCGGGCCGTCGGGCGGGACTTCGAGGCGATCACCCGGTCGGCCAACTACAACGTCGTCATCGGTCGGGACGACGCGGAGGTGACCGAGCGCCTGGACGCCATCCGCGAGCGCTACCGCCCCTACCTCACGGAGGACAGGCTCGAGCGGGCCGTCGACTCCTTCCGCACCGGGCCGCTGGTGGGCACCCCCGAGCAGATCTGTGAGCGCCTGACCGCCCTGCAGGACGCCGGCATGACGTACGCGATCACCTACTTCGTCGAGGCGGCCGACGACACCAGCGGCATCGAGCTGTTCGAGCGCGAGGTCGTGCCGCAGTTCTGCTCCTGACGGAGGCCCCGGTTTCTCCAATCTGACCTGGGTCTTTGGTCACGACTTGGTCCCAACGTGCGTCACTGTTGCTCGTGACTACCCGTGTCGCTAGAGTCACGGGCGTCCACTGGCTCCACGGACGTCATCTCCCCTGCGACGGGGGCGGAGCTCGCGACTCGGCAGCCTGCCGAGGTGGCCTGCTCAAGTCCGGCGCCGCGGTGACTGACGTACGAGGAGTCCTGGACCGAATCCCGCCCCACCTGGGTCGGGAGGGGGCCCCTGCGGGGGCGAACATCCACCGGTGGATGGCTAGGAGGCCATTTCATGAGTTTCACCACGAGACAGGGTCGCGCTGCCAAGCGCTCCCTGGCCGTACTGGGGGCCACCGCCCTCACCGTGGGCGCCTTCGGCCCCGCGGCGTACGCGGACAACCATGTCCAGAGCATCGATCCCGCGTGCGCGGACTGGACCGAGCCCTACGGCTTCGACGACATCACGGGCGAGACGCAGGCCTACCAGGACGCGATCAACTGCCTCGCCTGGTACGACATCACCCGTGGCCGTAACGCCACGACCTACGCCCCGGACGATGACGTCAAGCGCTACGAGATGGCGCTGTTCATCTCCCGGACGATCGGCTACATCGAGCGCGCCTCGGACATCGACGTCGTCGACCCGGAAGAGGCCCCGGACGCCGGCTTCGAGGACACCGACGGCCTGACCGGTCCGCAGCAGGACGCGATTGACCAGCTCGTCGAGCTCGAGATCGTCGAGGGCAAGAACGCCGACGAGTTCGCCCCGTACGAGTCGATCACCCGCCGCGACATGGCCCGGTTCATCGACCGCATGGTCGACAACGTCGTGGACGGCTCCGAGGACGCTGACTTCTACGAGGCCGACTACACCGACCCGTTCGCTGACGTCCCGCCGACCCTGCCGGGCGCCGAGGACATCTACTCGCTGCGCGCCGAGGGCATCGTCCAGGGCGAGGCCAGCGGCCTGTACCTGCCGTACACCTCGGTGGACCGCAAGGACATGGCGTTCTACGTGATGCGGACCGTCGCGGACCTGGTGGAGAAGGAGTACATCGAGCCGCTCACCGAGGAGGCGCTGGCGCCCGCCGCTCTGAGCCTGACGCCGGAAGAGGCCGTCAACCCGGTCGGCACCGAGCACACTGTGACGGCGACGCTGGTGAACGCCGACGGTGGGCCTGTCGTCGACGGCAGCCTGGTCCGGTTCGAGGTGTACGGCAGCCCCGACGAGTTCGACGTTCCCGGCCAGAACGTGCGGCTGCTGCAGACGGGCGGGGTTGTGGAGTCCGAGGGCTCTGCGGCCACGTTCACCTACACCGACGACACCGACTTGGACGTCCCTGAGGACAGCGACGACTACATCGTCGCCTGCGTCGTTGCCGCTGCCGCGGAGAACTGCACCGAGGAGCAGACCACGTTCTTCGGGGACCGCACGGTCCTCGTGGTCGACCAGGTCACGGGCGAGCCGACGAACATCGACGCTGAGCCGAGCGACTGGGCCACCAAGGCCTGGGAGGTCCGTGAGGCTGCTTCGATGACGCTGGAACCGGCCGAGGCCACCAACGTCCTCAGCGACGAGCACACCGTCACCGCGACGGTCTACGACCAGTTCGACGAGCCGCTCGAGGGTGAGACGGTGACCTTCGAGGTCTACCGCGACTTCGTCGAGGACGAGGGCGTGGCTGACACCGGTTTTGAGGAGGTGGACACCACTGGTGCCACTGTTGACGGCAACACCACGGCCGCCACGGATGGCGAGGTGGCCGGTGAGGCGACCTTCACCTACACGGGTCCGGACGCTGCCGACGCGCCGCTGGGGGCTGAGGACCTCATCGTCGCGTGCATCGACGGAGTGGATGCGGACGTCACTTGCGTTGAGTACACCGCTCCTACCGAGACGACGCCCGGCACCGTCACCCTTGACGACGACGAGATCAACGCCACGGCCACCAAGTCGTGGGTTGCTGCGGAGCTCGCAGTTGTCTCCCTGACGCCCGAGACCGCCGTCAACCCGGAGGGCACCGACCACACCGTGGTCGCCACCGTGGAGAACCAGTTCGGTGAAGCCACCGTGAACCAGCCGGTGACCTTCCAGGTGTTCAGCGTCGACGCCAACGGTGACTACACCGAGAACACCGCGGCTGGTGACACCATCGACTCTGTGGTCGACGACGACACCACCGACGTCGACGAAACCGGTACGGCGACCTTCACCTACACCGGTGCGGCAGTGGACGAGGACAGCACTGACGTGATCGTCGCCTGCCTCGACACCTTTGTCCCTGACACGACCGACCCCACCGTCGGGGGCCCCGGTTTCCTGGGCTGTGCGGACGTCGACCCGAACGGGAACCTGGTCCTTGACGAGGCTGACGACACCGTCACCGCCGAGAAGACCTGGGTCGCGCTCAACGAGGCGCCGGCTGACGGCACCTACACCGGTGACGTTGTTGGTACCGCCGTCACTGACGGTGCGGGTGGCAGCTTCAACCTGTTCACCACGGACGAGCAGTACGTCGAGATCACCTACGTGGCCGACGACCTGTTCCGTATCGCAGGTGAGCCGGTTACCGAGGCCGACTTCGAGGAGGCGCTCAGCGAAGGCGACGCCGTGTCGGTCGTGCTGAACACCAGCCCGGACGCGGGTGCCCAGAGCGTCCTCAACCTGGTCGAGGACCGGGACGCAGTTCCGGCTGTGTAGCACCTCATGCCCCTTGCACCCTGAGGGTCTGTGATCGGAAGCCCCGGTCCCCAGTCATGGGGGCCGGGGCTTCCGGCGTCCGCGGCGGCGCGTGGCGGTGCCCGGCGACTTGCCGCCCGTTCCTTCTCAACTTTGCGCACCTTCCTGTCGAGACTCCGATCGTGCGACGTCTCCTCTGGGCCCCGCTCCTCGCCGTCCTCGTTGGCGCGGCAGGTGCTGTTCCCGCGAGCGCCCAGGAGGCGCCGGCGTCCTACCTCGTCGAACTGGCTCCGGGCGTCGACCCGGAGGAGTTCCACCAGGAGCTCGCCTCCTCGGCCCACCCGCGCCCCCTCACCGATTCCCTCCCAGGCCTCGTGGCGTCGTTGCGTCCCGGCGAGGCCCGGCGGCTGGCGCGTCATCCAGACGTCCAGCGCGTCGAGCTCGACCGCGAGGTTCACGTCGCCGCCGAGACCCCATGGGGCGTCGACCGGATCGACCAACGGACCCTGCCCCTCGACGGGCTCGCGTCCCGGCCCGCGGGCGGGGACGGCGTCCGGGTCTACGTCGTCGACACCGGGGTGCGCGCTGACCACGTCGCCCTGACCGGCCGCGTCCAGCCCGGCGTCCAGATCCTCGACGGCGTCCAGAGCCCGGACGGCGGCGCGGACTGCAACGGGCACGGCACCCACGTCGCCGGGATCCTCGGGGGCGCCGACGTCGGCGTCGCCCCCGAGGTCGACGTCGTCCCCGTCCGGGTGATGGACTGCGCCGGGTCCGGCAACCAGTCCGACGTCATCGCCGGCCTGGACTGGGTGCTGCAGACCCACCCGCGCGGCACGCCCGGCGTCGTCAACATCTCCCTGGCCGGACCGCCGTCCGAGATCCTCGACTCCGCGATCCGGGCCGTGCACGACGCCGGGCTCGCCGTCGTCGTCGCGGCCGGCAACGACAGCGCCGACGCGTGCGCCACCTCCCCGGCGCGCGAGCCGTCCGCCGTCACCGTCGGTGCCACCGACGCCGCGGACGCCCGGGCCTCGTTCAGCAACTACGGCTCCTGCCTGGACCTGTTCGCCCCCGGGGTGCGGATCCTCTCCGCCTCCCGCGAGTCGCCGGCCGCGTGGGCCGAGTCCTCCGGCACGTCCATGGCTGCCCCGCACGTCACCGGCATCCTCGCCCAGTACCTCGAGGTCGACCCGGCCCTGCGCCCGGCGGACGCCGCGGCCCGCCTCGTCGGCACCGCCACCACCGGCGTCGTCCGGGGCGCCGGGACGGGGTCACCGGTTCTGCTCGCCTGGAAGGGACCTGCTGCTGCGCCGGTCGAGGACGCCGGGGGTACGCCGCCACCCTCGGAGCCCGACCCGGACGCCGCGCCGGTCCCGGAGGTTCAACCGGCACCCGAGCCCGAGCCTGTGCCTGAGCCGGAGCCCGAGCCGGTGCTGCCGGTGTTCACCGACGTCCCGACGGACGCGTACTACGCCGGAGCCGTCGATTGGGCGGTGCTCCACGACGTCACCTCCGGCACCACGGCGACGAGGTTCTCCCCGAAGAAGACGGTCACCCGCGGCGAGGCCGTCACGTTCCTGTGGCGCTCGCAGGGCCGCCCGGCCCCCACCGGGACCAGCGGCTTCACCGACGTCCCGCAGGGCGCCTACTACGCCGACGCGGTGAGCTGGGCCGTCGAGCGTGGCATCACCTCCGGCGTCAAACCCGGCCGGTTCGCCCCCGGCGACCCGGTCACCCGCGACCAGGCCGTCACCCTGCTGTGGCGGCTTGTGGGGGAGCCGGCCGCCGCCCCGGAGCGCTTCGACGACGTCGCCGCCGGCAGCTACGCCGCACCGGCGATCGGCTGGGCCGAAGAGGCCGGGGTGACCCAGGGGACCAGCCCGACGACGTTCTCCCCGGCGACACCGGTGAACCGCGCCGACATGGTCGTGCTCCTGCACCGTCTGCTCGAGTCATGACCGGCCGCTAGGGTCGCCTCCCGTGGTGGAGGAACGTGGGCGTCTCGTCGTCGTCGGGCTCGGCTACATCGGCCTGCCCACCGCCGCCGCGTTCGCCACCCAGGGCCTCGACGTCGTCGGCGTCGACGTCAACCCGGCCACCGTCGAGGCGGTCAACCGCGGCGAGGTGCCGTTCGTCGAACCCGACCTCGGCGTCGCCGTCAGCGGCGCCGTCCGGCTCGGGCGGCTCTCGGCGAGCACCGACGTCCCCGCGGCGGACACCTACATCCTCGCCGTCCCCACTCCGCTGCAGGCCGACCGGACGGCGGACCTGTCCGCCGTCCGCGCCGCCACCGACGCGCTCGCCCCCCGGCTGCGCGGCGGGGAGCTCGTCATCCTGGAGTCCACCTCCCCGCCCGGCACCACCGAGCAGATCGGGCACTGGCTCGCCGAGGCCCGCCCCGACCTCGCCGTCGCCGGCGTCACCGCCGACCGGAGCGGGGACCCGGTGCTGCTGGCCCACTGCCCGGAGCGGGTGCTGCCCGGCCGGATCATGATCGAGATCGTGACGAACGACCGGGTCATCGGCGGCGTCACCCCGGAGGCCGCCGAGCGGGCCGCCGCCGTGTACCGGCTCATCGTCCAGGGGCGGCTCCTGCTCACCGACGCCCGCACCGCCGAGTTGTCCAAGTTGGCCGAGAACGCCTACCGGGACGTCAACATCGCCTTCGCCAACGAGCTGGCCCGGGTGTGCGAGCGGCTCGGCGTCGACCCGTGGGAGATGATCGACCTGGCCAACCGGCACCCGCGGGTCAACATCCTGCGCCCCGGGCCCGGCGTCGGCGGGCACTGCATCGCCGTCGACCCGTGGTTCGTCGTCGCCGCCGCCCCCGAGGACGCCACCCTCATCCGCACCGCCCGGCAGATCAACGACGACCAGCCGGGGAGGGTCGCCGCGCACGTCGCGACCCTCGTGGCCCAGGCCGCCCGGGACGGCGCGGCCGGCCGGGGCGGCCGGCCGGTGCGGGTGGCCGCCCTCGGCCTGGCGTTCAAGGCCAACGTCGACGACCTGCGGGAGAGCCCCGCCGTCGACGTCGTCGAACGGCTGCGCGGCCTCGTCGACGCGCCCATCGACGTCGTCGAGCCGCACGTGGCGGCGCTGCCCGCCGAACTCGCCGGCCTCGACGGGGTCGAGCTCGTCGACCTGCCCACCGCCCTGGGCCGGGCGGACGTCGTCGTCCTGCTCGTCGACCACGACGAGTTCCGCGAGGTCCCCGCCGAGGCGCTTGGTCGTGCGCTGGTGCACGACACCCGCGGGCTGTGGCGCAGCACCCGGGTGACGACCGACACCTGAGCGGGTTCGCGGCTTCAGGAACGGCGCGGTTCTGCCGACACAAGGACCATGCGTCGAGCACTACTCTCCGCTGTCACGGCGGTGCTCACCGTGACCGGCATGGCTGCTGTCGCCCCGACGGCCACCGCCGTCGAACCGCGCAGCACGGATGCCGCCTGCCCGGACCCGGCCACCGCCGACCCGTGGTTCTGGGACGTGGCGCCCAGCGACGGCTTCGCCGACGCCATCGGCTGCCTGCGGTACTGGCAGGTGACCGCCGGCAACACCGACGGCTCCTACGCGCCGGGCGGCACGGTGCGCCGCGGCGAGCTGGCGACGTTCGTCGTCCGCGCCCTCAAGCGCACCGGCGGGTCCGTGCCCAGCGCGCCGCGGGACTACTTCACCGACGACGGCTCGTCCCCGCACCAGCGGTCGCTCAACACCCTGGCCGACCTCGGCGTCCTGGAGGGCGACGGCCGCGGCCGGGTACGGCCGTACGACGTGGTCAACCGCGCCGAGATGGCGACGATCCTCGTGCGCGCCCACGACGTGCGGGCCCGGCAGGCCGGCAGCGCGCCGCTGCCCGCGGCCCCGGACGCGTTCCCGGACGACGACCACCTCGAGGCCGCGGCCGCGATCGACAAGGCGGCCGCCGCCGGTGTCGTCTCCGGCAGCACGAGCGGGCGCTTCGCTCCGGCGGATCCGGTCCGCCGCGACCACATGGCCGCCTTCCTCACCCGGCTGCTCGACGTCCACGTCAGTGACGGGATCACCGACGTGCCACCCCCGCCGCCGCCGGCCCCCCGGCCAGTGCCGCCGGCGCCGGCTGCCGCGACCGCATCGGTGCTCACCGCGATGGAGCAGCACGTGCTCGATGAGATCAACGCCTACCGCAAGGCCAAGGGCCTGCGGACCCTCGTCGCCGACCCGTGCCTGACCGAGGCGGCCCGGACGTGGTCGGCGAAGCTCTCCGGCGACGGGGCGCTGTCGCACTCCAAGCCGACCTGCCCGTTCACCTCGTGGGCGGAGAACGTCGCCTACCACTACGACTACACGCAGCTGTTCGAGGCGTGGCGGGACAGCCCGGGCCACGACGCGAACATCCTGCGGGCCGGGGCGACGAAGATGGGGGTGGGGATCGTCGCCGTGCCGGGGCCGAACGGGGTGGGGACGAGGTACTACGCGACGACGCAGTCGGACTGAGAAAGAGTAGAGTTGCAGTTTGTTGTTTCAGTTCAGCGGTCCGGTAGGCGTCGGACTTGCAACCGACAGGGCATGATGTAAGTGGGCTACCGCCCGTCACTGCCTAGGAGTCAAGGAGTCACTGATGCCTGACCGCGAACCTGATCAGACGAATATCGGGCGACGAAGGGGCCGCCGCCGGGGTCCCATGCAGAGTTTCTTGGACGGGTTCTTGGGTCGAGTTCCTCCCGCGGCACAGTCCCTATTTCCGGATGGACCTCCGTTGCCGGGCGACACCCTTACGCCCGAGTCTGCGAGACAGCTCCTCGAGAGTGGATGGAAACTCGGCGTGCTGCAATTCTTCGATGATGGGCAGGAGATGCCATCGATGGAGGTGCTGGTGCAACTGGCGCCTTTCGATGCTCCCGACGTCGCCTTCACTTTCCAGAATGGACGCGGCGCCATCGACGTGCGGGTCGAAGAAGTTGCGAGTATGGCATGGGCTGGGAATGTGGCGCCCGTAGTACCTGTAGGATTTGGTCCTCTTGGCATCCTGGCGGCGAGCTTTGCGAGCGCAGCTGACCGAGCAACCTCCACATGGTCTGCTGAGATTTCTCTACATAACCGCGGATACCTGATTATGCAACTCCAGCGTTCGCCACGTCCTGCCGACCTTACGCGACTTCGAGCACGATTGGCGTGACTTGAGATTTCTCCCACAAAAGGCCTGACATAGAGACGCTTCCGCGCTCGCAGGCATAGACGGATTTTGGCATGCGATCGGTTCGTGTGACGTAGTCAAGTGTTCAGCGTCGGGCTGTGGTGCCGAGTCGCTTGAAAACTGGCTTGGCGCTCGTGCCGCTGTGGGGGAACTTCCGCCTGGGTGAGTCTCGGTGCCGCCTTTGGTCCAGGCGCCAAGGGGGATGGAGGTCGCCACGCTCTCTGCTGTGTTTCCGTTGCGGTGGTTATGTCCGGTCAATCGACCTTTAGCCATGTCGCAGTCGGCCGAGGGCCACCGCGGGTCGAACTCGGGCAGCCACTCGCCGACCCCGAGATGCTGAAGGCTAGGCGACGAGTGAAGGCTAGGCCGTTCCGCCGGCGGCCTGCAGGCCGCCGTCAAGGGTGAGGACGTGCCCGGTCACCCACGACGCCTCGTCGGAGACTAGGTAAGCGACCGCTGCGGCGACGTCGTCCGGGGTCCCGAGGCGCCTCATCGGGTACTGGGCCGCCGTCTCGGCCTCCTTGCCCTCGTACAGAGCGCGGGCGAAACGGGTCTTCACCACGGCGGGGGAGACCGCGTTGACCCGTACCGCGGGGCCCAGTTCGGCGGCGAGCGTCCGGGTGAGGTGGGCGACAGCTGCCTTGCTCACGCCGTACATCCCCAGGCCGGGCGACGGCGTGTCTGCGCTGACCGACGACAGGTTCACCACTGACCCGCCCTCGGCGAAGCGCAGGTCGGTGCGCCGCATGGCCTCCTGCACCCAGGCCAGCGTGGCGAGAAGGTTCACCTCGAGGATCTTCCGGGCGGCGGCGAGATCGACGTCCACCAGCGGGCCGTACACGGGGTTGATGCCGGCGTTGTTGACGAGGATGTCGAGGTGGCCGAACGCCTCAGCCACCCGGTCGAGCACCGCGTGCTGGTGCTCCGGGTCGTCGGCCTTGCCCGCGACGGCGATGACGCTGTCGTCCGGCATGGTTGCCGCGGCCTCGGCCAGCGGATCCGGCTTGCGTGCCGTGATGCAGACCTTCGCGCCCTCGGCGACCAGGCGCTGCGCGATCGCCAACCCGATGCCACGGCTCGCGCCCGTCACGACCGCGACACGGCCGTCCAGTCGTCGGCACGTCGTGGAGGTCATCGGAGTGCTCCCTCGGGGTGATCGCCGTCGGCGCCCGCCTGTTGTGCATTGCGCCGCATCGTGCCGGTCTGCGCCGGTGGGACACCTGCGACCGCTGCAACAACGTCAACGCTCTGTCCGCCCATCGCCGCCTCCCCAGCAGATCAAACCAGACCAGCTCTGGCCGAGAGCCTCCAGGTCATCCCTGCGGGTGGAGAGCCGACGTGATCATGAAGGGGTGATCCCTCGGTGATCCGCGTGAGGTGTCTGGCACCTCGTCGACGGACCGTGCCTGATCGAGGGGGCCCGGGCGGTGCTTGACCTCGTCGGAACAAGAGATTAACCTCGATGAAATCGTCCCCATGGGAACGATTACACGAACGGAGGACCGGCCGGCAGAGCCGCCGACCGGCCCGGGTCGCGAGGACCGATGCCGACGATCAAGGACGTGGCGAGGGCCGCCGGCGTCTCGACCGCGTCCGTCTCCCGGGTCGTGACCGGGCACCCCGCCACGTCCCCGCAGATGCGCGAGCGCGTCCTGGCCGCGGCCCGTGAGCTGGGCTTCCGGCCGAACGCCGTCGCCAGGTCCTTGCGCAGCACGGGGACCCGGACGGTGGGCCTCGTCGTCTCCGACCTGCTCAACCCGTTCTTCACCGAGCTGGCTCGTGCCGTGGAGGACACCGCGCGCGCCGCGGGGTTCTCGGTCATCGTCGGCAACGCGGACGAGGACCCCGACCAGCAGGACCACTACATCCGGATCCTGCTCGAGCGTCAGGTCGACGGCCTCATCGTGGTGCCCACGGTGGACACCTCCCCGCTGCTGCGTGAGGCCGCCGAGCACCAGCACCACGTCGTCCTCGTGGACCGGGCCGCGGCCGACGTCGAGGCCCCCACCGTCCTGACCGACGCCACCGAGGCCATCGAGGAGCTCGTCGACCACCTCCTGGCCACCGGCCGCCGCGACCCGGCGATCATCTCCGGACCCGAGCACGCCGGCAGCGCGCGGGCACGGCTCGACGCCTTCCGCCAGGCCCTGGCCGGGCACGGCCTCGAGCTGCCCGCCGGCCGCGTCCTGCACGGCGACTTCCGTGCCGAGGGCGGCTACGCGGCCATGGAACGCATCCTGGCCACCCCCGACCGACCGGACGCCGTCTTCGTCGCCAACGGCACCATGGGCCTGGGCGTGCTCCGGGTCCTCGCGGAGCGCCGCGCCGACGCGCCGGTCGTCCCGGACGACCTCGCGCTGGCCGTGTTCGACGACACCCCCTGGTTCGGTCTGCTCACCCCCACCGTCACGGCCGTCGCCCAGCCGACGAGGACCCTCGGCGAGCACGCCGCCCGGACCCTCCTCGCCCGCATCGCGGGCGAGGAGGATCCGGCGCCCATGCCCGATCTGCGTTGCCGCCTCGTCCTGCGTCAGTCCACCGCCCCGGGGAGGCCCCGGTGAGCCTCCCGTCGTCCGGCCCCGAGCTGCTCCGGGTCGAGGGCCTCAGCAAGCGGTTCCCCGGCGTCGTCGCTCTCGACGGGGTGTCCTTCGACCTGCGCGGGGGCGAGGTCCACGTGCTGCTCGGCGAGAACGGTGCCGGCAAGTCGACCCTCATCAAGTGCCTCGCCGGGGTGTACCAGCCCGACGAGGGCCGGGTGCTCGTCGACGGGCGGCCCGTGACCATCGCGACGGCAGCCCAGGCCGAGGCGCTGGGCATCGCGACCATCTACCAGGAGTTCAACCTCGTTCCCCAGCTGTCCGTCGCGGAGAACGTCACCCTGGGCCGCCAGCCCCGCCGGTTCGGGATCATCGACCGCAAGGAGATGGACCGCCGGGCCAGCGCCGCCCTGCAGCTGGTGGGCCTCGACGTCGACCTGCGTCGCCCGGTCTCCACCCTCGGTGTCGCCCGCCAGCAGCTCGTGGAGATCGCCAAGGCGCTCAGCCTCGACGCCCGCATCCTCATCCTCGACGAACCCACCGCCGCCCTGACCGACGCGGAGGTGGACCGCCTGCTCGGCCTCATGGCGGACCTGCGCACCAAGGGCGTGGGGATGGTCTTCATCTCCCACCACCTCGAGGAGATCCAGCGCGTCGGGGACCGGGTGACCGTGCTGCGCGACGGCCGCTCGGTGGGCACCGTTCCGGCCGGCACGGACACCGACGAGCTCGTGCGGATGATGGTCGGGCGCTCCATCGAGTCTCAGTTCCCCCGCCGCCCGAGCCCGGTGGGCGCCGAGCTGCTCCGCGTCGAGGGCCTGACCGCCCGTGGACGGTTCGAGGACGTCTCGTTGAGCGTGCGGGCTGGTGAGGTCGTCGGCATTGCCGGTCTCGTCGGGGCCGGACGCACCGAGCTGCTGCGAGCAGTGTTCGGCGCAGACCCGTACGACTCGGGGAGCGTCACCGTCCAGGGCCGCCCGCTGCCCCCGCACGACGTGCACGCCGCGATCCGCGCCGGACTCGGTCTCGTCCCGGAGGACCGCAAGGCGCAGGGTCTGGTGCTCGGCGCCACGGTCGAGGAGAACCTCACCCTGGCCGTCCTGAGGGATGCCACCCGGGCAGGGATCGTCGACCGCGCACGCCTGCGTGACCAGGCGCGCACGGTGGTCGACGACCTCGGCATCCGCACGCCGTCGACCCAGGCCGTCGTCACCAACCTGTCCGGCGGCAACCAGCAGAAGGTCGTCATGGGCAAGTGGCTCGCCGCCGATCCCACGGTCCTGCTCCTCGACGAACCCACCCGGGGCATCGACGTCGGCGCCAAGGTGGAGATCTACGAGCTCATCAACACTCTGACCGCCTCCGGGCGGGGTGTGCTCCTCGTTTCCTCCGAGCTGCCCGAGGTGCTCGGCGTCTGCGACCGCGTCCTCGTCATGGCGCAGGGCCACATCGTCGGCGAGCTCACCCACGAAGAAGCCACCCAGGACGTCGTCATGGCCCTGGCAGTCAAGGAAGTGGAGTCCAGCCGTGCCCGCTGACACCGCCCGCACCGGCGTGGCCCAGTCGATCACCGAGCGCGCGAAGACCCTGCTCGGGCAGAACGGGGCGTTCGTCGCTCTCCTCGTGCTCGGCGTCGTCATGGCGCTGCTGAGCCCGGTGTTCCTCACCACCCAGAACGTGCTGAACATCGGCGTCCAGGCGGCCGTCGTCGCCATCCTGGCCTTCGGGCAGACCTTCGTCATCGTCTCCGGTGGGATCGACCTGTCCGTGGGCTCCGTGGCCGCGCTGTCGTCGATCGTCACCGCCTACACGGCGGCCACGGGCGGCGTGAACCCCTTCGTCGCGATCGCTCTCGGCCTCGTCACCGGTGTGGCGAGCGGGTTCGTCTCCGGGTCGCTCGTGGCCTACGGCCGGCTCCCCGCGTTCATCGCCACGCTGGCGATGCTGTCCATCGCCCGGGGGCTGGCCCTCGTCCTGTCCGACGGCGTGCCCATCGCCCAGCCGGAGGCGGTCGCCTGGCTTGGCAGCACCGTTGGCGGCTGGTTGCCGGTGCCCGTGCTCGTCATGGTCGTCGCCGGCCTCCTCGCGGGGTTCATCCTCGCCCGCACCTACTCCGGCCGGGCCATGTACGCCATCGGCGGCAACGAGGAGGCGGCCCGGCTGTCCGGGATCAACGTCCGCCGCCAGCAGCTCGTGATCTACTCCCTCGCGGGCCTCTACTCCGCCATCGCGGGCCTCGTGCTCGCCGGGCGGCTCGCCTCCGGGCAGCCGCAGGCCGCCGCCGGGTACGAGCTCGACGCGATCGCCGCCGTCGTCATCGGCGGTGCCAGCCTCGCAGGCGGGTCCGGACGGGCGTTCGGCACCTTCGTCGGTGCCCTTGTGCTCGCCGTCATCCGCAACGGCCTGAACCTCCTGAACGTCTCCTCCTTCTGGCAGCAGGTCGTCATCGGCGCGGTCATCGCCCTCGCCGTCCTCAGCGACACGCTGCGCCGCAGGAGATCGTGAGCGCACCGGTCTCTGGCCCGCACACCAACGGCGTCCTCCCACCCCAGGTGACCGGATACCCGACCACCGACACGCGACCGGCCCCCGGTCGCACCACCGAAAGGAATGGTTTCAATGAAGAAGCCCCGAACCCGTCTCGCCGCCCTTCTCGCCGTCGGGACTCTTGCCCTGTCGGCCTGCGGCAGCGGAGACTCCGGCAGCGAGGACCAGACGGCCGAGTCCACCGCTACGGCGGGTGGTGAGGGCGAAGCGAGCATCGGCCTGGCCCTCTCCACCCTCAACAACCCGTTCTTCGTCTCGCTGCGCGACGGCGCCCAGGCCGCCGCCGACGACGCCGGAGCGGAGCTCGTGGTCACCGACGCCCGGGACGACGCCACCCAGCAGGCCAACCAGATGGCGAACTTCCTGGCGCAGGAGCTCGACGCGGTGATCATCAACCCGGTCGACTCGGACGCCGCCGGCTCGATGGTCTCTCCACTGGTCGAGGCCGACGTGCCCGTCATCGCGGTCGACCGTGCGGTCAACGGCGCGGAGGTCGCCTCCTTCGTCGCCTCGGACAACGTCGAGGGCGGCCGGCTCGCCGCCGAGGCGCTCGCCGAAGCGATCGGCGAGGAGGGCAAGGTCATCGTCCTGCAGGGCGTAGCCGGCACATCCGCCTCGCGCGAGCGCGGCCAGGGGTTCGATGAGGGCATCGCCCAGTACCCAGGCATCGAGGTGGTCGCCAAGCAGCCGGCCGACTTCGACCGGGCGCAGGGCCTCGACGTCGCCACGAACCTGCTCCAGGCCAACCCGGACGTCGTCGGGATCTTCGCGGAGAACGACGAGATGGCCCTCGGCGCGATCCAGGCGCTTGGCGACCGGGCGGGCCAGGACGTGTTCGTCGTCGGATTCGACGCCACCGCCGACGGCCAGGCGGCCGTCGAGGCGGGCACGATGTACGCCACCATCGCGCAGCAGCCGGAGGAGCTCGGCCGCGCGGCGGTCGAGGCGGCCCTGGCCGTCCTCGCCGGCGAGGAGGTCGAGGCGACCATCTCCGTCCCGGTCGTCGCGGTGCGCCAGGGCGACCTGTGAGCCGTCCCGCCAGCTGACCGCGTGCCGCGCCGCGTGACCGCACGCGGCGCGGCACCGACCCGCAGGGACAGACACCACGGAGACCCATGGATACGCACCCGGTGGTCGTCGTCGGCTCGGCCAACGCCGACCTCGTCCTGGACATCGACCACAGGCCCGCACCGGGCGAGACGATCCTCGCCGCCGACGTCGTGACGACCCCCGGCGGCAAGGGGGCCAACCAGGCCGTCGCCGCGGGTCGGCTCGGCGGCGACGTCGCCTTCATCGGCTGCGTGGGGCCGGACGAGCACGGCGCTCTGCTACGTGCCTCCTTGGAGTCGGCCGGGGTGGACCTCACCGGGTTGCGCACGGTCGACGCCCCCACCGGGACGGCGACGATCATGGTGACGCCCGACGGGGAGAACTCGATCATCGTCTCCCCAGGCGCCAACCGGCGGGTGACCCCGGCGATGCTCACCGAGCTGCGCCCGCTCTGGCAGGACGCGCCGGTCGTGGTCGCGCAACTGGAGATCCCGCTGGAGTCGGTGGCCCTGGTCGCCACGCAGGCGCGGGGGCGGGTGGTGCTCAACACCGCCCCGGCCGCCAAGCTGGCGCCGGAGGTGCTGCGCGTGGCGGACCCGCTGGTCGTCAACGAGTCCGAGGCCCGGTTCCTCCTCGACGCCGCCGGCGACGCCGCGGGTGACGCTGCGGGTGACGCCGCCGGCGACGCCGGCGACGCCGGCGGCGACGCGGCCGCGCTGGGCGCGCGGGATGAGGCCCTCGCCGTCCGGCTGCTCGGGCTCGGCCCCCGGTCCGTCGTCCTGACCCTCGGAGCCGCGGGCGCGGTGGTCGCCGAGCCGTCCGCCGGTGACGGGCCCGCGCGGACGACGAGAGTCCCGGCCCACCGGGTGCAGGCGGTGGACACCACCGGGGCCGGCGACTCCTTCGTGGGCTCCCTCGCGGTGCGGCTCGCCGAGGGGGCCACCCTGCCCGACGCGGTCGTGACCGCGACCGCGGTGGCCGCCGTCGCCGTCACCCGCCGCGGCGCCCAGGAGTCCTTCCCTACCCTCGACGAGATCCAGGAGGTGCGACGGTGAAGCGTCGCGGCATCCTCAACGACGCCCTCTCCTGGCACCTGGCCCGGCTGGGGCACACCGACATGGTGGTGGTTGCGGACTGTGGCTTGCCCCGGCCGCCCGGGGTGCCAGTGGTCGACCTGGCCCTGACGTTCGGTGTGCCGGACTTCGCCGCGGTGGTGGACGCCCTCGCCGAGGAGATCGTCGTGGAGTCCACTGCGGTCGCCCGGGAGACGGCGGCGCGCAACCCTGCAGCGGCGGAGCTGTTACGTGGCCACTTCGGCGAGCCGGAGTGGGTCACCCACGAGGAGCTGAAGGCCCGATCGGCGCGGGCGCGGCTCGTCGTCCGCTCCGGGGAGGCGTCCCCGTACGCCAACGTCATCCTCACCTGCGGGGTGCCGTTCTAGCGGACCGGCGCGCCAGGTCACCTAAGTTGCTGTTCAGGCGAGGCGGGTCAGCCCCGGTCAACTATGCGGCGACGCAGTCGGACTGAGGGCTGACTCGCCTCATGCCTGCCGTAGGGGTCCGTCCTCCTGGTAGACACACGTCACCTGGCGTCGGCGTTCGCCTCCACCTGTGCACGCTCGGCGAAGTGGCACGCCACCTGAAGACCGTGGGCGTCTGTCGTCGGACGCCGGAGCAACGGCACCTCTTCGGCGCACCGCTCCTCGGCCAACCAGCAGCGGGTGCGGAACCGGCATCCGCTGGGCGGGTTAAGGGGCGACGGTGGTTCCCCGCCCAGAATCCGCCGACGGCCCAACACGCCTCGGTTGCTGAGATCGACCGTGGGAGAAGCGGACAGCAGGGCCTGGGTGTACGGATGCGCCGGAGCGGCATAGATCGCCTCGACGCTTCCTGTCTCCACGATGTGCCCCAGGTACATGACGGCCACCTGGTCGGCGATGTGGTGCACGACTCCGAGGTCATGGGCGATGAAGACCATCGCCACCCCCAGCCGCGCCTGGAGGTCCTTGAGCAGGTTGACAACCTGGGCCTGGACGGAGACGTCCAGGGCGGACACCGCTTCGTCACACACCAGGACGTCCGGCTCGAGCGCCAGTGCGCGCGCGATGCCCAGACGCTGCCGCTGGCCTCCCGAGAACTGATGCGGATAACGGTGCAGCATGTCCTTGGAGAGCCCGACCAGCTCAAGGAGCTCGACGACCCGCTCGCGCCGCGACCGGGCTGTCCCGACGTGGGCGGCGGCGAGCGGTTCGGCGATGATGTCGGCCACTGTCATTCGCGGGTCCAGCGACGTGTACGGGTCTTGGAAGATCATCTGGACGCCCTTGCGTAGCCACTGCCGGTCGCGACGACGACCTCGGGTCACGTCTCGGCCGTGATAGACCAGCGCCCCTGACGTCGGCCGCTCGAGCCCGACGAGCATCCGACCGAGGGTGGACTTGCCGCACCCAGACTCCCCGACGATGCCGAGCACCTCGCCCGCCCGAAGTGACAGGCTCACGCCGTCGACGGCGTGGACCTTGCGCCTCGACGCCGGGGAGCCGCTGTGGAAGTGCTTGACCAGGTCCCTCCCGACGAGCACCTCCTGCCTGCCCTCGCCAGCCTGCAGGTCGTTCATGGTTTCAGGCGACACGGTCACGGAGCACCTCCTCGCTTCGGTGGCACGCCGCCTCGACACCGGGCAGCACGGTACGTAGCACCGGGCGCTCGTGGCGGCAGCGCTCGACGGCGTACGCACACCGGGGATGGAACGGACAGCCCGGTGGCGCCTGGTTGGGGCTCGGCGGCGAGCCTGGGATCGCCGGCAGGCTTCCTCCACGCAGCCGGGGCCGTGGCACCGACTCCAGCAGCGCCTTCGTGTACGGGTGGGCCGGGTTGGCAAAGACCTTCTCGGCGGGGGCTTCCTCCACCACCCGGCCCGCGTACATGACGACGACGTGGTCGGCGACCTCGGCGACGACGCCGAGGTCGTGGGTGATCAGCAGCACGGCCATGCCGAGTTCGCGACGGAGCCGGTCGAGTAGTTCGAGGATCTGTGCCTGGACAGTCACGTCGAGGGCGGTCGTGGGTTCGTCCGCGACGAGCAGCTCCGGCTGCAGGGCGATCCCCATGGCGATGAGGATGCGCTGGCGCATCCCCCCCGAGAACTGGTGCGGGTAGTCCTTGACCCGGCGTGCTGCGTCCGGGATGCCCACCAGCCGCAGCAGCTCCTCCGCGTGGGCGGAGGCCTGCTTACGGGACTGGTTGGTGTGCACCCGGATGACCTCGCCGATCTGGTCGCCGATCGAGAGCACGGGGTTCAGTGAGGACAGCGCATCCTGCAGGATGAGGCTCATTCGTGCGCCGCGAATCTTGCGCAACTCCGTCTGGGTGGCCGTTCGCAGGTCCGTCCCGCTGAGGGTGAGCTGTCTCGCGGTGACTGTCGCGTTGCCCTCGTCCAGGCCCATGAGCGCCCTCGCGGTCGCGGACTTGCCGGACCCGGACTCGCCAAGCAGGGCGACGAGCTGGCCGCGCTGGACGTCCAAGTCCACCTCGCGGACAGCCGGGACGGCGTGCCTGCCCTGGCCGAAGGTCACCGAGAGGCCACGTACGGTCAGGACCTGGGCGTCCACGGTCGGGTTCTCCATGTGCCCAAGACTGCCACAGCCGCTCGCCGAAAACCATCGTCTACGGCCACCGGATCACTGAATTTGAACGTGAGAGTTGACAGAGGTGCCTGAGCGCGCCAGAGTCCGGTGTCGCCCCAGAGGTCTGGCGCCCGACAACCCCGTGGAGAGGATCCGCACCCGTGCTAGAGAAGCCCGCCGGCCGGTACACCGGCTACACCGCCTACGAGTACTTGGAACCCGGCGTTGACTACCGAGAGTTCCGCTACGCCGAGCAGCTGGGCCGCGTGCCCCCCTACGCCGGCCTCGAGCTCTCCGAGGCCGAGAAGGAGCGCACGACGCGCCTGCTCACCGAGGAGACTGTCATCTCGCTGCACGAGCACGTGCAGGTCTTCCCCGATGACATGGGACGGGTGCGCGAGCACATCCGCCAGGGCCGCGAACCCACCGGCTACCTGGGCCTGGCGAGGTCGGGTCTGACCGCGGTGTTCGACAACGGCATGGACGGCACCTGCTGCATCAGCTCCGACGCGGGCTGGAAGTACCAGGACGTCCTCTTCGATCTCGGCGTCCGCATGGCGGACCTGGCCCACCAGGACTTCGTGGTCAAGGCCGAGACGCTCGCCGACATCCGGCACGCAGCCGAGACCGGACGCATCGCCCACATCTTCGCGCTCGAGGCTGCGACGATGATCGAGAACGAGGTGGACCGTCTCGACGTCCTCTACGGCTTCGGCGTGCGCCAGATGGGGATCGCCTACTCCGAGGCCAACATGCTGGGAAGTGGGCTCAAGGAGCGCGGTGACGGCGGCCTCACCTACTTCGGTGAGCGGGCCGTGGACCGGATGAACAAGCTCGGGATCGCGATCGACGTGTCGCACAGCGGTGACCGGACGTCGCTCGAGACGATCCAAGCCTCGAAGGTGCCCGTGTTCATCACTCACGCCGGCGCACGGTCCGTCTGGCCGACCAACCGGATGAAGCCGGACGAGGTCATCCGCGCCTGCGCCGAGCGCGGCGGAGTCATCGGGATCGAGGCCGCCCCGCACACCACGCTGTCACCCGAGCACCCGCGGCACAGTCTCGAGTCGGTCATGGACCACTTCACCTACTGCGTCGAGCTCGTCGGCATCGAGCACGTGAGCTTCGGTCCCGACACGCTCTTCGGCGACCACGTCGGCCTGCACCAGGCGTTCGCGGACAACCTTTCGATCGCACAGGCGCACTCTCATGTGGACCACCCACTGGTCGACTACGTCGACGGCGTCGAGAACCCGGCCGAGGCCTTCTTCAACATCATCGGCTGGCTCGTCAAGCACGGCTACTCCGACGACGAGATTCGTCTCGTCGTCGGGCAGAACACCATCCGCGTCCTCGAGGAGGTCTGGGCCCGATGAAGCGCTCTACGCTGCCACGGCTGGTGGCACTGGCTGCCGCCACCGCACTTGCTCTCGGGGCCTGCGCCCCATCCGGTCCGGGGGACGACGGCGCCGACGACGGCGCCACGCAGGGTGCCGGCGACACCTCCGGGGGCACTCTCACCGTGGCCACGACGACAGACGTGGTGAACTTCAACCCGCTCATCGGCAACTCCCGGACCGATTCCTGGGTCACCGGGCTCATGTACCCCCGGCTGCTGCACATCAACGAGCAGGGTGCCAAGGAGCCGGCGCTCGCCGTCGACTGGGGCTGGGTCGACGAGGTCACCGGGTACTGGGAGATCCGCGACGACATGACGTGGAGCGACGGCGAGCCTCTCACGGCGGAAGACGTCGCCTTCACGCTCAACGCCACCAAGGAGGACCAGCCCTCCGGCACGCTTGTCGGCCAGCTCGGCTACCTCGACCGGGCCGAGGCCGTCTCGGACACTCGTGTCGAGGTCCACCTGACCGAACCCGACTCCTCGTTCGTCGAGGGTGTGGGCTTCTGGGCGAACATCGTTCCCGAGCATGTCTTTGGGAGCGCCCCGTCCGTCGCCGAGTTCGCTAACGACTCCGACTGGGTGAGTGCGGGTCCATACGTTCTCACCGAGGTCCAGCGGGGTCAGGACTATGTCCTCGAGGCGGTCGAGAACTACCCGCTCGTCGAGGCGGGGCGACCCGGACCGGATGAGATCGTCTTCCGGGTGTACCCGGACGTCAACACTGAGATCCTCGCCCTGCAGAACGGCGACATCGATCTCATTGCCAACGCCCTCCCACCGGCTCAGGTCGCTGAGCTGCAGGACGCCGACGGCATCACCGTGGAAGAGATTCCGGGGCTCGGCTACGCGCACATGCTCTACAACATGGACCGAGAGCCCCTCGACGACGTCCTCGTCCGGCAGGCGCTCGCCCACGCAGTGGACTACGAGGCCATCCGCGAGGTCGTTCTCCATGGCCAGGCCGTCTCAACCGGGTCGAGCCCGATCATGCCCGTTCTCGCCGACTGGTACGAGGAGCTGGAGGAGTACGAGTACGACCCGGAGCTCTCTCGCTCGCTCCTCGAGGAGGCGGGGTACACCGCAGGCTCTGATGGCACGTACGGGCTGACGTTCTCCCTGCTCTACTCGCTGCAGGACCCGATCGTCTCCCAGTGGGCCAACCTCGTGCGCGACGGTGCCGCCGAAGCCGGTATCACCATCGAGCTCGAAGGGTATGAGCGCAACACGTACCTCGCGAAGACCCAGGAGGGCGACTACGACATCTACGCCGGAACCTTCGCAATCATGGAGGACCCGCGGGTCAACATGTCGCTCACGTACCTTCCGGATGGTTTTATCAACTACACCCACGTCGACGATCCTGAGCTGAGCGAGCTCATCAACCAGGCGCGGGTGGTGCCGGAGTTCGACGAGCAGCTGCCGCTCGTCCAAGAGGCGGCGCGGATCGTTCGGGAGCAGGTGTACGACAACATCATGTACACCCAGAACCTCTACATCGCCCACAGCGACGAGTGGACCAACTTCATCGTCCAGCCGAGCGAACTGCTCTCCATCGTCAACCCGACCTCGTTGGCCAGCGCCACACGAGTGGGCTGAAACCAGGGGGGCGGCCTTCATGACTCTCACCACGTTCGTGCTCCGGCGCGTAGGACGGGGCGTCCTCACGGTTTGGTTCGCCGTGACGGTCACCTTCCTCCTGCTCCGGCTCCTGCCAGGGGACCCGACCCTGGCAATCCAGAGCCCGAACATGACCGAGGCCCAGAGGGCCGCCCTCCTTGAGCAGTATCAGCTCGACCAGCCGCTGGGCGTTCAGTACATCGTCTACCTCGGCGAACTCCTTCAGGGCAACCTTGGTGTGTCGTTCACGCAGTCGATCCCGGTGATCGACGTTCTCTTGGCGCGGTTGCCCTGGACTCTGCTGCTCGCCGGCGGTGCCCTCGGGCTCACCGTGATCATCGGAATACCTTTGGGCGTCCTGGCGGCGTCCCGAGCCGGAGGCACGTTCGACCGTCTCGTGCAGATGGTGGGCGTCACCGCTCAGTCCTTGTTCATCCCGAGTGTCGGGGTCTTTCTGCTCTTTGTATTCGGACTCTGGCTCGGCTGGTTCCCGATCGGCGGGGCGTACGACCGCGGAATTTATGGAACCGCGTGGTACGGCAACGTTCTGTACCACGCTGTTCTCCCATGTCTCTCGCTGGTCCTCATACAGCTGGGCAGTTATGTCCTTACCATGCGAGCCACACTTCTCGATGCACTGGGCGAGGACTACTGCACCCTCGCTCGCGCCAATGGTCTGCCGTACCGGCGCGTGCTATGGAAGCATGCTCTGCGCAATGCGCTGCTGCCCGCGACCACGCTCATCGGCCTCCAGCTTGGGACGTTGGTGGGTGGTGCCGTACTCACCGAGACGGTGTTCGCCTACCCGGGGCTCGGCCGGGGGATCTACGAGGCGGTCATCCAACTTGACTTCCCGGTTCTTCAGGGCTCCTTCCTCCTTCTGGCCGTGACTGTGGTGGTGGCCAACATGGTCACCGACATCATCTACGGCTTCCTTGACCCCCGGGTGAAGACTTCATGAGTGCCACGACGAACTCTGCGGGCCCGACTGGGCCTGATGCGACGAACCCGTTGCCGTCTGCCGAGCCCGTTGCTACCGATCAGCCCACGGCCCGGCGCGCGACATGGGTGGCTTTTCGCCGCCAGCCGCTCGGCATGTTGGCCCTCGGCGTCATGGTTGCTCTCGTGGTGGTCGCGGTGATCGCGCCCTTGTTGGCTGAGTATCCGTCCGGCTACGGCTCAGACCAGCTCGCGCGGCCGTCTGCAGCACACCCCTTCGGCACTGATGCGCTGGGCCGGGACGTGCTCGCCCAGGTCGTCTGGGGAACACGGCAGAGCCTGCTCGTGGCGGCGGCAGCGTCGGCTCTGGCAATCGTCATCGGCGCGCTGGTGGCCGTACTGGCAGCGTACTTCCGGCGCCTGGACGCGCTGCTGAGCACGGTGATTGACCTCATGCTGTCGCTTCCGGTGCTCCCCCTCATGATCCTTGTCGCCGCCCTGGTCGGGCCGAGCACGACGACGATCATCATCGTGATCGCAGCGTTCTCTTGGCCAGAGGTCGCCCGTGTCGTCCGGTCCCAGGCCCTCACCGTGGTCAACCTGCCCTACGTTGACGCCTCACGGCTCATGACGACGTCGCCGTGGTGGATCATCGGCCGGCACATCTTGCCAGCTGTGACACCAGTGATCGCGGTGTCGGTCGTCCTCACCGCGTCCCGAGCGGTGTTGTCGGCCGCCGGTCTCGCGTTCTTGGGACTAGGGGACCCGAACACCTGGTCGTGGGGTCGCATCCTCTACGAGGCGCAGCTGTCGGGCGCGATGTCGAGCGCCTGGTGGCTCACGTTCTTCCCCTCCTTGGGGATCTTGGCACTGGTGCTGTCCGCCACTCTGCTGGCCACTGCATACAACGACGCCCGCAACCCACGGCGAGGAGCACGTTCGTGACGACTTCCTTCCGCCAGCGTCTGACCTCCGTAGTCTTGACGGAGATCCAGGACTCCGTACGTGCGCGTGCCGCCGAACTGGGTCTCGACGGCATCCTGTCCGATGACCCAGACGACGTCGCCTACCTCACCGGCTTCTTCCACCACGCAACCGAGCGCCCAGTGGCCGTGTGGCTGCCGGTTGACGGCCTCGCACTCCTTCTCGTACCCCGTCTGGAGGCTGCCTACGCCCGGTCGCAGCACGCGCTGGCCGAGATCGTCGAGTACGCCGAGTACCCCGGCACCACCAACCCTTTTGTAGCCCTCGATCGCCGTATGCGGGGTGGCCGGATCGGGCATCCACGAACGATGTCGTACCTGCGTCTAGAGATGGTCCGAGAAGCGTTCGACCGGACGATCGTCCCGACCGATGCCGTGATGGAAGCCCGCTACATCAAGCGGCCGGAGGAGGTCGTCCTCCATCGGGAGGCGGCCCGGATCAGCGACATCATGGTCGAGACCGGGGTCGCCGCGGTCCGCGACGCCCTGACGGAGCATGGCCAGCTCCCCACCGAGGCTGAGCTCGCCGCTCTCGTTGGACGGGTGGGCACGGGGATCATGTACGACGAGCACGAGGACGTCGTCGTCACCAGCCTGCTCGCTGGTGGCCTTGTCTATGGTGGCGAGAACTCCTCCTACCCGCATGGGCTTCCCTCTGGATACCGTCTGCGCATTGGTGACACGTTCCTGCTCTCCCTCGGTTGCGCGGTCGGTGGTCGCTATGTCGAGTGCGAACGCACGTTCGTCATTGGTGAACCCAGCCCTGAACAGCGCCGGTATCACGAAGCTGTGCGCCGGGCGCAGGCTGTGGGTGCAAAGGCGATCGCGCCTGGCGTGGCGTGCTGTGACGCCAATGCCGCCTGTCAGGCTGAACTCGCCGCTGCCGGGGTTGACAAGTACGTCTTGCACCGGCAGGGCCACGGTATCGGCCTCGGCATGCATGAGCCGCCGTGGCTCGAGGCTGGCGACGCCACGCTTCTCGCCGCCGGCATGGTGGTCTCTAACGAACCCGGCATCTACGTTCCTGGTCACGCTGGCTACCGCATCTCCGACAGCATGCTCGTCACCGAGGACGGCGCCGAGCCTCTGACTTCCTACCCGCGTTCCCTTGAGCACTGCGTTATTCCAGCGTAGGCGACTTCACTCGGTCGAGTCCGAATCACTAGTGACAGGAGTTCGAAGTGTTCGTCGAGATCAATGGCAACCAGCTCGCAGTGGAGGTTCTCGGCCCCCCGGACGCCCCGGTGCTGATAGCCCTCCACGGAGCACCAGGGCTGGGCTCTCGGGCGGAGCCGAGGGAGAGCTTTGGCCGCCTAGCCGACACCTATCGCGTCCTGGTCTTCGACGCTCGCGGATCCGGGGAGTCCGAAGGCAAGCCGCCCTTCACGCACGATCAGTGGGCCTCTGACGTCGAGGGGCTCCGTCAGTGGATCGGCGCGGAGCAGATCATCGTCGCGGGTGGCTCATACGGCGGTTTCATCGCGATGGAGTACGCCATCCGCTACCCCGAGCGGGTGCGTGCCATGGTGCTGCGGGACACCTCTCCCGACCACGAGCATGAGAAGTTGTCACGGGAGAACGCACTGAAGTCGAGTCGCGTGCAGGTCGATGTAGAGAAGCTGGACCGGATTGACAACGGACGCGTCCGCGATAACGACGACCTGCGGGAGTGCTGGCGCGAGATCCTTCCGCTCTATGACTACAACTATGACCCCGCCAAGGTCGAGGAAAGGGTGGCTACGACGCCCTACCGATACGAGACGCACAACTACGCGTTTGCTCACAACATCCACAACTACGATGTCAAGGACAAGCTGCCTTCACTGACCTGCCCAACACTTATCACCGTGGGGCGTACTGACTGGATCACCCCGGTCTCGTGCAGTGAGACGATCGCCGACCTCATACCCAACTCCCGGCTCGTCGTCTTTGAGAAGTCGGGCCACTCGCCGCAGATCGAGGAGGCCGAGCTCTGGACGGACACCGTGAGGTCCTTCCTCGCCGAGGTGGAGGCACAGCAACCAGCATGACCACGACCGGTCCGTCGCATCACACCCTCGACGACCTGGATCGCAAGATCGTCGCCGCACTCCAGATCGATGGAAGGGCTAGCTGGTCCACGATCGCCGAGCTCTGCGGCACGACCGGTCCCACCGTCGCTCGGCGGGTCCAACAGCTCGTGAATGACGGGGTTGTCAAAGTCGCGGTCATGCGGGGGGCCGAGGCGAGCGACTCTCATGAGTTCTACTTCCTCCGGCTCCGGTGCGGCCCTGTGATGGCCCTGACCGTAGCCAGACGCATTGCGGAACGCCCCGACATCCGTTTCGTCACTCTGCTGACTGGTCAGTACGACATCATTGCGGAAGCAATGGTGCCGCGGCGCCCGGGCAGCTATCACGCGCTCGTTCAGGAGATCCAGGCGATCCCCGGTGTGGAGGGGGTCAGTGGAGAACTGATCCTTCACGTCTACAAGGTCAGTCACGACTGGGCCCGGGAACTGCTGGGCCTGGAGCCCGCCGAACCGACCGCGACGACGAAGGAGTACGCCGAAGTTCGGCTGGAGGAGGCAGACGCCGCCATTCTTGACAGCCTGCAAGTCGACGCCCGAGCCAGCTTCTCAGATGTTGCCAAGAAGGTCGGCATGAACGAGAGCACCGTGCGGCGGCGCTTTGAGAGGCTGCTGTCACGACAGTGGGCACACGTGGTCACGCTCGTCCAGGCGACGGCGCTCGGGTTCGAGGCCGAGGTTCAACTCAGGGTCGACGTCGAGCCCGCCCAGCTCACGGAGGTAGCCGGTGAGCTGGCGCGTCGTCCGGAGGTGCGCTACCTAGCGTTGACGCTAGGAACCAACGGTCTCGTGGCTGAGGTCATTACCCGTCACGCTGAGCAGCTGTACACGTTCATCACGGACGTTCTTGCCGGGCTCCCAGGCGTCACCGGATGGACGGCCTCTCTAGAGCTGCTCACGGTCAAACGTGGATTCGTCGAGACTCCGTGGTGGCAG
Source organism: Kineosporiaceae bacterium SCSIO 59966 (assembly GCA_020881835.1). Taxonomy (NCBI): domain Bacteria; kingdom Bacillati; phylum Actinomycetota; class Actinomycetes; order Kineosporiales; family Kineosporiaceae; species Kineosporiaceae bacterium SCSIO 59966. The sequence goes on from CP052876.1 coordinate 679,675, forward strand.
ATGGAGGTGGCTCGCATCGGGTCGTCTGCCAACGAGCCGCCTGACGCATGTGACTCCTCAGCACCGCGCTTGGGCCAGGACAGGGAACCGTCTGGTGCTGACGTTGTGAGCTGAGCTCCGGTTCCTGGGTCCCTACGTAGGGCTCCAGCCGGTCTCTCCACCGCCCCTTTCGTGATCATGCAATCCCGCCACCCGCCCGACCCGCTTCGTGATCATGCAATTCCGGCACCCGTGCTTGTCCACAGGGGTGCGAGCTGGGGTGGCGGGGTGTCGGTGCCGTCATCTACTGTTTCGAACACTAGTTCGAGTGCGGTGAAGGGAGGGTGTCGTGGCCGGGTCGTCGGTGGTGGAGGACCGGTTCGCCGCGGTCCTGGCGGCGGCGGCGGCACTGTCCCTGCTCGACCCGCACGCCTACCGGCACGTCGACCCGGATGCCCACCCGGACGGCGGTGCGGATGCCGACGTGGGCTCCGCCCCGTCGGGGGGTGAGTCGGCGGCCCCCGAGGAGCCAGGCCAGGTACCGCGCCGGCTGCCGGATGGCCGGGTCGTGCCGGCGGAGGTCGGACTGGCCGCGCCGGGTGTGCCGGACGGCGGGTGGGGCCGGTATCTCGCCGGTCTGCGGCCCGGCCCGGAGCTGGATGCGGCGCTGGCCCACCTGGACCCGGCGGACCTGGATGACGGGGCGGTGCTGGAGCTGGTCGCGGCGACCGAGCGGGCGATCTCGGGCCTGCGGGCCCGCCAGGCGGCTGCGATCGTGGAGTTCACCCGCCGCGGACCTGACGGGGTCCGGTGCTTCTCCACCGAGGAACTCGCCGCCCGGATGCGGTGGACGGCGTGGACGGCGTCGGCCCGGGTCAGCGAGGCCCGCACCTTGTCCACCCGCCTGCCCAGCACCCTGGACGCACTGGCCTGCGGTGACCTCGACGACCCGCGGGCCCGGATCGTGGCCGCCGCCGCGGCCGAGCTCGACGAGCCAGTCGCCCTGGCTCTGGACGAGGCCCTGTCGGTCGACCCCACCCCCACCGATCCCACCGACGATGCGGACGGCGAGGACGGCGAGGGGCTGGGTGAGGACCCGGCCGGTGCCAGTCGGCCGGCCTACGGTGCCGCGGTCCTGACCACCGCGGAGCTGCGGGCCCGGATCGCCGCGGAGGTGGCCACGATCGACGCCGCGGCGGCGGCCCGGCGGGCCGAGGCGGGTCGGCGGCGGCGGCGGGTGGGCGTCACCCCCCTGGACGACGGGATGGCCCGGCTGGTCGCCGAGGGCCCCGCCGTCGACGTGCTGACCATGTTCCGGGGCCTGTCCCACGCCGCGGAGAAGATCCGCGACGAGCAGGCCGCTGCGGCTGGTGAGGTCCGCGGTATCGACGCGATCCGTTTCGACCTGCTGACCGACTGGGCCCGCCAGCTGCTGGAGGACGCCCCACCGCCGGCGCCCTCAGGGCAGTGGCGCCCTCAGCTGCTGGTGACCTGCACCCTGGCGGCGCTGCTCGGGCTGCGGGAGGACCCCGCGTACCTGGACGGCTACGGCCCGCTGCCCGCCGCGGTGGTCCGGCGGATCGCCGAGGACGCCACCTTGCGCCGGCTGCTCACTGACCCGTTCACTGGCACCGTCATCGGCCTGGACGGCCACACCTACCCCGGCCTCCCACCAGATGACAGCCCACCCGATGACGGTCCACCCGGCGACAACCCGCCCGACAACGGCCCGCCCGACGACGGCCCACACAGCGGCAATCCATCCGGTGACAGTCCGCCCGATGAGGGTGCCCCTGGTGAGGACCCACCCCGTGAGGGTGCCCCGGACGGCGGTGCCCCGCGTGGCGGCGCCCGCGCAGTGACCCGAGAGGGTGACCTCTCGCCTGCGGCGGGTGAGTCGTTCATCGGCAAACCCCGCGAGCGGGACTGCGCCATGGCCAGGTCCCCTCTCGGCGCCGTCGGACGCCGCTGGCCCGGTGCCGGGGTTGCCCCCGTGCACCCGGACCCGGGTCGGTACCGGCCGCGGCGCACCATCGCCACTCTCATCCAGCTGCGGGACCGAACCTGCCGGGCCCCCGGTTGCCGCCGCCGCGGCGCCCTGTGCGACATCGACCACATCGTGCGGTGGCCGCAGGGCCCCACCTGCCCGTGCAACCTGCAGCTCCTGTGCCGCCGCCACCACCGCCTCAAGCACGAGTCCGCCGCGGCGGTCTGGCGCACCGCCACCGGGTGGACCACCTGGCGGATGCCGACCGGGCACGTCCTGCGCCGGGCCCCCGAACCCGCCATCCCCCGAGTCGCCGGACACCCGACCGACCAGACGCTCGACCTGTGCGGCGACCCCGGCCGCCTGTCGCAGTACCTGGCCCGGGTTGACACCGCGGCCGACGAGTTCCGCCGCCTGGCCCGAGCCTGCGGGTTCCCCGTCGACCCCGACCCCGCCCCCGAGCACGACGCCGGGCAGCCCGAGCACGACGCCGGGCAGCCCGAGCCCGCCGCCGGGCAGCCCGATGACGACACCGACCAGCCCGAGCCCGCCACGCTGTCCGAGTGGGTTGCCCGCCGCGTGGCCCGCCTCAAGCCCGGCGAGTCCTGGGACTTCAACCCTGAACCGCCACGCCGGTTCACCCGGATCGATCCCGACCCGCGCGAGTACACCGGGCCGCCGCCGTTCTGAGACCGGTATCGGCTGGCCCCGCTACGTCCGGATGGACTCCGCCTCGTGAGGCTTGCCCCGTCTCTGCGGCTCGAACTCCGGGAGCCGCTCGTCCACTCCGAGCAGCTCACCGATCGCGGCGACGCAGCGGGCCGCGGCCCGGCCGTCTCCGTAGGGGTTGACCGCCTCGGCCATCGCCGCGTGGGCGGCGTCGTCGGTGAGCAGCCGGTCGACCTCGGCGACGACGACGTCCTCGGCCGTCCCGATCAGCCGGACGGTGCCGGCGTCCACGGCCTCTGGCCGTTCGGTGTTGTCCCGCAGCACGAGCACCGGCACGCCGAGGCTCGGCGCCTCCTCCTGCACCCCGCCGGAGTCCGACAGCACCACCCGGGCACGGGACATCAGGTGCGCGAACTCCCCGTACGGCAGCGGCTCCGTGACCACCACGTTGCCCAGGCCCGCCAGCGGAGGCAGCACGACCTCCCGGACGACCGGGTTACGGTGCGCCGGCAGGACGAACACCGCCTCCGGGTGCGCCACCGCGAGCCGGGCCAAGGCCCGGGCGACCGCCGCCATCGGCTCGCCCCACGACTCGCGCCGGTGGGTGGTGACGAGCACCAGCGGCCGGCCGCGGCCGCCGTCCGGACTGTCCAACGCCTTGAGCGCCGGGTCCGTGAACGGCACCCGCCGGCCCACGGTCTCCAGCAGCGCGTCGATCACCGTGTTCCCGGTGACCGTGATGTCACCGGCCGGGACCGCCTCGCGCAGCAGGTTCTCCCGGCTCGCCGGGGTCGGCGCCAGGTGCAGCGCGGCCAGCCGGGTGGTGAGCCGCCGGTTCATCTCCTCGGGGAACGGGGAGTACACGTCGTCGGTGCGCAGCCCGGCCTCGACGTGCACGACCGGGATCCGCTGGTAGAACGCGGCCAGCGCCGCGGCCGTCGACGTCGTCGTGTCCCCCTGGACGACGACCGCGTCCGGCCGGACCCGCTCGAGGACCGCGGTCAGCCGCTCTAGGGTGCGGGTGGTCACCGCGGCGAGCGACTGCCGCGGGGTGATCACGTCGAGGTCGTCGTCCGGGACGATCCCGAACAGCTCGTTGACCTGGTCGAGCATCTCCCGGTGCTGCCCGGTCACGGTCACGTGGACGTCGAGCCGCGGGTGCTCGCGCGCCGCCCGGACCACCGGGGCCATCTTGATCGCCTCGGGGCGGGTGCCGTAGACGGGCATGACCAGGGGCATGGCGGCAAGGCTACGGGGGAGGGGTGAGAGGGTCGGCGTGCTGCGTCCTGGCGCGACCTGGGACGCTCTGCCGGATGGAGGCGGACGCCGGCGTCACACCGGGCCGCGAGCCGTGGTGGGGGCCCGCCGGCGCGGTAGCGGCGTTCGCCCTCGCTCTGTCCGTGGCGTCCGTCGCGGTCCCCCTGCTCATCGTCGGCGCCGGCTACAGCACGGCGTCCGTCGGCGTCCTCATCGCCGTCTCCGCCGTCACCCAGATGGCGGTCCGGTTCCCGGATCGGGGCGGTGCTGCGCCGCGTGGCCGACAAGGACCTCGTCGGGGCTGCGGCGGTGCTCATGGCCGTCGGTGCCGCCGTGCTGCTGCTGCCGCTCAGCCTGCCGACCATCGTCGCCTCGCAGCTGCTCCAGGGCGCCGCGCGCGGATTCTTCTGGACCGGGGTGCAGACCCATGCCGTGCGAACCGGAGCGACCGCCGCCCGGGGCCTCGCCGCGGTGAACCTGGCCTCCGGCGTCGGCCTCGTCGCGGGTCCCCCGCTCGCCGGGCTGCTGCTGGAGATCTCGGCGTCCGCGGCGATGGCGCTGGCGGCCGCCGCCGCCGCTGTGGGACTGCTGCCGGTGGCGCTGATGGCGCGACTGCCGGTCTTCTCGGCCGCCGCGCAGACCCGCGGGACCACTGCGGTGTCCCGCCGCCGGGAGGTGCGAGCCGGGTCGTGGGGCTCGGCGGCGGCCGGCGGCTGGCAGGGCGTCATGAGCGCCTACGTCCCCGTCCTGCTCGCCCAGGCGGGCTCGTCGTCGACGTTCGTCGGCGCCACCGTCGGAGCCGCGAACGCGGCGACCATCGCCGCCGGCTGGTTCTCCCGGTTCGTGCCGAGCCGCCGGCTCCTCCCCGGCACCGCGTTCGGCATCGCCGTCACCGGCCTCGGCCTCGCGGTGTTTGCGATCGGCGTCCCTGTCCCCGCGCTGGCCGGGGCGGCGCTCGTCGCCTCGGGACTCGGCATGGGCGCGCTGCAGACCCTCGGCCCGGCCGCCGCGGCGGAGGCTGTTGCGCCGAACGAGCGCGGGGACGCCATGGCGGCCGTCGGCCTCTACCGGGCAGGCGCGTCGTTTGCGGCGCCGCTCGGTGTCGCCGCCCTGGTCCTCGTGCTGCCGCTCGGCTGGGCGCTCGCCGTCGCGGGTACGGCCATCGCGGCGCCCGCGATCACGGCGACCGGCCGAGGACGCCGCTGACGTCGTCGTCCGCGTTCGGCTACGGCCTGTCCGCCGAGGCAGTCGTGGCCAGGCGCGCCCGGTACTCCTCACGCGCCTGCTTCGACGCGTGGTGGCCGGACAGCTCGTGCAGGCCCTCGGGCACCGCGGCGTCCACCGTCGGGTGGACGTGCACGACCACCCGGTCGAGGTTCCCCGCCGCGTGCAACAGCTCGTGCTGCACCCGCTCGGCCACGTCGTGCGCCTCGGTGAGGCTCAGGCCGGCGTCCACGCCGATCTCCGCGTCGCCCTCCATCCGGTGCCCGGCCCAGCGGGCGCGCACCTCGCCGACGAGGACGACGCCGGGCACGGACTGCGCCGCCCGCCGCATCCGGTCCAGCACCTCGGGGTCGACGCCGTCCATGAGCCGCCGGACGATGATGACGAGCGAGTTGACGAGGATGGCGGCGATGGCGACCGCGATGAGCAGGCCGGCGATGGCGTCGGCGCGCTCGAAGCCCGCCATCACCCCGAGCGCGCCGAGGACGACGGCGATCGAGGTGTACCCGTCGGCGCGGGCGTGCTGGCCCTCGGCGATGAGCGCTGCCGACCCGATCCGCCGGCCGGTGCGGATCCGGTAGACCGCCACCGCCTCGTTGCCGGCGAAGCCGACGACGCCGGCGGCGAGCACCCAGCCCAGGTTCGTGACCTCGCGCGGGTTGATCAGGGCGTCGATCGACTCCCAGACGATGAGCACGATGGTGGCGATGATGACCAGCGAGATGAACAGGCCGACGAGGTCCTCGGCGCGGCGGTAGCCGTACGGGTACCTGCTCGTCGGGCGACGCCGCCCGAGCCGGAAGGCGATGATCAGCGGGATCGTCGTCGCGGCGTGGCCGAGGTTGTGGATCGTGTCGGCCAGCAGCGCGATCGACCCCGAGACGGCCACGATGACCACCTGCGCCAGTGCGGTGGCCATCATCCCGGCCAGGCCGATCCACGCCGTCCGGATGCCGTCGCGCGCCGACTCCTCGGCGGTCAGGATCGCGTCGTTCGCGTCGTGGGCGTGGGGGACCAGGGCGTGCCTGACCCGGGCCAGCAGTCCGGTGCCGTGGTCGTGGACGTGGTCGTGGCCGTGGTCGTGCTCCTGGACGTCGTGGTCGTGGACGTCGTGGTCGTCGGTCATCGGGGGAGCTCCTCGGCGTGGTGGGCCGGGACGCCCGGGCCGCCGTGCTCGGCGTGGCGCACCGCGTCCACGACCAGCTGGGCGATGTGGTCGTTCTCGATCCGGTAGTAGACGAACGTCCCCTCGCGGCGGGTGGCGACGACGCGCGCCAGCCGCAACCGGGCGAGGTGCTGGGACACCGCGGGGGCCGGTTTGCCGACGATGCGGGCCAGGTCGCCCACGGAGAGCTCCGCGTCGAGCAGCGCCCACAGCAGCCGCAGCCGGGTCTCGTCGGCCAGCATCTGCAGGGTCAGCACGGTCTCGCTGACGAGCGCCGGGTCCAGCTCGCTACCTGGTCCTTTGTCTGCGTGCACACGCAGATACTGACACACGCCTGACGGCCGGCGAGAACCCGGCCCGGCCTCTCCGGTCGACGTCCGGGGCTCCGAGTACGGTGAGAGCCGTGAGCGACTTCGACCTCTTCCGGCTCAGTGACGACCACGAGGCGCTGCGCGAGGCGGTGCGCGCCGTCGCCGAGGACAAGGTGGCCCCGCACGCCGCGCACGTGGACGAGACCGGCGAGTTCCCCCAGGCCTCCTACGACGCGTTGCGGGCCAGCGACTTCCACGCCCCGCACATCCCCGAGGAGTACGGCGGGGCCGGCGCCGACGCGCTGGCCACCTGCCTGGTCATCGAGGAGGTCGCCCGGGTCTGCGCGTCGAGCTCGCTCATCCCCGCGGTCAACAAGCTCGGCACGATGCCGCTGCTGCTCGCCGCCTCCGAGGACGTGCTCAAGCGGTACCTGCCGCCGGTCGCGTCCGGGGAGGCGATGTTCTCCTACGGCCTGTCCGAGCGGGAGGCCGGCTCGGACACCGCGTCGATGCGCACCCGCGCGGTCGCCGACGGCGACGAGTGGGTGATCTCCGGGCAGAAGTCGTGGATCACCAACGCCGGCGTCAGCGAGTACTACACGGTCATGGCCGTCACCGACCCCGACGGCCCGCGCGGCGGCAACGTCACCGCGTTCGTCCTGCACCGCGACGATCCCGGCTTCACGATGGCCGAGCCCGAGCGCAAGATGGGCATCAAGGGCTCCCCGACCCGCGAGCTGCTCTTCGACAAGGTCCGGATCGGCGACGACCGCCGCGTCGGCGACGTCGGCCAGGGCCTGAAGATCGCGCTGCGGACCCTCGACCACACCCGGGTCACCATCGGCGCCCAGGCCCTCGGCATCGCCCAGGGCGCCCTGGACGCCACCGTCTCCTACGTCAAGGAGCGCCGCCAGTTCGGCAAGCCCATCGCCGAGTTCCAGGGCGTGCAGTTCATGCTCGCCGACATGGCGATGGCGGTCGAGAGCGCCCGGCAGATGGTCTACGCGGCCGCGGCGAAGAGCGAGCGCAACGACCCGGACCTGTCGTTCTTCGGTGCCGCCGCCAAGGCCTACGCCTCGGACGTCGCGATGCGGGTGACGACGGACGCCGTCCAGCTGTTCGGCGGGTACGGGTACACCCGGGACTACCCGGTCGAGCGGATGATGCGTGACGCGAAGATCACCCAGATCTACGAGGGGACCAACCAGATCCAGCGGCTCGTCATGGCGCGCCAGCTGCTCAAGGGGTGACCGCCCTGCCCTCCCTGCGCCGCTTGCTGGGCGGCAGGGCGGCGACGGCGGCGCCGGCACTGGTGGACGCGCACCGCCCGGCGCAGATGCCCGACATCCCCGTCGTGCGGCGCGCCGAGCTGCCGGTGCGCCGGCCCGACCTGCGAGTCGCCGTCATCCTCGACCCGTTCTCCGAGACCGCGTTCGCCCCGGAGTGGCAGCAGATCACCTTCAACAAGGGCAACTGGCACGACCGCCTGGCCGGCGACCCGCCCGACCTGCTGTTCGTCGAGTCCGCCTGGCAGGGCAACCGGGGCAAGTGGCGGTACACGATGACCGCCGCCGACGCCCCGCGCGAGCCGCTGCGTGACCTCGTCGCCTGGTGCCGCGACCGCGGCGTCCCGACGGTGTTCTGGAACAAGGAGGACCCGCCGAACTACGACCGGTTCATCGACACTGCCCGGCTGTTCGACTGGGTGTTCACCGTCGACGCCGACCGGCTGCCCGCCTACCGCGCCGACCTCGGCCACGACCGGGTCGGTGTGCTGCCGTTCGCCGCCCAGCCCCTCGTGCACAACCCCGTCCTGCCCGAGCGGGCCCGCGAGCACGACGTCGTCTTCGCCGGCACGTTCTTCGCCGAGAAGCACCCGGTGCGCCGCGAGCAGATGGCCACCGTGCTCGAGCCCGCCACCGCCTTCGGCCTGCACATCTACTCCCGGATGCAGGGGGACGACGAGCGCTACCAGTTCCCCGACCGGTACGCCCCGCACGTCGTCGGGTCGCTGCCGTACGAGCGGATGCTGGACGCGTACAAGGCCTACAAGGTGTTCCTCAACGTCAACTCCGTCGTCGAGTCGCCCAGCACGTGCGCCCGCCGGGTCTTCGAGCTGTCCGCGTGCGCCACCCCCGTCGTCTCCGGCTGGTCTAACGGCATCGAGACCATCCTCGGGGACCGGGTCGCCGTCGTGCGCACCCCGCAGGAGACCACCGACGTCCTCACCCGCTACCTGCACGACCCCGAGTCGCGTGACCGCGCCGCCCACCGCGCTCGCCGGCTCGTGCTGGCCGAGCACACCTACGGCCACCGCGTCGACACCGTGCTGCGCGCCGTCGGCCTGCCCGCTCCCTCGACGAGGACCACCGCCACCGTCGTCGTCCCGGTCCAGCCCGGCGACTCGGTCGACGACCTGCTCGCCGCGGTCGCCCGCCAGGACCTGCGGGACCTGCAGGTCGTCCTCACCGGTCCCGGCCTCGACGCCGCCGACCTGACCGGCCGGGCCCGGCGCGCCGGCCTGCCGGACGTCGTCGTGGCAGCCGCCGACCGCCCCGGAGCGGGGGCCGCCGTCGCCGCCGCCCTGCCCGCCGCGGACGGCGACGTGCTCGCCGTCCTGTCCGCCGGGCACCACTACGGCCCCGCGTACCTGTCCGACCTGCTGCAGGCGTACACGTTCACCGACGCCGACCTCGTCGGCAAGGGCGCCCACTACGTCCACGACCCGCGCCGCGGCGGCGTCGTCCTCGTCGACCCCCACCTCGAGCACCGCTACACCGACCGGGTGCACCCGGGATCCCTGGTCCTGCGCCGTGATGTGGCTCAGCAGGTGTGGTCAGCGGCCGCTGGCATCGATGCTGCGGACGCCGGCGGGCTGCTGGAGGCCTGCCGCCGCGCGCGCGTCGGCACCTACTCCACCGACCGGTTCGAGTTCGCCGTCACCGCCCCACCAGCAGGCCGCCTCACCGGCCCGCTGCTGCCGGGGCAGGTCCCGGACGTCGTGGAGGTCCGGTGAGCGACACCGCCGACACAACTGGCGTGCGCGCCGAGCTGCGCCGGACCCCGCCGCAGGCACCCCGCCGGCTGCGGGTCGTCGTCGTCACCCGGCTCGCCGGCGGGGGCACCGGCCCCGGCGCCCAGCTCGTCCGCGCCGTCCGCACGCTCGGGCACCACGTCGTCCACCTCGACCCGACCGACCACCGCGGCCCGCTGCTGCGCCGGTGGGGGCCCGACGTCCTGGTGCTCGCCGGCGACGGGCCGGCCACCGACCCAGCCACCGACCCAGCCACCGACCCGGCGAGCGACCTGTCCGGCGCCACCGTCGTCGACCTCACCGACCTCCTGGGAGCCGGCGCCGCCTGGGAGGTCCTCGTCGCCGACGTCCCCCCCGACCCGGCCGCGGGAGCCGACGTGCTGGCTGTGACCAGCGGCCCACCGGCTCCCCGGCACGCCACCGGCCTCGACGCGCTCGTCCGCGGCCGCCGCAGCGTGCGCCTGCTGGACCTCGCCGCCTCCGGCGCGCCGCGCGGGCTGGCCCTGCTCCAGGCACTGGACGCCGCGCCCGTCGTCCTCGACCTCACCCCGGCCGGCGGCTCGGGGAGTGCCGAGCACGCCCAGGTCCTGAGCACCGCCGCGGCCCGCGGCTGCCACGTCGTCCGCTGGGGCCCCGACGACGAGCCGCTCCCCGCGGTGGACGTGGACCCCGCCGGCCGGGCGGAGCGGGTCCGCCGCGCCGCCGGCGCCGGGCTGCTGGAGCACCGGGTCACGCAGCGGCTCGCCGGGCTGGGCCGGGACGACCGGCCGGAACCGGGCCCACCGCGGGTGGTCGCCGTCAGCGGCTGGTACGGGGCCGCGAACACCGGCGACGACCTCATCCTCGAGGCGGTCGCCGGCGCGCTCGAGCAGCGGGTGCCGGACGTGCTCGTCGAAGTCGCCGCGAGCGATCCGCGCCGGGTGCTCGCCCAGCACGGGCTGGCCGCGTTCCGCCGCACCGACACGGTCGCCGCCGAGGCCGTCGCCCGCCGTTCGACCGCCGTCGTCCACGGCGGCGGGGGACTCTGGCACGACCACGGGTTCGCGCTCAACGGCGGCCTGGCCGGGACCTTCACCGGCGCCAAGGGGTCACCGTCCGGGCAGGCGGCGCTGCCGCTCATGGGCGTCATGCTCGGCGCCCGCTACGACGTCGTCGGCATGGGCGTCGGCCCGCTGCGCGACCCGGACGCCGCCGCGGTCGTCGCCCACCTCGCCGGGCACGCCGACACCGTCACCGTGCGGGACGAGCCGTCCCGGGCGCTGCTGGAGTCCCTGCCCGACCACGGCGGCCGCCGCCCCCCGGTCACCGTCGCCCCGGACGTCGTCTACGGGCTGTCCCTGCCCGACCCGTTGCCCGCCCCGCGGCCGCAGGTCACCGCCGGCGACCGGCCCGTGATCGCCGTCAGCCTGCGCGAGTGGCCCCGCCGCGGAGCCGCCCTGGACGCCCTGCCCCGGCTGCTCGACGACCTCGCCGACCGGCTCGGCGCCCGGGTCGTCGGGGTGCCGATGATGGCGGCCGACCGGGACCTGCTGCGCCGGGTGCTCGCCGGCCTGCGCGCCCCCACCGAGGTGCTCGGCCGCAGCGCCGACGCCGGACAGCTCGTCGCCGACCTGGCCGCCTGCCGGCTGCTCGTCGCGATGCGGCTGCACGCCGCGCTGCTCGGGCACCGGGCCGGCGTCCCGGTCGTCGCCCTCGGCTACGACGACAAGGTCCGCCACCACCTCGACCAGCTCGACCGCGGCCACCTCCTTGTGGACCTCGACGACCCGCCGGAGGTCCTCGCCGCCGCCCTGGCCACCGCCGCCGCCGAGCAGCGGCTGCCCGCCGCCACCCGGGAGACGGTCACCCGACTCGAGCAGGACGCCGCCGCCGCGCTCGCCGGGGTCGCCGACCGGATCGCCGCCACCCCGCCGGCGCCGGCCCGGCCCGCGCCGGTGCGTTGGGAGGGGCCCGCGACCGTGCCGGCGTGGACCGTCGGGTCCGGGCCGGGGCACCGGCGGCGCACCGGTCTGCGGATCGTGCTGTTCGACGGCCTGCTCGAGGAGCACGTGCCCGACGCCCTGGACCGGGCGCTGCGCGAGCGGGGCCACGAGGTGCTGCGCACCGGCCGGGTCTGGCACGGCACGAAGATGCCCCGCACCCCGCAGGACCGGGCCGCCCTGCACGCCGTCGTCGACACCGTCCTGGACGCCCGCCCCGACGCCGTCCTCACCTTCCGCCCCGCGGCCCTGCGACCGGAGCAGACCGAGCGGTTGCGGGCCCGCGGCGTCCGGCTGCTGGCCTGGTTCTCCGACGACCCGGTGCTGTTCGCCGAGAGCACCCGGGAGATGGCCGGCCTGTACGACGTCACCTTGCACACCGGCGGGGAGGAGACCCTCGCGCTGTACGAGGCCGACGGCCACCTCGGCGTGACCATGCCGTTCTTCGCCGACCCGCGGGTGTTCCCGCGGCGGTGGGCGGGCCCGGCGGCCGAGCACGACGTCGTGTTCCTCGGCAACACCCACACCGGCGTCAAACGGCACCGCTACGACGTGCTCGCCGCCACCGGCCTGCCGGTGCGGATCTTCGGCAAGGTCGCCGAGGACCCCGCCGGCCTGCACGCCGGGGTGCTCAGCAGCGACGCCGAGGTCGCCGACCTGCTCGCCCGAACCCGGATCGGGGTGAACATCCCGCAGCGGTTCGCCGACTACGCCGGCAGCCGGCACGACTTCCCGCAGCTGGCCGGGCTCGGCGAGTTCGTCACCCCCAGCCGGGTCGTGCAGTACGCCGCCACCGGCGTCCCCCAGGTCACCTACCGGCACACCGAGCCCGCGGACGACGAGGCCCCCGGCGTCGTCGTCCGGGCCGGGGAGGACCTCGGCGCGGCCCTGCGCGACCTGCTCGCTGACCCCGACCGGCAGGCCGAGCTCTCCCGCGCCGGGTACGAGTGGTTCCGCCGCTGGTACACCGCCGACAGCCGGGCGCGTCTGGTCGAGGAGCTCGTCGTCAACCCCGGTACGGTCAGCTGGCTGGACCGGACCAGCCGGGCCAGGCTGTACCGGCTCTACGAGGGACGCGTCGACACCGGCGTCGAGGAGGTCACCAGGTGAGGCAGCTGCTGTCCCCACGCCAGCTCGCCCTGCTCGCCCCGGCGGCGGTGCTCGTCCTCGGCGTCGCCGTCGCCGCCCTGCTCGAGTGGTGGTGGGTGGCCCTCGTCCTGCTCGCCGTGCTGCAGGCCGCGGTGCTCGCCGCGATCCTCGTGCTGCGCAACGGCCTGGCGGCTGCGGCCCGGCAGCGCCGGCGCACCGAACGCACCGTGCTCGCTGCCGTCAAGGCCGCCGAGGACCGGCTCGCCGCCCGCGCCGACGCCCACGCCCGCAGCACCCGCTCCGCGATGGACGCCCTCGAGCGGCGGGTGGCCGCCGACGAGCGGCAGGAGGTCGTCCAGTCGGTCATCGACCTGCTCGGCGCCGACCGCCTCGACGCCGTCGAGCGGCACGAGGAGCTCCGGTCCCAGCTGCGCCGGCTGGAGAGTGGGGGCGGGTCCTGAACGACCTGCTCATCCTGCTCGGCACGGACGACGTCGCGGCCGTGCGGGACCTGGCCGGGCTGCCGGTGGACCAGTGGCTCCGGCGCGAGCGCGCCGACCTGCTCGCCGCCACCGACGACGCCCTCACCGAAGACCACCGGTGGCTCGTACTCGCGGTCCCGTCGGTCGCCGAGCTGCGGCGGAGCCTGCCGCTGCTGCGCCGCCTGGGCCGGGTCCGGCGGCTCGTCGTCACCGTCACCGCCACGTCGGTCCCCGAGCTGCTGAGCATCCCCCCCGCCCTGGCCGGCTCCCTGCTCGGCCGCGGCGACGTCCGGCTGGTTCGCGGCGGAGCCGGCGGGGCCGTGGCAGAGATGCGCAGCCGCACCACCGTCCCGGTCCACACGCTCGTCCACCTGCTGCTCAGCGGCCCGGGTGAGCGCGGGGTCGGGTCCGCACCCGCGCCGCTGCGGATCGGGGTCACCTCGCCCTCCGCGCTGCCGTGGGTCGCCGGGACCGCCCGCAGCACGCTGCTCGGAGGCCAGGACGCGGCCCAGGAGCCGGACGGCCCGCCCGCCCTCGACGTCCCTGCCCTCGACGTCCCCGTCCTCGACGTCGTCGCCGGCGACGCCCCCCGGCCCGGCCTGCCCTGGCTGGACACCCGCGGCACCCCCTCGTGGTCCGCCGCCCCGCCCACCTGGCAGGAGATCGCCCTGCACCGCCGCCCGGAGCCGGTGAGCGACCGCTGGCAGCTGCCGCCGGTCGACGCGGCCACGGTGTCCCCGCTGGGATTCCAGGCCGACCCGGACGGCGCCGCGCTCCGGCTCGTCCGCCGGCGCGCCACCGGCCCGCACGCCTCGCTGGCCGTCGACGCGGCGGGCACCGTCGTCTCCCGCCTCGACCCGGTCGCCGGGATCGGGGAGGCGGACGTCGACGCGCTGCGGCCCTACACCCACGTCGTCGCGGACGCCGAGGGCGCCGGCGGACCGGTCCACCTCGCCGTCATCGTCGCCCACCTGCTCGTCGCCGGCGTCCCGGTCGTGGCCCCCGGCCTGCCCGCCGCGACCCGGCGGCTGCTCGGCCCGGTCGCCCGCCACCTGACCACTCTCAGCGACCCCGGCGACCTGCTCGCCCGGGAGGCGTGGTCCGTCACGGTCCGGCGTGAGGCGCTGCAGACCCTCACCGTCGCAGCCGCCTGGGAGCGGCACGGCCACCGCCTCGGGCTGCCCGCCGCTCGCCCCCCGACCGTCAGCGTGCTCCTGGCCACCCGGCGGCCGGACCGGCTCGGGTGGGCGCTGCGCCAGGTGGCTGCGCAGACGTGGCCCGAGGTCGAGGTCGTCGTCGTCCTGCACGGGTTCACCCGGCAGCACCCGGACGCCGCGGCGGCGCTGGCCGTCTTCGACCGCCCGCACGTCGTCCTGGAGGTCGGCGGCGACGTGCTGTTCGGTGACGCGCTGCAGGCCGGCACCGAGCGGTGCTCCGGCCGGTTCGTCTCGAAGATGGACGACGACGACTGGTACGGCCCGGACCACCTCACCGACCAGGTGCTGGCGATGGGCTACTCCGGGGCGACCGTCGTCGGGGCCAAGGAGTACTTCACCTACCTGCAGGGCCGGGACCTCACCGTCCGGCGCCGCAGCACCGGCCGGATCCGGTACACCCAGCGGGTCGCCGGCGGCACCCTGTGCATCCGCCGGGACGCGCTCGCCGAGGTCGGCGGGTGGGCGCGGGTGCCCCGGGCCGTCGACCGGTTCCTGCTGGCGGCGGTCCGCGCCGCCGGCGGGCTGATCCACTCGACTCACGGCCTCGGCTACTGCCTGTACCGGGGCACGGACCACACCTGGGCCGCCGCCGACGAGCACTTCCTGCGCAGCGCGACCGACACCTGGTCCGGCCTGCGGCTGCCGCCGGCGATCCCCACCGGTGCCACGGCGCCGGACTCCACTAGCGTGACGGCCTGATATGTCCCGGCTCAGGTCTGACGAACGCGCCACCGCGCCGTGGCCGGGGGTGTCGGTCGTCGTCCCGGTCCGCAACGAGGAGCGGCACCTGCGCGGGGCGGTGGCCCAGATCCTCGCCCAGGAGTACCCCGGCGAGCTCGAGGTCGTCCTCGCCGTCGGCCCCTCCCGGGACCGGACCCGCGCCATCGCCGAGGAGATCTGCGCCGAGACCGAGCACGTGCGGGTCGTCGACAACCCGACCGGGCGGACCCCGGCCGCCCTCAACGCCGCCATCGCCGCGACCACCCAGCCCGTCGTCGTCCGGGTCGACGGGCACGGGCTGCTGCCGCCCGG
This sequence comes from Kineosporiaceae bacterium SCSIO 59966, assembly GCA_020881835.1. Classification (NCBI taxonomy): domain Bacteria; kingdom Bacillati; phylum Actinomycetota; class Actinomycetes; order Kineosporiales; family Kineosporiaceae; species Kineosporiaceae bacterium SCSIO 59966. The sequence continues at coordinate 695,100 of CP052876.1, forward strand.
CTACGTGCGCACCGCCGTCGAGGTGCTCCAGCGGACCGGCGCCGACAACGTCGGTGGGATCATGGCCCCGGAGGGCACCACCCCCTTCGAGCAGGCCGTCGCGGTGGCGATGAGCAGCCCGATCGGTATCGGCGGGGCGCGGTTCCACGTCGGCGGCCAGGAAGGGCCGGTCGAGTCGGTCTACCTCGGCGTGTTTCGCCGGGAGGTGCTCGAGCGGCTCGGCGGGTTCGACGAGTCGTTCGTCCGCGCGCAGGACTGGGAGCTCAACCACCGCATCCGGCAGGCCGGCGGCACCGTGTGGTTCACCCCCGAGCTGCGGGTCACCTACCGGCCGCGGTCGTCGGTGCGCGCGCTGGCCGAGCAGTTCTTCCGCACCGGGCAGTGGCGGCGGCAGGTCATGACCCGCTACCCCGACACCGCCAACCTGCGCTACCTCACCCCGCCGGTGACGACCGCGCTCGTCGCCGTCGGCACGGCGGCCGGCGTGGCCGGCGGGCTGACCGGACGGCGCGGGGCCCGGCTCGGGCTGGTCATGCCCGCCGGGTACGCCGTCACCGTGCTCGGCGCCACCGCCGTCGAGGGCCGCGGGCTCCCGGCGCGGGCCCGGGCCTGGCTGCCCGTCGTGCTGGCCACCATGCACCTGAGCTGGGGGGCCGGCTTCCTCGTCGGGCTGCGCCGGCGGCAGCCGTGAGCGGCCACGGCCCGCGGGTGCTGCTCGTCAGCTCCAACGGCGCCGGGATGGGCCACCTCACCCGCTTGGTCGCGATGGCCCGCCGCCGCAGCCCGGGCACCGACGTCCACCTGCTGTCGATGTCGCAGGCGGTGCCGGTGGCCGCCGGCGGGCTGCCGTGGACGTACGTGCCGTCCGCCGGGGACCTCGGCATCGGCTCCCGGCGCTGGAACACCCTGCTGCTGCGGCGGCTGCGCGCCGAGCTGGACCGGCTGCGGCCCGACGTCGTCGTCTTCGACGGGGCCTACCCGTACTCCGGCGTCCTGGACGCCGTCGCCGAGCGACGGGGCGTGCGGCTGGTGTGGTCCCGCCGGGGGATGTGGAAGCCCGGCCAGGGGGCGGCGCAGCTGGCCCGCTGCGCCGGCGCCGTCGACCTCGTCGTCCAGCCCGGGGAGGTGGCCGCCGCCGCCGACCGGGGCCTGACCGCGGGCCGGGGCGACGCGCTCGTCGTCCGGCCGGTCACCCTGCTCGACGAGCCGGACCTCCTTGATCGCGCCGCCGCCCGGCGCGCGCTCGGGCTCGACCCGGACCGGCCGGTGGTGCTCGTCAGCCTCGGCGCCGGCAACCTCGCCGACGTCACCACCGACCGGGGCGCGGTGCTCGCGGCCCTGCGCGACCACGACGTCCAGGTGGCCGTCACCCAGCCGGCGATCGCCGGGACGGCGGCGGTGCTCGACGCCGGGGCGGTGCCGGTGGCGGTGTACCCGGTGAGCCGCTACCTGCGGGCGGTGGACGCCGCCGTCGTCACCGCGGGGTACAACTCGTTCCACGAGTCCGTGGCGTTCGCGGTGCCCTCGGCGTTCGTCGCGAACACCACCCAGCTCGACGACCAGGAGGCCCGGGCGGCGTGGGCGGCCGGCGCCGGTGCGGGGCTGCACCTGGACCTGAGCGGCGACGTCGCCGGGACGGTCGCCCGGCTCGTCGACCCGGAGGAGCAGGCCCGGCTCGCCGCCGCCTGCCGGGCCGTGTGGCCCGGCAACGGGGCCGCAGAGGCCATGGCGGCGGTGGAACGAGTCGCGGGCGGTGGGGCGTCGTGACGCTGTGGCGCCGGGTGACCGGGCCGGGGTCGCCGCTGCGGGCGGCCGCCGCCCGGGTCGTCGACCACGTCGTCGTCCCGGTCGCCGGCGGGCCGCCGCCCGGGCTGCGCCGCGGCCGGGACCTGCCGCGCGGCGGCGGCGGACCGGTGGCGGTCGTCGTCCTCGTCGGGGCGGACCCCGACGTCTGCGACGCCCTGCTGGGGCGGCTGCGCGCCGTCCAGACGGGGCCCGGCGGCGAGGCGCTGACCCCGGTGGTCGTGGCCGACCCGGCGCTGTGGCCGCGGGTGCGGCAGGCCGGCTACGTCGTCGAGCACCTGCCCGCCGAGCCCGACCGGCGCCGCCACCAGCTCCTCGAGCTGCGCCGCACCTACGACACCGACACCGTGCTCGTCGTCGCCGGCCCCGCCGCCGTCCAGGCCCTCGACGCCCCGCTGCTGCTCGGGGCCGTGGCCCCTCGACGTCCCCGCCCCGGCGCCGTCCGGCGGCTCATGCGCCGCCTCGAGGCCCGCTTCGACCCGCACCCCTGACCACGTCGTGCCCGCACGACGCGGGGTGGCCTCACGGACGGCGGGGGTCGTCGAGGAGCCGCAGCAGGTACTCGCCGTAGCCGCTCTTGCGCAACGGCTCGGCGACCCGGGCGAGCTGCTCGTCGTCGATCCAGCCCTCACGCCAGGCGATCTCCTCGACGCAGCCGATCTTGAAGCCCTGTCGCGCCTCGATGACCTCGACGAACTCGGCGGCCTGCATCATCGCCGTGAACGTGCCGGTGTCCAGCCAGGCGGTGCCGCGCTCGAGCACGGTGACCGAGAGCCGGCCGCGCCGCAGGTAGGCGTCGTTGACCGACGTGATCTCGAGCTCGCCGCGGGCGCTGGGCGTCACGGAGCGGGCGATCTCCACGACGTCGTTGTCGTAGAAGTACAGTCCCGGGACGGCGAAGTTGCTGCGCGGCCGCTGCGGCTTCTCCTCGATGGAGCGCACCCGGCCGTCGGCGTCGAAGTCGACGACGCCGTAGGCCGTCGGGTTCGCGACGTGGTAGGCGAAGATGTGACCGCCGTCGACGTCGGTGTTCTGCTTCAGCGCCGTGCCGAGCCCGGTGCCGTGGAAGATGTTGTCCCCCAGGACGAGTGCGACCTTCTCCGCGCCGATGAAGTCCGCCCCGATGAGGAAGGCCTGGGCCAGCCCCTCGGGCCGCGGCTGGGTGGCGTACTGCAGCTCGATGCCGAGGTCGGAGCCGTCACCGAGCAGCCGCTGGAAGGAGCTGCTGTCCTCCGGGGTGGTGATGACGAGGACCTCCCGGATGCCGGCCATCATCAACGTCGACAGCGGGTAGTAGATCATCGGCTTGTCGTACACCGGCATCAGCTGCTTGCTGACGCCCTTGGTGATCGGGTACAGCCGGGTCCCGGAGCCTCCGGCGAGGATGATGCCGCGCATGGGCGGACAGCCTAGGGGCGCCCGCCGGAGGCCCGGAGTGCGGCGTAGAGGTCCCGGCACGCCTGCCACGACGGCAGCAGTCCCCGCTCCCGCGCCTCCGCCAGCGTCGGCGCCTGCGCGTCCTTGGGCGACAGCCGCGGCTCGACGTCGTCCGGCCAGGCGATGCCGAGCGCCGCATCGAGCGCGTTCACCTCGTGCTCGCGGCCGGGGGAGTACACCGTCGAGCACAGGTAGCTGACCGTCGCGTCGTCCTCGAGGGCGAGGAACGCGTGCCCCAGCCCCTCGGCGACGTACACCGCGCGCCGCTCGACGGTGTCCAGGCGCACCGCGTCCCACGCCCCGAAGGTGGGCGAGCCGACCCGCAGGTCGACGACGACGTCGAGGACGGCGCCCCGGGTGCAGGTGACGTACTTGGCCTGGCTCGGCGGGACGTCGGCGTAGTGGATGCCGCGCAGCACCCCGCGCGACGACACCGACGTGTTCGCCTGGGCCAGGTGCAGCGGGTGGCCGACCGCCTCCGCCAGCGGCTCGAACCGGTACCACTCGAGGAACGTCCCCCGGTCGTCACGGTGCTGGCGTGGGGTGACCTCGAAGGCGTCGGGGACGGCGAGCTCGCGGATCTGCACGGCGGGCAGGCTAGCGACGCCGGCGGTGGGCCGCGGCCCAGCCCTGCAGGACGGCGAGGAACCGCCGGGCGTCCAGCGCCCAGTCCAGGTGCCCCTGCGCGTACCGGCGCCCGGCCGCCCCCAGCCGGAGGCGCCGGTCGGGGTCGGCGACCAGCGCCCGGACGGCGTCCGCGGCTGCGGCATGGTCCTCGAACGGGACGACGACCCCGGCGCCCGCGGCCTCGACGAGCTCGCGCGAGCTGGGGTTCGGGGTGGTGACGACCGGCAGCCCGTGCGCCAGGTACTCCATCACCTTCGTCGGCCGCGAGTGGGCGTAGTTCGGCTCGTCGTGCAGCAGCGACAGCCCGGCGGCCGCCCCGTCGAGCAGGGCGAGCGCCCGGTCGTTCGGGACGAACCCGTGCCAGCGGACCTCACCGCGGTCGGCGGCGGCGCGCACGGCGTCCGCGACGTCCCGGTCGGCGTTGCCGATCATCTCGACGACGACGTCGGGGGCGAGGCGGCGGCCGACCTCGAGGAGGTCGAGCGCCCCGCGCGCCCGGGTGAGCCGGCCGAGGTAGACCACCCGGTCCTCGCCCGGCGGGGACGGCTCGCGGGCCGGGACCCGCACCGAGTTCGGCACGACGGGGTGGGCCCGGGTGAACCGGACGGCGTACCCCTCCTCGGCGAGCAGCAGGTGCACCCGCCGCTCCGCCCACCGCTCCACCGCCCGGACGGCGGCCGCGGTGACCCGGCGCAGGGCCGGCGGCAGCCACCCCTTGAGCCCGAGCGCGGCCGCGGTGTCCTCGTGCACGTCCCACACCACCGCGGGGCCGTCCCGCCAGCGCCGCCGGCGGCGGCCGGCGACGGCGAGCAGCAGCTCGGGGTCGTGCAGCAGGACGACGTCAGCGTCGCGCCAGGCGCTCGTCACCAGCCGGCGGGCGGCGGTGAGCGCCCGCAGCCGGCGCCGGCCGACGGCACGCGGCAGGTCGACGCCTCTGACGCCGGGGGGTGGGGTGCGGCCGTAGCCGGAGAACGGGGCGGCGTAGACGACGTCGTGGCCGGCGTCGAGCAGGGCGGGCAGCTGCCGGTGGCGGATCCGCGCGTCCTCCGGGTCGTGGACGACGGTGACGACGAGGACCCGCAGGGCGGTCACGAGGTCACGTGGTTCCAGTACGCGGTCACGACCTCCTCGGTCGGCCCGTCCATCCGCAGCTCGCCCCGCTCCACCCACAGCGTGCGGTTGCACGTCTCCTTGATGGTGCGCATCGAGTGGCTGACGAGAAAGACGGTCCCCGCGGCGTCGCGAAGCTCCTTGATCCGCTTCTCGCTGCGCCGCTTGAACGTTGCGTCGCCGACGGCGAGCGCCTCGTCGATGAGCAGCACCCGGTGGGTCACGGACGCGGCGATGGCGAACCGCAGCCGGGCGCTCATCCCGGAGGAGTACGTGCGCATCGGCAGGTCCATGAAGTCGCCGAGACCGGCGAAGTCGACGATCTCGTCGTAGCGGCGGCGGACCTCCTCGGGCGTCATGCCGAGCGCGAGCCCGCCGAGGATGACGTTCCGCTCGCCGGACAGGTCGTTGATGAGGGCGGCGTTGACGCCGAGCAGCGCCGGGTCGCCGTCGGCGTAGATGGCCCCGCTGGTCGGGACGGTGAGCCCGGCGATGGCGCGCATCAGGGTGCTCTTGCCGGAGCCGTTCGTGCCGACGACGCCGATCGCGTCGCCCTCGTGGGCGACGAAGGAGATGTTGCGCAGCGCTGGGACGGCGCGCGAGCGGCGCACCGCCGGGCGGCGGCGCAGCAGCGACCGGCCGTCCTGCTCCCGCTTGCCGGTGGCGAACACCCGGTAGGTGACGCTGACGTCGTCCGCGACGACGGTCGGACGGGGCTCACTCGCGGCCATAGCGCTCCTCCGCCCGCCAGAAGAACAGGAACCCGGCGACGGCGAGCCCGACCCCCCAGGCGAGACCCACCAGCCAGGACCCTGGGGAGGCCGGCAGGTCGGTGATGAAGGCGCCACGGACCAGGCTGATGTACACGTACACCGGGTTGGCGGTGAGCACGGTCAGCAGCGGCCCCTCCTCGATGACCCGCTCGATCGCGTAGAAGATCCCGCTGATGTAGAACATCACCCGGGTGACGAACGGCAGCAGCTGCGCGATGTCCCGGACGTGGACGGTCAGCCGGCCGGTGAGGAACGCGACGCCGAGGTTGAACATCGCCATGAGTAACAGGGCGGCGGGTACCTGCAGCCACGTCCAGCGCACGGGCTCCCCGGTGGCGACGACGAGGACGGCGAGCACCACCATCATCGGCCCCAGTGCGTAGGCCCGTTGCAGGACGACCGCGACCGGCAGCAGGGCCCGCGGGAAGTGCAGGGACCGCACGAGCCCGAGGTTGCCGGTGATCGACTTCGCGCCGTCGCTCAGCGAGGACGAGAAGAACTGGAACACGAAGATCCCGGTGACGAGGAACGGGACGAAGTTGTCCGGCCGGGTGCTGCTGGGTAGCAGGACCCCGAAGATGAGCCCGTAGACGACCGCGTTGATGAGCGGCCTGATGACCACCCAGGCGATGCCGAGCCGGTCCTGCTCGTTCTCGGCGCGGAACCGGCTGCGGGACAGCTCGATGGTGAAGTGCCGTCGCCGCCACAGCTGGTGGAGGTACCGACCGAGTGACGGCCGGCCGCCGAGACGACGCAGACCGTACCGCTCGACGATGGCGGTCGGGCCCTGCGACTGGTCGTCGGTCACAGACGTTCCACGGCCTCGCTGTCGGCGAGCACGCCTCGGGTGTCGAGCAGCAGCGGTGCCTCGGCCGCGATCGCCGCGAGGTCGTAGGAGGAGTGCACCTGCAGCAGGATGACGAGGTCGGCGGCTCGCAGCGCCTGCGGCAGGTCGGGTACCGACTGCAGCGGTTCGCCGGCCGGGTGCCAGGTCGCCACCTTCGGGTCGTGGTAGCTGACCTTCGCGCCGGCGTCGGCGAGCTGCTGGGCGAGCGGGACGGCGGGCGACTCGCGCTCGTCGGCGATGTCGGCCTTGTACGTCACGCCGAGCAGCAGCACCGAGGACCCGTTGAGCGGCTTGGCCACCGAGTTCAGCAGGTCCTGGGCGCGGCGGACGACGTACGCCGGCATCGTGTGGTTGATCTCCTGGGCGAGCTCGACGAACCGGAACGGGTAGCCCAGCTTCGCCCGGACCGTGTAGCTGAGGTAGTTCGGGTCGATGGGGATGCAGTGCCCGCCGACGCCGGGACCGGGGTAGAACGCCTGGAACCCGAACGGCTTGGTCCGGGCGCAGTCGATGACGTTCCACAGGTCGATGTCGAGCTCGTGGCAGAACCGGGCCATCTCGTTGACCAGGGCGATGTTGACGTGCCGGTAGGTGTTCTCCAGCAGCTTGGCCATCTCGGCCTCGCGGGTGCCGGCGGCGTGCACCACCTCGTCGCACAGGCGCCCGTAGAAGTCCGCCACCCGCTGGGTGCACGCCGGGGTGACCCCGCCGACGACCTTGGGGGTGTTGCGGAACCCGTACGTGGGGTTGCCCGGGTCGATCCGCTCGGGGGAGAACGCGAGGAAGAAGTCCTCGCCGACCCGCAGGCCGCCGGCCTCCAGCCGCGGACGCAGCAGGTCCTCGGTGGTGCCCGGGTAGGTCGTCGACTCCAGGACGACGAGGGTGCCGGGGGTGAGGTGGGCGGCGACCGTGTCGGTCGCGCCGAGGACGGCGCCGAGGTCCGGTCCGCCCTCCTCCGACAGCGGGGTCGGGACGCAGATGACGACGACGTCCGCGTCCGCGATGACGCCCGGGTCCGTCGTCGCGGAGAACCCGGCGGCCAGCATCGCGGCGATGTCGTCGTCGCTGAGGTCGTCGACGTGGGAGCGGCCCGCGTTGAGCCCCTCGACCACCCGCGTCGACAGGTCCAGGCCCGTCACCTCGAGCCCGGAGCGAGTGGCCTCCTGGGCCAGCGGCAGCCCGACGTACCCCAGTCCGACCACGACCAGCTTCACGGTGACTCCCTCGATGCGTGTGCCTGCCCGCCCGGGCCGGACGACGCTACAGGATGCCCTAGCCTGGCCCGGACCTGCCCGGGAGGTGCGCCGTGTCGCTGCCGGGGCCCTTGCGCCGGCCCGTCGAGATCCTCGCCTCCGTGGCGTACGTCGCCCGCGCCGGGGTGCTCGACCGGCCCTGGTACGAGCGGCAGACCGGGCGCCGGTTCGCCAGCGACAGCCTCGCCGCCGCCCACTACGTGCTGCGCGGCCGTCGCCGGGGACTGTCCCCGCACCCGCTGTTCGAGCCGGAGTGGTACGCCCCGCAGGCGTGGCGTGACGCCGGGGCCGACCCGCTCGCGCAGGCGCTGCGCCGGCGGCGCACCCCGAGCGGCTGGCACCCGCTCCTCGACGGCGACGCGTGGGCCGCGGCGCACCCGGACGCCGCCGCGCACCCGTACGGTCCCGCCGCCCACCTGGCCGCCACCGCCGAGCCGGGCACCCGGCTGCCGACCCCGGAGGACTGGCCCGGGCCCGACCCGACCTGGGGGGAGCTGCGGGCCCGGCTGCTCGCCGCGCTCGACCCGGAGCCGGCGACCGGCGACGTCGAGGAGGACCAGGCCCTGGCCGCGGCCTCGGACGTCGTGGCCGTCGTCGACTCCGGCGACGAGTGGTGGCCCACGTGGCGGTGCGTCACCGCCCTGCTCGCCGCCGATACCGGCCGGCGCCTCGACGTCGTCGTGCTCCGGACGCCGCGGGCACGCCGGGCCGTCCGGGTGCTGCTGGCCGCGCTGGAGACCGACCCGCGGGTGCGGGTGCGCACCCGGGCGCCCGCGCCGGACGGCCGGGTGCGGGTCGACGTCCCCGTCGAGGTCGAGGTCCTCGAGGGGTGGGACCGCTGCCTGCTGCCGGTCACCGGGGGCCGGGCGGACTCGGCCCAGCCGGTCGCCGTCCGCCGCGACGGGGCGGTCCGCTCCGCCGGCGCCTCCCGCCCTGGCGCCGAGGACCGGGCCGCCGTCCCGCTGTTCGTCGGCCTGCCGGCCGAGGACGCCCACCGGGCCGGGACCGAGGTGCCCGCCGCCGCCACCCCCGGCGTCCTCGTCCGCCGGCCCGGCCCGGGCACCATGCCGGCCACCATGCCGGATGCCACGTCGAATGGCGGCCGGCACGTCGTGCGCACCGACGCCGTCGTCCTCGACCACCGCGAGGACCTGCCGCCGCACCCGGCCCCCGTGCGCCCCGACCCGCCCCCCGGCGGGCTGCGCTGGGCGGTGCGCACCGCCGTGCCGGCCGGCCGCCGGTCCACCGCCTGGGGCGACCTGCACTTCGCCCGCGCGCTCGCCGCCGCCCTCGAGCGGCTCGGCCAGCACGCGGTCGTCGACCCGCTCGAGGCCGGCGGCGGCAAGCCCACCACCCACCTCGACGACGTGGCCCTCGTGCTGCGCGGGGTCCGCCGGCTGCCGCCGGTGCCGGGCGCCGTCAACGTGCTGTGGGTGATCAGCCACCCCGAGCTCGTCGCCGACGACGAGCTCGCCGACTTCGACGTCGTCCTGGCCGCCAGCCGCACCTGGGCCGAGGCGACGACGGCCCGTACCGGCGTCGAGGTCCTCCCGCTGCTGCAGGCCACCGACCCGACCCGGTTCCATCCCGGCGTCGCGCCGCCCGGCAGCGGGGACCCGGTGCTGTTCGTCGGCAACTCCCGCAACGTCGCCCGGCCGGTCGTCACCGACCTGCTCGCCGCCGGCGTCGACGTCGCCGTCCACGGGTCCCGCTGGGAACGGCTGCTGCCGCCCGGCGTCGTCCGCTCCACCCACGTGCCGAACGACCGGCTGCCGGCCGCCTACGCCAGCGCCGGCGTCGTGCTCAACGACCACTGGCCGGACATGCGGGCGCAGGGGTTCCTCTCGAACCGGCTGTTCGATGCCGCCGCCTGCGGCGCCCGCGTCGTCACCGACGACGTGCCGGACGTCGAGGAGCTGTTCGGCGGGCTGGTCCGCACGTTCACCGACCGGGACGGGCTGGTCCGTCTCGTCACCCGCGCCGCCGAGGAGTTCCCGGACGACGCCGAGCGGGCCCGGCTCGGCGTCCAGGTGGGTCGTCGGCACTCCTTCGACGCCCGGGCCCGTATCCTGCTCGACGCCGTGACCGCCCGCGGGCGGCTCGCCGCGTCCCCCGACCCCGATGCCGTTCCCGGAGAACACGCGTGAAGCAGCTCGCCCGCAAGGTCCTTCGCCGGGTGCGTCGGACGGCACCCGTGACGGCGGCCGTGGCCGCCGTGCGGCCCCGCCGGGCTGCGGCCGCGATCCGCGCCAGCGGGCTGTTCGACGAGGCGTGGTACCGCGAGCAGCTCGACGAGGAGCTCCCCGCAGGCACCGACCTGGTCGCCCACTACCTGCGCCACGGTGCGGCCGCCGGCCTGTCACCCCACCCGGCGTTCGTGCCCAGCTGGTACCTCGCCGAGCACCCGGCGCTGCGACGTGACGGTGTGGACCCGTTCTCGCACTACGTCCTGCGCGGCGCCCGCCGCGGTGACTCGCCGCACCCGCTGTTCGACGCCAAGCGCTACCTCAAGCGCCACCCGGCGGCCCGCGAGCACCCGGGAGGCCCGCTCGGGCACTACCTCGACACCGGGTGGCGTGAGGGCGCCGAGCCCCACGAGCTGTTCGACTCCGCGCAGTACCGGGCCGCGCACCCCGGCCTGGACTCCCCGCCGTTCCTGGACTGGGCCCGGCGCACCGCCCGGGTGTTCCGCGCCAACCGGGGATGGGCGGACTTCCCACGCACGGTCGGCTCGTTCGACGCGGCCGCCCACGCCGAGGAGCGCGCCGCGGCCGTCCGGGAGCTGCGGGCCACCGGTCGCCGTCCGCTGGTCACCGTCGTCGTCCCGACCAAGGACCGCTCGGCGAGCGTGCTCGAGGCGGTCCGCTCGGTGCAGGCGCAGACGTACGACGCCTGGCAGCTCGTCGTCGTCGACGACGGGTCCACCGACGACACCGAGGAGGTGCTCGCACCGGTCGTCGCGGCCGACGACCGGATCGAGTACCTGCGCCGACCCCGACCCGGCGGGGTGGCCGCCGCCCGCAACGCCGGGCTGGCCCGGGCCCGCGGGGAGTACGTGGCCTACCTCGACTCCGACAACACCTGGACCCCCGAGTTCCTCGAGACGGCCGTCGCCTACGCGGTCACCCGGCGGGCCCGTGTCGTCTACGGCGTCTCGGAGCTGCGCGAGTCCCCGGGTGGCCAGAACCGGGTCGCCTACCGCGGCGGGGTCGGACCGTTCAACGCCGAGGCGCTGCGCGAACGGAACTACATCGACTGCATCGTCCTCGTCCACGAACGGTCCCTGCTCGACGAGGTCGGCGGCTTCGACGAGTCCCTGCGCCGGATGGTCGACTGGGACCTGTTCATCCGGATGTCGTTCGTCACCGAGTTCGTCCCGGTCCCGGTCGTCGCCACCGTGTACGACCCGTGGGAGGACCGCGACGACCGGATCACGGTCAGTGAGCCGTGGGGCTTCCGGTTCGTGATCAAGTCGAAGTACTACCTGGACTGGCCGGCCGCCGAGCGCGCGGTGCCGGACCGCATCCCCGGCCTCACCTCGGTCGTCATTCACGTGCGCGGCGACGTCCCTGCCCTCGTCCGGGAGCTGCAGCGGCTCTACGCGGTCACCGACCACCCGTTCGAGGTGCTCCTCGTCGACACCGGTCGGGACGAGGGCGACGCCGTGCACCTGCAGCTGCTGCCGGACCGGTTCGAGAACCTGCGCGTCCTGCGCTACCCCGAGCCGTTGTCCCTCGAGGTCGCCACGAACCTCGGCATCGCGCAGTCCCGCGGCGAGTACGTCGTCGCGATGGTGGACGGCACGTGGGTGGACGAGGGCTGGCTCGAGCCGCTGGTCGCCCCGCTGGCGTCGCGGTCGGCGGCGATGGTGCAGCCCCGGGTGCTCACCGCCGCCGGCGTGGTCTGGAGCGTCGGGCTGGTGTTCTCCCGCCGCGGGCTGCCGCACCACGTCTTCCGCGGCCTGCCCGGCGACGGGCCCGAGGTCGCTCAGGACCAGGAGCGGGCCGCGCTCGCCCCGGTCGTCCTGGCGGCCCGGGCCGACGACCTCGTCGCCGTGCACGGCCTGGACCCGTTGCTCGTCAACGACCTCGACTCCGGGGACCTGTCCCTGCGGCTCGCCCGGCACACCGGGCGGCCGCTGCGCTACGCGGCGGCCAGCGTCGTCGCCGTCCCACCGACGCTGGCCCGCGCCAAGGGCGCGGCGGCCACGGCCCAGGCGCGCGACAACCGGGCGATCTTCCTCGACCGCTGGGCCGGTGAGCTGCCCCAGGACGACGTCGAGGTCTGGGGCGCGGCCGGCCTGCAGATCGTCGGCTACCAGAACGACCAGACCGTCGAGGCCTCGGACGCGAACACGTCGATGTTCGAGCCCATCGTGGTCCGGCACCGCGACCGTCCCCTGCGCTGGGCGATCAAGACCGGCGTGCCGACGCTCGGCCGGCGGCAGAGCTGGGGGGACTGGCACTTCGCGCTCGCGCTCAAGGAGAGCCTCGAGCGGCTCGGCCAGGAGGTCGTCCTGGACTGCAAGAAGGCCTGGCACCGCCCGAGCAGCCACCTCGACGACGTCGCGCTCGTGCTGCGCGGCGTCTCGGACTACGCGGTGAACCCGCAGCAGACCAACATCATGTGGATGATCAGCCACCCGGAGCGGGTGACCCCGCGGGAGGCCGCCACCTACGACGCGGTGTTCGCCGCCTCGATCTCCTTCGCCGAGCGCTTCACCGCCCGGCACGGGATCGCGGTCGAGCCGCTGCTGCAGTGCACCGACCCGGGGCGCTTCCACCCGGTCGAGCCGGACCCGGTGCGCCGCCACCGGCTGCTGTTCGTCGGCAACGCCCGCGGGGTCCGACCGGCCGTGCGCGCCGCGCTGGACGCCGGGCTCGTCCCGGACGTGTACGGCGTCCGGTGGGAGGGGCTGCTGCCGGACGGCGCGTGGCAAGGCCGGTACATCCCCAACGAGGAGCTCCCCGCGGTGTACGTCGCGGCCGGGGCGGTCCTCAACGACCACTGGGAGGACATGCAGCGCGAGGGGTTCCTGTCCAACCGCCTGTTCGACCTCGCCGCGTGCGGTGCCCGGGTCGTCAGCGACGAGGTCGACGGTCTGCACGACGTCTTCGGTGACGTCGTGCGCACCTTCGCCACCCCGCAGGACCTCGCCGACGCGGTGCACGCCCACTGGTCGGAGACGCCCGAGCAGGCCGAGCGCCGCATGGCGCTGTCCGAGACGGTCCGGGCCGAGCACAGCTTCGACGCCCGGGCCAGGACCCTGCTCGAGACCGTGCAGCGGGTGCGTGCCGCCGGCCCGAGGGCCTGACCGCCCGAGCCGCGAGTTCAGCAGCCGACGTCGAACCAGGACCGGGCAGTCGCCGCCCTGCCGGGCGACCAGGGCAGGTCCGCGCCCCAGTCCCGGAACGCCGCCGGCGTCCTCGCCCACTGCGCCGCAGCGACCCTCAGCAGGTCGTCGCGCTCGGCCGGCGCCGCGACCCCGACGACCCCCAGGTCGTGCAGCAGGCGGCCGTCCACCTCGTCCCCGCGGACCAGGGCCGCGACGACGTCCGGGTCGACGTCCCGCCGGACCGCCCAGGACGGGGACCGCACGCCCGGCCCGGTGCCGTCCGGCGGGCGCCGGACCCACACGTCGAGGCCGGGTAGGTGGACGAGCGTCGGACGCACCCCGACGACGTCGGCGGGGCCGACGGTCAGCTCGAGGGCCGCGTCGAGGACGTGGAACGGCCCGTAGCAGAGGTCTCCGCCGGCGTGCACGACGACGTCGTGGTGGCGCGGGACGAGGTCGTGGCTGGCAGGGCGGTCCACCCGGACGACGTCCGGCGGCGCCCACCCGGAGGGCCACGACTGCCGGACCAGGACGGCGTCGCCCGTCACGACGACCCGGACGGCGGGGGGCTGGCGGACCTGGCGGAGCAGCGCGGCGCGGCGGGCCCGCACGGCCACGTCCCGGCGGGTCAGCGGGTCGGCGGTGTGCCCGACGTGTGTGCCGGCGACCACGTCGGCGAGGTCCGCGCCCACCAGCCGCCGGACGACGAGGGGCAGCGGGCCGGTCACCGCCGGCACCCCGGCCAGCGCGAGGGCCTGCAGGACGCGGGCGTACTCGACGGGCCCGCGGGTGGCGGCCAGGGGCAGGCGCAGGTGCCGCACACCGCGCAGCGCGGCGAGCTGGGCCCGGGTCGGGGCGTCGCCGGTCAGCTGGGCGACCACGGCGCCGGTGGCGTCGTCGAGGACCACCAGGTCACCGTCCGGGTCGCCGTCCGCGTCGCCGCTGCCCCGCCGGGTCGCGGTGACGGCCGGAGCCGGCGACCCGAGGCCGGCGGCCTCGTCGTCCCAGGGACCGGGTGGCTCGGCTGCCAGGTCCAGGGCCACCGGGGCGGTGTCCGGCAGCGTCCGCACGGCGGTCGCCAGCTCCTCGGCCGACGCCGAGGCGGCCCACCGCCAGGTGGGGTCGGACGGGCCGCCGGCGCCGTCCGCGCCATCCCGTAGGGTGCCGCCGACACCGGTGCCGTCGTCGGTCACTGCGCTGCTCAGGCTGGCCCCCGGTCAGGACGGCGGGATCGGGCTGGTGCAGCCTACCGAGCGATGGAGCCCCCGTGACCCAGCAGACGTCGGCACCCGCCGGTGCAGCGCCGCCCGTCACGGTGCGGCGCAACGACTGGCACACCGTGCCGGTGCCCCCGGTCGGGACGTGGACACCCACCCTCAGCGTCACGGTCGTCATCCCGGCCAAGGACTGCCAGCGCGAGCTCGACCGGACCCTCGCCGCCCTGGCCCGGCAGACCTACCCCGAGGAGCTGCTCGACGTCGTCGTCGTCGACGACGCCTCCGAGCCGGCCCTGCAGCTGCCGGACCTGCGGCCGCGCCGGACCGCGCTGGTCCGGCTCGAGGCCGCCGAGGGCCACGGCAGTGGCCGCGGCCGGCACGCCGGGGCGCAGCACAGCGACGCCGACGTCCTGCTCTTTCTCGACGCGGACATGATCGCGTTCCGGGACCACGTCGAGGCGCACGCCCGCTGGCACCACGTCCTGGCCGACGCGGTCGTACTGGGCTACAAGCACTTCGTCGACGTCGACGGCGTCACACCCGAGCAGACCGCTGACGCGGTGGCCACGGAGGACCTCGACCGGCTGCTCGGCGGCCGGCGCTGGCAGCGGCACGTCTGGGTGGAGGACTTCATCCGGGACGCCGACGACCTGCGGGCCGATGCCGAGGACCTCTTCCTCGCCGTCGTCGGGGCCACCGTGTCCGTGCCCCGCCGGTTGTACGAGGAGGCGGGCGGCTTCGCCACCTACGGGCTGCGCGGCATCGTGGACACCGAGTTCGGCTACCGGGTGTTCACCGCCGGCGCCGTGCTGGTCCCCGAGCCGGCGGCCCGCTCCGTGCACCAGGGCGCTCGGAACTTCGCCGTCCGCGGGGACGACATCAAACGGGCCCGGGTCGGCCTGGCCGCCAACCGGCTCCCGGTCCCACTGTTCCGGCTGCCGCAGCGCGGCCGGCGCTGGGCGGTGCCGCGGGTGCGGGCCATCGTGCCGGCGAGCGGGGCGACACCCGAGCAGGTGCAGCTGACCGTGGACTCCGTGCTCGCCTCCACGGTGACCGACCTCGACGTCACCGTCGTGGGCATGCGGGACGACGCGGGCACCCGCTGGGTCCGGGACTACGTCGCCCACGACCCCCGGGTGACGTTCACGGACGAGCGACCGGCCTCCGGCTTCCCCAGCCCCTACACCCTCGTCGTCCCCGCCGGGGTCGCCGTCGGGGCGACGGCGGTCGCCGACCTGCTCGACCGGCTCACCGGTGAGCGCCTCGGCCTCCTGCGGCAGACCGTCGACGGCGCGGACGCCGCCGTGGAGCTGTGGGCCACCAGGGCGCTGCAGCGCTGTCAACGGCACCGGGGGGCCGAGCCGCTGGACGCCGCCGCCGACCGGCTGTTCGGCAGTGCCTGGGTGCCCGGTTCGGACGCCGGCACCCACCTCGTCGTCCCGGACGTCACCCGCCAGGGGATGGTCTACGACGCGTGGGAGTCGCCCGCGTCGTGACGGTGGGCCGCTGCGTTGCGCTCCCGGGCCAGGTCGGCGAGCCGCTCGAGCGCCTCGAGCAGCTCGGCGTGCCGCGCGGCCGCGTCCAGCCGCTCGGCGCCCAGCGCGTCGAGGACGGGAGCGTTGTCAGTGGCCGGCGGGCCAGCGGTCCGTCGGGTCGCGCGGTCGAGCAGGACGTCGAGGCGGGTGTCGAGCCGGCGCACCCGGCGCCACAGCAGCAGCAGGCCCAGCAGCACGCCGGTCTGCAGCACGACGACCAGGGCCAGCGCCGCACTGCCCTCACCAAAAGCCGCCCACACCGCTCCGAGAGCCCCCACGGCCGCGACGGCGGCGGCGACGGGGCGCGCGTGTCGGTCGCTCGGGCGGGGCACGCGGCGAGACTACCGACGGGGCACCTGGCGTCGGCCGGGCTGTACCGTCGCGCCCCATGAGAATCGTCGTCACCGGGGGAGCCGGGTTCATCGGATCCCACTTCGTCCGCGAGACGCTCACCGACCGCTACCCGGCGCTGGCGGGCGCCGAGGTCGTCGTGTACGACAAGCTCACCTACGCGGGGAACCTGCGCAACCTCGACCCGGTCGCCGACCACCCGCGGCTGCACGTCGTGGAGGCCGACATCCTCGACGGGCCGATGGTCGACCAGGTGCTCTCCGGCGCGGACGCCGTCGTCCACTTCGCTGCCGAGTCGCACGTCGACCGGTCGATCCTCGGCGCGGCCGAGTTCGTCATGACGAACGTCGTCGGCACGCAGACCCTCCTGGACGCCGCGCTGCGGCACGGTGTCAGCCGGTTCGTCCACGTCTCCACCGACGAGGTGTACGGCTCGATCGACGAGGGCTCGTGGACCGAGGAGGAGCCGCTGCGGCCGAACTCCCCGTACAGCGCGAGCAAGGCCAGCAGCGACCTCATCGCCCTCGCCTACGCTCGCACCCACGGCCTGCCGGTCGTCGTCACCCGGTGCTCGAACAACTACGGGCCCTACCAGTTCCCGGAGAAGGTCATCCCGCTGTTCGTCACGAACCTGCTCGACGGCGGCACGGTGCCGCTGTACGGGGACGGGCTGAACGTCCGTGACTGGCTGCACGTCGACGACCACTGCCGCGGGATCGCGCTCGTGCTCGAGGGTGGCCGCGCCGGCGAGGTGTACAACATCGGCGGCGGCACCGAGCTGACCAACCGCCAGCTCACCGAGCTGCTGCTCGCCGCCTGCGGCGCCGACTGGTCCCGCGTCGAGCACGTCGAGGACCGCAAGGCCCACGACCGGCGCTACTCCGTCGACATCACCAAGATCTCGCAGGAGCTCGGCTACGCCCCGCAGGTCCGCTTCGAGCAGGGCCTGGCCGACACGGTTGCCTGGTACCGGGACCACCGGGACTGGTGGGAGCCGCTGAAGCGGCGGGCGGCCCTGCGGTGACGAGCCCCGGTGGCGCTGGGGCGGGGGCCGGTCGGTGGGTGGTCACCGGCGCCACCGGGATGCTCGGCACCGACGTGGTGGCGGCGCTCGCCGGCCGGGACGTGCTGGCGCTGACCCGGGCGGACCTCGACGTCACTGACGCCGACGCCGTCCGCGCCGCGATCGAGCCCGGCGACGTCGTCGTCAACTGCGCCGCGTGGACCGACGTCGACGGCGCCGAGACCGCCGAGGGCGCCGCCTTTGCCGTCAACGCCGTCGGCCCCGCCGTCCTCGCCCGCGCCTGTGCGCAGCGCGGCGCCCGGCTCGTGCACGTCTCCACCGACTACGTCTTCGCCGGGACGGCGTCCGAGCCCTACCCGGAGGACGCGCTCGTCGCGCCCCGCTCCGCCTACGGGCGGACCAAGGCCGCGGGGGAGTGGGCGGTGCGCGCCGAGCACCCGAGCGGGTCGTGGGTGCTGCGCACCGCGTGGCTGTACGGGCGGCACGGCGGCTGCTTCCCCGCGACGGTGCTGCGGCTGCTCGCCGAGCGGGGCTCCCTCGACGTCGTCGACGACCAGCACGGTCAGCCCACGTGGACGCGCGACCTGGCCCGCCGCATCGTCGACACCGTCGAGCGCGGCGCGCCGCCCGGCACCTACCACGCCACGGCGTCCGGGCGCACGACGTGGTTCGGGCTGGCCCGGCTACTCGCCGGGCTCGCCGGCTACGACTCCGGCGCCGTCCGAGCCACCGACTCGGCGGCCTTCCCCCGCCCGGCTCCGCGGCCGGCGTTCTCCGTGCTCGGCCACGCCGGGTGGGCCGCCGCAGGTCTCGATCCGATGCCGATCTGGGACGAATCGGTCCGAAGGGCTTACGCCGAGGGCGTCTTCGACCGATGATGCGGGTACGACTGTCTCCGGGAGAACTCACTGTGAACCTCAGCCGCTGGGTCGCGATGACCGCAGCCTCCGTCCTGACCGCCGCCGCAGCCGTCGTCGCCGCCCCGACCGCGACCGCCGCGACGTGCCCGGCCCCGGGCGGCCAGCCCGCCGCTGCCGCCCCCGGGCCGGCGGACGCGGAGTTCCTGATCCAGGGGCACGGCTGGGGCCACAGCATGGGCATGAGCCAGTACGGCGCCCAAGGCGCAGCCACCCTCGGCTGCACCTCCACCGACATCCTCACCACGTACTACGCCGGCCTGCGGGTCGCCGACCGCGACCTGCACCACCGCGTACTCATCGACATGCTGACCAACGGCCCCGGCTTCGCCACCGTGCTCGCCGAGAGCGGCCCGGTGGTGTGGCGGACGACGTCCGCGGCGGGTGAGACCCTCGAGGTCGTCCAGCCGCAGGGGACGACGTGGGCGGCGCGCCGCGACGGCAGCGGGCTCAAGGTCCGCTCCGGCCCGTCCCTGCAGGACCCCTCCGTCCCCGGCCTGCAGTACGTCGAGCCGGGGCAGAAGCTGCGGGTCGACCACCCGGGCACGGTGGTGCGGGTCCGCACGTACACGTCGTCCGGGTCGGTGCACCTGGACCGGCGGGCCAGCTACGACTTCACCACCCTGGTGGGCACCGACCGCGGCCTGACCGTCCGCGAGGTGATGGAGGACAACGCCCGCGGGCAGGCGGTGCTGAAGTACCTGCGCGGCATTGCCGAGATGCCGGTGTCCTGGCACATCGAGGCGCACAAGGCCCAGATGATCGCCGCCCGGACGTACCTGCTCGGCAAGTTCAACGCCACCGAGCAGGGCTACCTCATCCTGCCGACGCCCGCGCACCAGAACTGGCTCGGGACGACGCAGGAGGAGCGCGACCGTGACGGGGGCGGCACGCAGCGCGAGGCCGTCCGGCTGACCACCACCGCGACCGGCGGGCACGTCCTGGTCACCTCCTCCGGCGCGGTCGCCCGCGACGTCCTCTACACCTCCTCGCACGGCGGGTGGAGCGAGAGCAACGCGTTCGTCTACGGCACCGCGCCGGTGCCGCACCTGCGGGCGCTGGACGACAGCCGGTGGGACGCCGCCGGCGGCAACCCCTACCGCTCGTGGACCGTCGGAGCGAGTGCCGACCAGCTGGGACGGGCCTTCGGGATGGACACCGTCCTCAACGTCAGCGTCCCACCACAGGGAGACCCCCAGCGGACTGTCGTCACCGTGAGCGGCCTGATCGACGGGCAGGCCGTCGTCCGTGACTTCACCGGCTGGGACACCCGGCAGCGGCTGCAGAACGTCCTCGGCACCGCCGTCCGCTCTCCGGGGATGACGTTCGTCCGGCAGGTCGTCGACACGACCGGTGCCGTGCCGGTGAGCGGCGACGTCGACGGTGACGGCGTCACCGACATCGGATGGTTCAACGCGGGGCAGTGGGCCTTCCGGACCGCTGACGGCAAGGTTCTGCGGGCGGCCTTCGGCCAGCCGGGGGACGAGCCGGTCGTCGGTGACTTCAACGACGACGGCCGCGACGACATCGGTGTGTTCCGCGGTGGCACCTGGCTCGTCCGGTTCTCGGTGTCCGGCGGCCCCGCCCAGATGAGCTTCAGCTACGGCCGGGAGGGGGACCTCCCGCTCGCCGGACGGTGGGCGGGCAGCACCCGCGACGGGGTCGCCGTGGTGCGCGGCAAGCAGTGGTTCGTCCGCGCCACGCCGACATCGGGTGTCGCCCACTCCTCGTTCACCTGGGGGCGCGACGGCGACGTGCCGGTGGTCGGCGCATGGCTCGGCGACGGCGTCGACCGGCCGGGGCTGGTGCGCGGCAAGGACTGGTTCCTCGGCACGTCGATCCAGCGGCCGAAGACCGTGTGGTCGTTCGCGGTCGGCAGGGTCACCGACCGCCCCCTGACCGGTGACTGGGACGGTGACGGCGTCCACACGGGAGGGCTGGTCCGGGACACGACGTTCTTCCGGCTGCTCGACCACGAGGGCCGCGTGGCGCCGACCACCGTCGAGTTCCGCGGCTGACCCCCGATCGACCCCGAAACGGACAGATGTCACCAAAGGTTCGTGACTGATGTGACTCCCGGTGATTGTGTGGTGTGAGTTCTGTATGTAGATTCCTCTACACCCGGGCCCAGTCCGTGCCGATGAGGACGGTGACCCGGTCGTCAAGCAAGGAATCTCTCTCATGACGTTGCGCCACCTGACCCTCCCGGTGGCCGCCCTGGCGGTCGCAGCCCTGGTCACCACGACCGCGCTGACCGGTAGCCCCTCCAGCCCCTCCAGCCCCGCCATCCGCGACGGCGTCGTCGCCGCCTCGGCTGGCTCCGTCTCCGCCGTCCCGGCGGCGGCCGAGGCGACCGGTCCGGAACCCGTCACCCCCGAGGTCGAGGACGTGGCCGTCGACGGTGTCGACGGCGACGCGCTCGACGAGCTGGCCGCCGAGGAGGCAGCCGCCCCGGTGCTCGACCCCGAGGTACCCGCCGTCACCGAGGTGGAGCCTGCTGTGCTCAGCGACCAGCTGATCGTCGAGGAGTTCACCCTGGCCGGGGTCACCTGGGACGCCGCGAGCACGCCGGAGGGGATGAAGGTCGCCCTGCGGCTGCGGGAGTCCGGCGAGTGGAGCGAGTGGGTGGACCTCGACGTCGAGGTGACCGTCGCCGACGTCGACACGGCCGAGGCCGACCGCGCCGCCCACGTCGCGGGCACCGAGCCGCTGATGACCGACGGCGCCGACGGCGTCCAGGTCCGGGTGGTGAGCGACGACGGCACGGCCCCGGAGAACCTCAAGCTGTCCCTGGTCAACGGTGGGGAGTCCAGCGCCGACATCGCGGTGGGTGCTGCACAGGCTGCCGGTACGGGTGACGCAGAGATCACTACCGCGCTGTGGACGGGCCCAGAGGCGACGGTGGAGCAGGCGGGCACCAGCGGCTCGGCCCCGCGGATCGTCCGCCGCGCCCAGTGGGGCGCCGACGAGAGCCTGCGTACCGGCCGACCCAGCTACGGGCACCTCGTCAAGGCGGTGATCGTGCACCACACGGCCACGACGAACGGCTACACCTCGAGCAACGTCGCGCAGCAGCTGCGGAGCATCTACGCCTACCACACGCAGTCCCGCAAGTGGGCCGACATCGGCTACAACTTCCTCGTCGACAAGTACGGGACGATCTACGAGGGCCGCGCCGGCAGCATCGACTACGTCGTCCAGGGCGCCCACGCCGGGGGCTTCAACGCCCACACCGTCGGGGTGTCGGCCATCGGCGACTACTCCAGCGCCGCCCCGCCGGCGGCGATGGTGCGCTCGATCGCCCACATCGCCGGCTGGCGGATCGGGCAGTACAACGGCAACCCCAAGGGCATGACCTGGCTGACCTCCGCCGGCGGCGGCACCGCTCGCTACCCGGCCGGCACCAAGGTCAACCTCCCCGTCGTCAGCGCCCACCGGGACGTCGGTTACACGGCCTGCCCCGGTGACAACCTCTACGCCAAGATGAGCACGATCCGGTCCATCGCCGCGGAGTACGCCTCCGGACCGGTCAGGGAGGTGCCGCCGCCGTCCCCCGGAGCGGCTCCGGCGCCTGCCCCGCCTCCCGCAGCGGCCCCGGCTCCGCCGCCGGCCTCGGTGCCCGCCGGCGCCGTCCCGGTGACCGGTGACGTGGACGGCGACGGCCGCACCGACGTGGGCTGGTTCCACGACGGGGAGTGGGTCTTCCAGACGGTCGCCGGCAGGACCCTGCGAGCGACGTTCGGTCTGCAGGACGGCGACGTCCCGGTCGTCGGTGACTTCAACAACGACGGCCGCGACGACATCGGCATCTTCCGGTCCGGTCAGTGGCACGTCCGGCACTCGGTGACCAGCGGGTACGCCGAGGCCAGTTTCAGTTTCGGCCGGGCCGGGGACGTCCCGGTGGTCGGCCGGTGGGCCGGCAGCACCCGGGACGGCATCGCCGTCGTCCGGGGCAAGGTCTGGCACCTTCGCAACACGCCGAGCAGCGGGGTGGCACAGGGGTCGTTCAGCTGGGGCCGGTCCACGGACACCCCGGTCGTCGGTCAGTGGCTGGGCGACGGGATCGACCGCCCGGGCCTCGTCCGGGGCAAGACGTGGTTCCTCGGGACGTCGATCCAGCGGCCCCGGACGGTGTGGTCGTTCTCCGGCGGTCGGACCACGGACGTCCCCGTGGTCGGCGCGTGGGGCACCACGGGCGTCATGACCGGCGGCCTCGTGCGGGACACGACCTTCTACCGGTTCATCGACCACGAGGGCACCATCTCCCGCGGGTCGG
This sequence comes from Kineosporiaceae bacterium SCSIO 59966, assembly GCA_020881835.1. NCBI lineage: Bacteria > Bacillati > Actinomycetota > Actinomycetes > Kineosporiales > Kineosporiaceae > Kineosporiaceae bacterium SCSIO 59966. The sequence continues at coordinate 717,605 of CP052876.1, forward strand.
TGACCTTCGCCGGCTGAGGTTCGCGTGGCGACTGCGTGGTGGTAGTGCGGTGGCCGCGCGGCGGTGGCCGTCAGGCCGTCATCGCCCCCGGCTCGCCCTCGAGCACCAGGTCCGGACCGGTCGCCGACCGCACGTCGTCCAGGGAAAGGTCCGGGGCGAGCTCGCGCAGGACGAGCCCGTGGTCGGTCACGTCGATCACCGACAGGTCGGTGATGATCCGCTGGACGACGCCCCGGCCGGTGTAGGGCAGCGAGCACTCCTCGACGATCTTGTGCGAGCCGTCCCGGGCGACGTGCTCCATCAGCACGATGACCTTCTTCGCGCCGTGGACCAGGTCCATCGCCCCGCCCATCCCCTTGATCATCTTCCCGGGGATCATCCAGTTCGCGATGTCGCCGCGGGCGGAGACCTGCATCGCCCCGAGGATCGCCGCGTCGATCTTGCCGCCGCGGATCATCCCGAAGCTCACGGCCGAGTCGAAGAACGAGGCGCCCTTGCGCAGGGTCACGGTCTCCTTGCCGGCATTGATGAGGTCGGGGTCGACCTCGTCCTCGCGGGGGTAGGCCCCGACGCCGAGGATGCCGTTCTCGGACTGCAGGACGATCTCGACGTCGTCCGGGACGTAGTTCGGCACCAGGGTGGGCAGGCCGATCCCGAGGTTGACGTAGGAGCCGTCGGTCAGCTCGCGGGCGGCGCGGGCCGCCATCTGCTCGCGGGTCAGTGCCATCTCAGGACTCCTTCGCCTCGCGCACGGTGCGCTTCTCGATCCGCTTGTCGGCCGCCTGCTCGGGGGTCAGCGGCACGACCCGCTGGACGTACACCCCCGGCAGGTGGACGGCGTCCGGGTCGAGCTCGCCGGGCTCGACGAGCTCCTCGACCTCGGCGACGGTGACCCGGCCGGCCATCGCGCACAGCGGGTTGAAGTTGCGGGCGGACTTGTTGAACACGAGGTTGCCGTGCCGGTCGCCGCGCCAGGCCCGCACGAGCGCGAAGTCGGCGACGATGGCGCGCTCGAGCACGAACTCGCGCTGCTCGCCGTCCACCTCGAACGTGGCGGTCGGCTTGGCGGGGGAGGCGACGGCGACGCCGCCGTCGGCGTCGTAGCGCCACGGCAGTCCGCCGTCGGCGACCTGGGTGCCGACGCCGGTGGCGGTGTAGAAGGCGGGGATGCCGCTGCCGCCGGCCCGCAGCCGCTCGGCCAGCGTGCCCTGCGGGGTGAGCTCCACCTCGAGCTCGCCGGAGAGGTACTGCCGGGCGAACTCCTTGTTCTCCCCGACGTAGCTGGAGATCATCCGCCGGACGCGCTTGGCTCGCAGCAGCAGGCCGAGCCCCCAGTCGTCGACCCCGGCGTTGTTGCTCGCCACCTCCAGGTCGGTGACCCCGGCGTCCAGCAGGGCCTGGATGAGCACCGACGGGATGCCGCAGAGCCCGAACCCGCCGACGGCCAGGGTCGCGCCGGACGGGATGTCCGCCACGGCCTCCTGTGCGGTGCGGACGACCTTGTCCATGTCCACCTCGTCCTGTCGTCGTGGTCCCCGGTGCCGGTGGGCGACCGGTCGCTCGGGACTCTACCGACCCGTCGGCAGGCCACGATGTGGCGCCGCCACACATCCTGGCGGCGCTGGGAGGTCAGGTGTGGTCCAGGCCGGCGGTGATCCCTTCGGACTCGAGGACGCGGGCCGGTGGGGCCTGCGGCCGACCCCACAGCACCACCGACCCGCCCGCCGCCAGCGGCGCCAGGAGCGCCCCCGTCACGTCCCAGGTGGCGTCGGTGACGAGCAGCCGGACGCCGTCCGCCAGCGGCGGCAGCGGTGGCAGCGGCGCCGGGTCGTCGGCTGGGACCAGCACGTCCCCGAAGCCGCTCACCTCGGCGTTGTAGTCCAGCGCCCCCGGCGGCAGGTCCGCCACCGAGCGGGCCAGGGCGGCGAGCTCGACGGCCACGACCCGCCCGGGCTCTGCGGTGTGCGCGGCGTTGGGCACGGTCGTCACCAGGACGTCCGGCGCGTCGGCGTCCGGGTCCCCTGGGCCGACGAGGTGGGCGCCCACAGCGGGCACCGCGAGCGCCCACACCGCCGCGCGCCAGTGCATCGGCAGGTCGAGGCGCACCGTGGTGCCCGCGGTGGCGTCGAGCTCCTCGACGAGGAGGTTGCCGGTCTTGGCGACCCAGTTGTCCAGCACCCGGGCGGACAGCTCGACGCGCTCGCCGTCCGGGCCGTACCAGGTGACCCGGGGCCGGCCCGGGTCCTGCGCCTGCAGAGCCCGCAGCAGGGCCGGGACGTCGCGGGCGCCGGTCGCGGTCATGGCCGGCGAGTGTAGGTCCGCCTCGGTGCGGACCGGCGGGCACACTGGCGCGGTGCCGCCCGCCACCCGCACCTGGACGCCGGGCCGCCCGGTCGACGTCCGGGCGGTGCTGTCCGCGCTGCGCCGCGGGCCCGCCGACCCGGCGATGCGCCTGGCCGACGACGGGACGACGTGGCGGGCCACCCGCACCCCTGACGGCCCGGCGCTGCTGCACCTGCGGCCGCGGCCGACGTCCGGGGACGTCGAGGCGACCGCGTGGGGACCCGGCGCGCACTGGACCCTGGACGGCGTCCCGGAGCTGCTCGGCGAGGCGGACACCACGGCCGCGGAGTTCCGGCCCCGGCCCGAGCACCGCCGGCTCGTCGAGGCGTGGCGACGGCGACCGGGGTGGCGGGTGCCGCGCAGCCGGGCCGTCACCGAGACCCTCGTCGCCGCCGCGCTCGAGCAGGTCGTCACCGGGCAGGAGGCGCGCCGCTCCTGGCGACGACTGCTGCACCGGTACGGCGAGCCGCCCCCCGGCCCCACCGGACCGGGCGAGGCGGCCGAGGGGATGCGGGTGCCGCCCGCGCCGGCGGACTGGCTGGCCGTCCCGTCGTGGGACTGGCTGCAGGCCGGAGTCGAGGAGCGGCGCCGGCGGGTCGTGCGCACGGCCGCCGGACGCGCCGGCGCCCTCGAGCGGACCCTGGCGCTGGACCATGCGGACGCCGAACGGGCGCTGAGATCCCTTCCCGGAGTAGGAGTGTGGACGGCGGCCGAGGTGCGCCACCGGGCGCACGGCGACCCGGACGCGTTCTCCTTCGCCGACTACCACGTCAGCCGGGACGTCTCCTGGGCCTTGACCGGCGAGGTGCTCGACGACGCCGGGTGCGCCGAGGTCATCGCGTGCTACGCCGGGCACCGGTACCGGGTGCAGCGGCTGCTCGAGCTGGCCGGGGAGCGCCGTCCCCGCCACGGGCCGCGGATGACGCTGCCGACCCACCTGCCGACGAACCTGCCGGGTCGTCTGCCGAGCCGGCCAGCCGTGCGCCGCGGTGCTCGCTGACTTCGGTGCTCGCTGACCTCGTTGTCGGTGGTGGCCTCTAGCGTGCTCGGCATGACCACGGGGACGGCGGTGGCGACCGGCGAGGGTGCTGCGTCGCGGCTGCGCCGGGAGGTGGAGCGGGCGCTGTCGGCGGCGCCGGGCCCGGACCTGGCGGCGGCCCTGGCGGACCTCACGGGGCGGGACGACCTGTCGGCCCGGGAGTGGGTGGAGGTCTGCATCGGCTGGCAGCGGCTGATCTCCTACGCGACGGCCGGGCAGCTCGTGGCGGTCGCCGAGCTCGACCGGGCGCTGCCGACCTCGCCCGTGGCCCGGCGGGGGACGGCGGCGGTGCCGCCGGGACGCCGGGCGGCCGACGAGCTCGCGCCGGCGCTGCGAGTGGCTCCGGGGACGGCGTCGGCGCTGGTGAACCGGGCCCGGGTGGTGGACCGGGAGCTGCCGGCGGCCGCGGACGCCCTGGCCGACGGTGAGATGACCCCGGCGCAGCTGGAGGTGCTGGTCGGGTCGTGCACCGGCCAGCCGCCGCACGTGCGGCGGCGCCTGGAGGTCGAGGCGGTGCGCCGCTGCGGCCGGCGCACGCCGCGTCAGCTGCGGGGGGACCTGGCGGTGGTGGCCCAGCAGGTGGACCCGGACGCCGCGGCCCGGGCCGCCGAGCGGGGCCGGGCGGCCCGGGACGTGTCGCTGCGGCCCTCCCCGCTGGCGGGCTGCTCCCGGCTGGTGCTGGACCTGCCGCACCTGGAGGCCACCGCGTCGTGGTTGGCGGTCAACGGCGCCGCCCGCCGCGCCGCGGCCCGCGGGGTGCGCGCCGACGGGACCGCCGAGACCCGCACGCTGGGTCAGCTGCGGGCCGACCTGGCGGCCGCCCTGCTGACCGGGCGGGCTGACCCGGTGGACCCGGCGCTGGTGCCGACCCCCGAGCGGCTCGCCGACCTCGCCGAGGTGCAGGTCGTCGTGGACGCCGCCACCCTCGCCGGGGCGGACGCCGACACCGCTGGCGCGGTGCCGGGGCACATCCCCGGGACCGGTCCGGTGGACGCCGCCCACGTGCGGTGGGTCGCGGCCCGGGCTCCGTGGCGGCGGGTGGACGTCGACCCGGTGACCGGGGTGCTGCGGGCCGTCGCCGACGACACCGTGCCCCCCACGCAGGAGGACCGGGTGCGGCGGGTGGTGTCCGGGCCGCCACCGTCCCCGCCGCCGGCGGCGGGCGGGTACCGGCCCACCGACCGGTTGCGCCGGTTCGTCCAGATGCGGGACGCCACATGTATCGGCCCGGCGTGCCACCACGGCACCGACGGCACCCAGCTGGACCACACCCGCGGCTACGACCCCCGCACCGGGGCGCTGACCAGCGCCGGCAATCTGGGCAGCCCGTGCCAGCGGGTCCACAACGCCAAGACCCACGGCGGGTGGATCCTGCGCCAGCCCGTCCCCGGCCGGTTCATCTGGATCAGCCCGACCGGCCGCTCCTACGTCCGCCGCGCCCAGCCCCTGCTCCCCGCCTGGCACGGCAACGGCGCGCACGGCAACGACGCGCACGGCAACGACCAGACCGACGACCCACCGTGAGCGCGCCCGGGGCAGGAGTGGTCGAGCCCCCGAGCGGACCTACCCGCGCCGATCCGTCCCCGGGCACCGGGCGTAGTCGTCCTCGAGCCGCTCGATGTCGGCCTCGTCGAAGTCGCCGAAGGCCAGCTCGAGGACGCGGCCGGGGCGGTCGGTGTCGTTACCCAGCCGGTGCAGCGACCCGGCGGGCACGACCACTCGCTCGCCGACGCCGAGCGTCCACGTCCGGTCGTCGACCTGGACCGTCATCGGCACGTCGAGCGGCTGCCACATCTCGTCGCGGTTCTGGTGGCGCTGCAGGCTGAGCCGGTGCCCCGGCTGCACCGTGATGATCTTGACCGTGCAGGGCTCGTTGGCGCACAGCTGGAGGAAGCCGCCCCACGGCCGCTCGGCGACGAGGACCGCGGCCTCGCGGTCGGTGCCACTGGTGGGCATGGGACCTCCTGGGGACGACGACGGTGCGCCAGTCTGCCCTACCCACCGGCCGGTCTCGGCCCACTCGGCGACCCGACGCAGGGTCGCGCCGCGGGCCCGGGCGGCGGCCAGCAGCGCCTCGACGCGGGCGGCGACGTCCTGCGCAGAGTCCGCACCGGGGTCGATCGGCGGCGGCGGCAGCTGCCCGGGCGGCACCCCCAGCGCGGCCCGCACCGCCTCCACCTGCCCGTAGCCGAACCAGTCCGACGGACCGGTGCGGGTGCACCCGGCCGCGCCCTCGCCGTCCGTGGTGGTGACGTACCGGCCCAGTCCCCGCACGACCGCGACCGGCGTCCCGGCGGCCTTGCCCTTGGCAAGGTCGGCGGCCGCGGCCACCTCGTCTGCCACCGCCCGGACCGTCACCTCCAGCGGCCGGCCGAACCGGTCCACCGTGCCCCGGACGTCGTCGAGCACGACGAACCCGGCCGCCCCGAGCGCGAAGTCGCTGACCCCCACCCGCCACGGCCGGCCCGAGGTGTCGGTGACGACGACCGCCGGCCGGACCCCGGCGTGCTCGGCCAGCGAGGCGCGCAGCCGCCGGGCCGAGGCGTCCGGGTCCGCGGGCAGCAGCAGCACGGTCCCGGCCGGGACGTCGGAGGCGTCGACACCGGCGGCGGCCAGCACCGGGCCGCTGCGGGCCTGCACGACCCGGGTCACCCGGCCGTCCGGCAGCGCCCGCTCGGCGACCACCCGGACCGTCTCGGCCGCCACCGCGGCGTCCCGCTGCGCGGCCGGCACGGTGCGGCCCTCGGCCTTGGCGACGACCTTCGAGGCGACGGTGACGACGTCGTCGTCGCGCAGCACGATGCCCGCGGCCGCGCACGCCCGCGCGATCAGCCGGCCGACGTCGTCCCCGGCGCTCACCTCGGGCAGCCCCGGGACGACGAGCACCTCCAGGGCCGTCACCGCGGGCGCACCTGGTCGGCGAGGTCGAGCGCGGCCGCCGCGATGGCGGCGCTGGCCTCGACGTCGGTCATCAGCAGCGGACGGGCCACGACCGGCGCCGCCGACCCGCCGGGGACCCGGCGCAGGTCGGCGTCCGCGGTGTCGACGAGCCACCCGTCGAGCAGGTCGGCGTACAGGCCCGCGACCGCCTCGGCGGTGGGCGGTAGACCCAGCACGGCGAGGCACTTGTCGGCCATCCCGCGCACCGGGGCCCCGCCGATCACCGGGGAGACGCCGATCACCGGGGCCCGGGTGCCGCGCAGGGCGTCCCGGACGCCGGGCACCGCGAGGATCGTGCCGATCGACACCACTGGGTTGCTCGGCGGGAGCAGGACGACGTCGGCGTCCCGGAGTGCGTCCAGCACGCCGGGCGCCGGGCGGGCCTGCTCGGCGCCGACCGCGACGATCCGCTGCGCCGGCAGGCCGGCCCGGTGGCGGACCCACCACTCCTGGAAGTGCATCGCCCGCTGCCCGCCGGGCTCGTCCTCCACGACGACGTGGGTCTCCACGGAGTCGTCGCTCATCGGCAGCAGGGTCACCCCCGGCTGCCAGCGCGCGCACAGCGCGGCGGTCACCTGGGACAGCGGGTAGCCGAGCCCCAGCAGGTGGGTGCGCAGCACGTGGGTGGCGACGTCCCGGTCGCCGAGGGTGAACCACTGCTCGACGCCGTACGCGGCGAGCTCCTCGGCGACCGTGGAGGTCTCCTCGCGGCGGCCCCAGCCCCGCTCCTCGTCGACCCCGCCGCCCAGGGTGTACATGACCGTGTCGAGGTCCGGGCAGACCCGCAGGCCGTGCAGGGTGATGTCGTCGGCGGTGTTGGCGACCACGGTCACCTCGGCGTCCCGCCGGGCTGGGTCGCCCGAGGTGCGCAGCGAGTGCAGCAGGCCGCGGAGGAACCGGGCCCCTCCGACGCCGCCGGTCAGGGCCGTCACGCGCATGGGCCGCATCCTCGCAGGGCCGGCGCGCCGCTGCGCCGACCGGGTCGACCGCTGCGCCGACCGGGTCGTCCGTTCGGCCGGATAGCAGACCAGGGCTTGACGCGGGCCGTACGACACGCGTGTAATTCCCTCCATGTCACACCCGGGGGCGCCCGGGTCGGGGCGGACCAGGGCGGGCGACGAAGGGTCGGGCGGATGTCTCCTATCGAGAACCTGACGGACTGGGCGGCCGGCGTCCCGGTGGGGGAGGCCATCGTGCTCGACCCCCGCTTCGAGGACGACGCCGAGCTGCAGTGGCAGGAGCGCGCCCTGTGCGCGCAGACCGACCCGGAGGCGTTCTTCCCCGAGAAGGGCGGCTCGACCCGGGAGGCCAAGAAGGTCTGCGCCTCCTGCGAGGTGCGGGTCGAGTGCCTCGAGTACGCGCTCACCCACGACGAGCGGTTCGGCATCTGGGGCGGCCTGAGCGAGCGGGAGCGCCGCCGGGTGAAGAGGCAGGCGGTCTGAGCCTGGCACTGGACCTCGGCGCCGTCGGCGTCGCCCCGACGGTCGACCGGCCGCCGACCCAGCGGCTGCCCGGTCCGGCCCGGGTCACCGCCGTCCTCGTCGTCCACAACGGGGTCCGCTGGCTGCCGCGGACCCTGGCCGCGCTCGACGCTCAGACCCGCCGCCCGGACGTCGTCCTCGCGGTCGACACCGGTTCCGTCGACGGCAGCGGCCACCTGCTCGCCGCGTCCCTCGACGACGTCGTCGTCACCTCCCCCCGCACCGGCCTGCTCGACGCCGTGCGGGCCGCGCTGAGCGACCGGGAGGCTGCCCGGCTCACCCCCGCCCCCGACCCGCGCCGTCCCGACGAGGCCCCGGACGCGGCCACCCCGGCGCCGGCCCGGGACTGGGTGTGGGTGCTGCACGACGACTCCGCCCCCGCCCCCGACGCCCTGGAGCGGCTGCTCGCCGCCGTCGAGGTGGCCCCCTCCGTCGCGGTGGCCGGGTGCAAGGAGACCTCCTGGCACGACGCCGGCCGGCTCGTCCGCACCGGGTTCACCACGAGCCGTCTCGGGCGCGTCGTCACCGGCGTCGAGCCCGGCGACGTCGACCAGGGCCAGACCGACGCCCGGGACGACGTGCTGGCGGTCGGCAGCGCGGGCATGCTCGTGCGCCGCGACGTGTGGGACGAGCTCGGCGACGCCGACCCCGCGACCCCGGTCGTCGGCGCGGACCTCGACCTGTGCGTGCGGGCCCGCCTGGCCGGGCACCGGGTCGTCGTCGTCCCCTCGGCCGTCGTCGCCCACGCGGACGCCGGTCGCACCGGTTCGCGGGTTGACGCGCCGCTGCAGCGTCGCGGCCGGGCGTGGACCACCCGCCGCGTCGTCGCCCACCGCCGGCTCGTGGAGACCCCCGCGCTGCTGCTGCCGCTCACCGCGCTCGCCCTGCTCGCCGGCGGCCTGCTGCGGCTGCTGGCCCGCACTGCCGCCACCGAGCCGCGCCGCGGTCTCACCGAGCTCGGCGCGGTGCTCGCCGCCCTGGGCCGGCCCGACCTCGTCTGGCGGGCCCGGCGCCGGCTGGCGCGGGTGCGGCGGGTGCCGCGGCGCACCCTCGCCCCGTTGCGCGCCCCCGCCACCGAGGTGGCCCGCTGGCACCGTGACCGCTGGGCCCGCCGCCGTCACCGCCGCGTCGCCGGGCTCGTCCCGCTCGAGGTGGCCGCGCCGTCCCCGGCCCGCCGTCGCACCGCGCTGCTGCTCGGCGTCCTGCTCACCGCGGTCCCGCTCGTCGCCCTGCACCGGCTGCTCGGGCCCGGCCCGGTCTCCGGCGGCGCCCTCGCCCCGGCCCCCGAGGACCTCGGCACCCTGTGGCAGTCCGCCCGCTCGACGTGGCTGGACGCCGGTCTCGGCGCCCCCGGCCCGGCGGACCCGCTGCTCACCGTCCTGGCCGCCCTGGCGGTCCCGTTCACCGCACCCGACCTCGCCGTGCACGTGCTGGTCCTGGCCGCCGTCCCGCTCGCCGGGCTCGGCGCGTGGGCCGCCGCCGGCGCGGCGACGTCCTCGGTGTGGCTGCGGGCCTGGGCAGCGCTGGTGTGGGCCGGCGCACCGGCCCTGCTCGTCGCCGTCGGCACCGGGCGGATCGGCTCCCTGCTCGCGCACGCCGCCCTGCCCTGGGTCGCGCTCGGCGTCGCCCGCGCCGCCACCGCGCCCACCGCCCGGCGCGCCTGGACCACCGCCGCCGCGGCCGGGCTCGCCCTTGCCGTGGCTGCCGCCGGCGCGCCGGTGCTGCTGGTGCTGGGCACTGCGGCCGTCCTCGTCGTCGCGGCCGCGGCGCTGCGCCCCAGCCGGGGCCGGTCGCTGGCCCTGCTGTGGACGCCGCTGCCGGCCCTCGCGCTGTCCGCGCCGTGGCTGCCGGCCGCGCTCGCCGACCCCCGGCTGCTCGTCGCCGAGCCCGGCCGGCTGCTACCCGCCGACGCGCCGCCCGCCGATGTTCTACCCGCCTGGCAGCTGCTGCTCGGCCAGCCCGCCACGCCCGTGCCGTGGCCGGTGCCGGCGGAGCCGCTCGCCAGCACCCTCGCGGTCTGGGCCGGCGCGCCGCTGGTGGCCGTCGCCGTCCTCGCCCTGCTGCGCGGCGGGCCCCGCGGACGGGCCGTGCGCGCCGGGTGGCTCGTCGTCGCGCTCGGGCTCGCCGCCGCCGTGCTCGCCGTCCGGGTCGTCCTCGTCCCCGGCGCACCGGGCGAGCCGGCCGTGACCGGGTGGCCGGGCCCGGCCGTCTCCGTCGTCGTCCTCGGCCTGGTCGCCGCCGCGCTGGCCGGCGCGGACGGCGCGCGCACCCGGTTCGGCGCCGTGCGCGGCCGGCGCCCGCTGCGCGGCCGGCGTCCCCTGCTCGACTGGCGCCCGCTGCTCGTGGCCCCGCTGGCGCTGCTCGCCCTGCTCGCCCCGGCCGCCGTCCTGGGCGCCTGGACGTGGCAGCAGGCCACCGGCACCGCCGGCCCGGCCGTGCACGCTTCAGACGTCCACCGCGGCGAGGTGGCCGCGCTGCCCGCGGTCGCCGTCGACGCCGCCACCTCCCCGGACCGCACCCGCACCCTCGTGCTGCGGCCCGAGGCCGACGGGGCGGTCGCGGCCGCCGTCACCCGCACCGCCACCGAGCGGCTCGACCGGCTCGCCACCGCGGTGACCCTGCGCGCCGGGCAGACCCCGGACGCCGCCGACGAGGCGCTGACGGCCGCCGTCGCCGGACTCGCCGGCCCGGCGTCCGCACGCACCGACCCCCGGGCGGCGCTCACCGACCTCGGCGTCGGGTACGTGCTGCTGCTGGACGCCGCCCAGGACGGCGACGGCGCTCACCCGCTGACCGCGGACACGCTGGACGCCGTGGCCGGGCTGTCCCGCTCCGGGGAGGTCGACGACGGCGTGCTGTGGCGGGTGGTCCCGGCGTCCGGGGAGGACCCGGACGCCGTCGACCGGGCCGCCAGGGTCCGGGTCCTGGACGCTGACGGCAGCCCGCAGGCCGTGCTGGCGTCCGGTCCCACGGACGTGCGCGCCCAGGTGCCCGCCGGGCAGGACGGACGCACCCTCGTGCTCGCCGAGCGCGCCGACCCCCACTGGAGCGCCTACCTCGACCACCGGCGGCTCGACCCGGTCGTCGTCGACGGCTGGGCGCAGGGCTTCGAGCTCGGCCCGCGCGGCGGCACCGTCGTCGTCCGGCACGACCCGCCGCTGCAGGGGCTCTGGGGACCGTTGCAGGTCGTCGTCCTCGGACTCACCGCCCTGCTCGCCCTGCCGCTGGGCGACGGCACCCGCAGGACGCCGCGATGAACCGGCCGGCCTGGACCCGGGTGCTCACCGGTGTCGCCGTCCTCGCCCTCACCGGCGGCGTCGTGGCCACCGCCGGCGCGCTGCCGGACCCGGCGCCGCAGGAACCGGTTGCGCCGCAACGGGTCGCGCTCCCCGCCGGGGACGCCGTCCGGGTCTGCCCGCCGGCGCCTCGGCTGCTGCAGACCGCCGACGCCCCAGGTACCGACGAGGCGCTGGCCGCCCGGGCCGCCACGACGGCGACGTTGCGGGCTCTCGCCCCCGGCTCGCAGCTCGACCGGGCTGGGGCGGTGCTGCGGGCCGCCCCGCCCGCCGGGGAGCCTGCCGGCGAGCCGGCCGTCCTGGCCGCAACCGCCACCGCCCTCACCCCCGAGGGGGACCTGCGCGGGCTGGCCGTCGCCGACTGCCCGGCGCCGGTCGAGGACGGCTGGGCGGTGGCCGGCACCGTCGCCGCCGGCTGGGCGAACCGGCTCGTGCTGACCAACCCGGGTGCTACCCCGGTCGTCGTCGACGTCACCGTGCTGACCGGCGCCGGAGCGGTTGCGCCGCAACCGGTCCAGGGCCTCGCGCTGGCCCCGGGGGAGAGCACCGAGATCCTCCTCGACGCCCTCGTCCCGGACGCCGGACCGCTCGCCGTCCGGGTCGAGGCGGCCGGGGGCCGGGTCGCGGCCGCGGTGCTGCAGAGCCGGCTCGACGGGCTGCTGCCCCAGGGCGTCGCCACCGTCGGTGCCACCGCAGACCCGGCCGAGCACCTCGTCGTCCCGGGTGCCGTCGTCCGTGGCGGCTCGCCGGCCCCGCGGCTGCGGGTCGCCGTCCCCGGCGAGGAGGACGCCGTCGTCCGCTGGGCACTGCTCGGCCCCGACGGTCCGGTCTCCGCCGACGGGGCCGCCGCGGCTACCGTGCCGGCCGGCACCGTCGCCGAGGTGCCGCTCGACGGGCTGCCCGACGGGGACTACACGGTGGTTCTCGACGCGGACGTGCCGGTGCTCGCCGGGGTCCGCTCCCGGCTCGGCGCCAGCGGCCGGCCCGCCGACATCGGCTGGGCGGCCGCCACGCAGCCCCTCGGCGACGGCGCGCTGGTCGCCCTGCCAGGCGGGCCGGACGGGCCGGACGGGGACGTCGAGACGCGGCTGCTGCTCGCCGCCCCCGACGGCGCCGCCGACGTCACCGTGCGCGCCGTGGACGCCGACGGGGCCCAGCTCGCGGTCACCGAGGTGCCGGTCGCGGCCCACTCGACGACGGTCGCCGACCTCGACGCAGACCGGGGCGCAGAGCCGGGCGAGGACCAGGCGGCAGGCTGGGGCCGGGCGGCAGGCTGGTGGGTCGAGGCCGCAGGCGAGGGAGCGGCGACCGTGACCGCGTCGCTGCTCGTGCTCGCCGACGCGGCCGACGGCGGCCGGCTGCTGTCCGTCGTCCCGGTGCGCCCGTTGCCGGACCCCCCCGGGGACGTCGAGGTGCGCGTCCCGCTGCCCGGGCGCTGGCCCTGAGGCCTCAAGGGTGCCCAGCTGGTGTCACGGCCGACACGCCGGGTAGGTCGGCGAAGCGGGCCCGGGAGTCGAGCGACAGGATGGTCCGACGGTGCTCGACCGCATGGGCGGCGATCATGAGGTCGTGCGCTCCACGTGGAGTCCCGGCCCGACGGGTGTGTGCCAGTAGCCGCGCGTGCTCGGTGGCCGTGCGTTCGGTGTAGTCGAGCACCGCCACGGCAGAAGTGATCGTGGCGAGGACCCGAGCCCGGGAGGCGGCGCGCTCGACGGTACGGGCGAGCTCGATCCCGGTGCGGAACTCCGCGACGGTGATCGCCGCGATCGCGAGGTCGTCCTCGTCCAGCTGTGCCCGGTCGATCGTTCCTCGCTCGTAGGCGATGAGGGTCGAGGTGTCGAGGATCAGCGCGCGAGCCACGGATCATCCAGGCGTAGGAGCGATGTGGCGCTCTCGATGTCCGCCTCGATGTCGTCGTCCAGGGGTGGTAGATCCTTGAGGGCCTCCCGCAGAGCCTTCCCAGTCGTCGGTGCCGCTGGTCGAATCTCGGCGACGACGTGTCCGGCGCGGGTGATGGAGACCGTCTCGCCGCGCTCCACCGCGTCAAGCAACTCCGAGAAGCCTCTGGAGGCTTCGGTGGCTGTGATCGTCCGCACCCGACCAGAGTATCTGATTATCTGACGGACGGTGGTCCTCAGACCACCGGACGCCCGAGCGCGCGGTAGGTCCAGCCCGCGTCCCGCCACGCGGCCGGGTCGAGGGCGTTGCGGCCGTCGACGAGGTGACGCCGGCGCACCACCGCACCGAGCGCCGCCGGGTCCAGCGCCCGGTACTGCGGCCACTCGGTGAGCAGCAGGACGACGTCCGCGCCGGTGGCCGCCTCCTCCGCGGTGTCCGCGTAGGCCAGTCCCGGGTACAGCCGCCGGGCGTTCTCCAGCGCCGCGGGGTCGGTGACGACGACGTCCCCGCCCTGCAGCTGGACCTGCGCGGCGACGTTGAGTGCCGGGGAGTCCCGGATGTCGTCGCTGTGCGGCTTGAACGCGGCGCCGAGCACGGCGACCTTGTGCCCGATGAGCGACCCGCCGCACGCCTCGCGGGCCAGGTCCACCATCCGGGAGCGGCGCCGCATGTTGATCGCGTCGACCTCCCGCAGGAAGGTCAGCGCCTGGTCGGCGCCCAGCTCGCCGGCCCGGGCCATGAACGCCCGGATGTCCTTGGGCAGGCAGCCGCCGCCGAAGCCCAGCCCGGCGTTGAGAAAGCGTCGGCCGATCCGGTCGTCGTAGCCGATCGCGTCGGCCAGCTGGACGACGTCCGCGCCGGCCGCCTCGCACACCTCCGCCATCGCGTTGATGAAGGAGATCTTCGTGGCGAGGAAGGCGTTCGCGGCGACCTTGACCAGCTCGGCGGTGGCGAAGTCGGTGACGACCACCGGGGACCCCTGCGCGATCGGCGTGGCGTACACCTCCCGCAGCCGCTTCTCCGCCTCGGCCGAGCGGACGCCGAGCACGAGCCGGTCGGGGTGCACGGTGTCCTCGACGGCGTGCCCCTCGCGGAGGAACTCGGGGTTCCAGGCCAGCTCGAGGTGCGGGGCGTCCCGCTCGAGCACCGCGGCCAGCCGGGCGGCGGTGCCCACCGGCACCGTCGACTTGCCGACGACCAGGGCCGGGGAGCGCAGGTGCTCGACGAGGGCGGCGACGGCCGCGTCGACGAAGGAGGTGTCGGCGGCCAGCTCACCGGCCCGCTGCGGGGTGCCGACGCAGACGAAGACGACCTCGGCGCCGTCGAGGTCCGCCGGGTCGGTGCTGAACGACAGCCGGCCGGTGGTCAGGGTGCGCTCGAGCAGCTCGCCGAGCCCGGGCTCGAAGAACGGCGCCTGCGCGGCGGACAGCCGGGCCACCTTGTCGGCGTCGACGTCGTGGCCGACGACCTCGTGGCCGAGCTCGGCCATCGACGCGGCGTGCACCGCGCCGAGGTAGCCGCAGCCGACGACACCGACCCTCACGCCGCTGCCCTCGTCCTCGTCTGCACGGTGATCTTCTCCGTCGTCCGTCGTCCGGTCACTCGTCGTCGGCACGGTACCGGGGGTCGACCCGTTCCGGCTCCAGGCCGAGGGCGTGCGCGACCTGCTCGACGACGACCTCGTGCACGAGCGCGCCGAGCTCGTCGGGCTCGGCGCGGGTCTCGACCGGGCGCCGGTACACCACGACCCGCGGCGGCAGCCCCCGCTCGGCCGGGAAGAACCGGCCCAGCGGCACCGCCCCCGGCTCCCACGGCGACGGGTCCGCCGGCGGGACGTCCTCGACCGCGAACTCGATGCCCTCCAGCTCGGTCCGCCAGCCCCGCTCGAGCCGCTCGACGGCGTCCAGGACGAGGTCGTCGAACCGCTCGGCCCGGCTGAGCGCCCCCGGCAGCCCCGGCGGGATCAGCGGGCCGCGAGGACCGCGGCCGTGCCGGTCACGGCGCCGCGGGGGAGCCGGCCGGCCCGCCGCCCGGGCACGCGGTGTCTGCACGCTGGGCAGGGTAGTGCGCGGCTCAGTCGGCGGCGACGGGCAGCGGCCACGCCGGACCGGACGCCGACCCGTCGACGGCGGCCAGGTCGTGGGTGCGCTCGGCCTCGACCGGCCGGGAGAACAGGTAGCCCTGGACGATGTCGATGCCCAGGGCGCTCACGACGTCCAGCTGCAGCGGGGTCTCCACCCCCTCGGCGACCGTCCGCAGCCCCAGGGCGTGGGCCATGGCGACCATGGCCCGGGCGACGTGCTCGGCGCTGGGGTCCAGCCCGAGCGGGGAGATGAACGACCGGTCGAGCTTGAGCAGGTCCCACGGGAACGCCGACAGCCGGGACATCGACGACCACCCGGTGCCGAAGTCGTCGATGGCGAGGTGGACGCCGAGGTCCTTGAGCCGCCACAGGGTGCGCAGCGAGTCGACCTGTGCCAGGGCGGACTCGGTGACCTCCAGCCACAGGTCGTCCGCGGGCACGCCGTGGCGCTCCAGGCCGGCGGCGACGGACTCGAGGAGCCGTGGGTCGTCGAGCTGCAGCGCGGAGACGTTGACCGACACGGCGGGCCGCCGCCCGGACCGCTGCGGCCACTGCCGCTGCACCCGCAGGGTGTTCTCCAGCATGACGTCGAACAGCCGGCCGGCGAGCCCGGCGTGCTCGGCGACCGGGACGAACTCCGACGGCGGGACGGCGCCGCGCCGGGGGTGCTGCCAGCGGGCCAGGGCCTCGAACCCGAACAGGTCCCCGGTGGCGAGCTCCACCTCGGGCTGGAACACCGCCCGCACCTCGGCCTGCGCGAGGGCGTTCGGCAGCTCCGCTGAGGTGCGCAGCCGCACGTCGTAGGCGGCGCGCAGCCGGTCGTCGAAGTGGACGACGAGCCCCCGGCCGCGCGAACGGGCCTCGGCCAGGGCCAGCTCGCCGGAGATCAGCAGCCCGCTGGCCGTCGTCTCGGTCTCGGCGAGGGCCACGCCGACGGACACCGAGGGGGTGTGCACGACGTCGCCGAGCGGTACCGGCTCGGCGACCCGGCGGCGGATCTCCTCGACCGCCTCCCGCAGCTGCCGCCGCCCGGCCTGGGTGACCACGACGACGAACTGGTCGCCGTCGATCCTCCCGACCGCGTTGCCCGGGCCGGTGCCGTCCCGCAGCCGGTCGGCCAGCGTGGTGAGCAGCCGGTCGCCGGCGTGGTAGCCGTGCTGGTCGTTGACCGTCTGCAGGCCGTCGACGTCGAAGACGACGACGCCGACCCCGGTCCCGCCGGCGCCGGCCGAGTCGAGCACGGAGGTGAGCAGACCGGTGAGCTCGGAGCGGTTCGGCAGTCCGGTCAGGGCGTCGGTCCCGGCCTGCTGGCGCAGGGCCGTCTCGACCCCCTGGCGGTCGGTGAGCTCGGCGGCCAGAGCGGAGGCGACCATCGTCGTGCCGCCGCAGATGAGCAGGAACAGCTGCAGCAGGGTGCGGCTGGTCTCCCGGTCGGCGCCGGCCACGGCGAACGGGCCGAGGTCGGCGAGCGTCGACAGGTCTGCGACGACGGCCGCCGCGACGAGGGCGAGGGCGGTCCGGCGGATCCCCATCCGCAGCGCGCCCCAGGTGTACAGGGGCAGCAGCAGGTACGGCAGCGTCGGCGACCAGTCCCGCGGTGCGGCGACGAACACGACGAGCAGCGTCAGCACCTGAGCGACCACCCAGCCGGCGAGCTCGAGCGGGTCACGCCGCGGCGGGACCGAGCGCAGGCTGAGCAGCGCCGGGGTCACGAGCAGGACGCCGAGGGCGTAGCCGAGCACCTGCCGGGGGACCATGTCGGTGAGTCCCGCGCTGGCCATCGGCTGCCACAGCACCGCGCTGGGCAGCCCGACGAGGACGGCCGCGGCCCCGACCCCGGCGAGCAGGAACACCATCATCGGCCGCAGCGGGGTCAGCTGCGCCCCGTGACTGCCCAGCTGGCGCAGCAGCAGCGCGGCGACGACCGGGTGGGCCACGTCGGTGAGCACCCGGGTCACCAGGTGGACCGGAGGGACGCCGACGGCGGCCACGCTGAGCGCGTCCGCCGCCGCGACCGTGACCAGCAGGGCCGGCCAGCGGCTGCGGGGGCTGAGCAGCAGGGCGGCTAGCGCGACGCCGGACGCGGGCCAGATCGCCGCCCCGGTCCGGTCCGGGACGTGGAGGGCGAGCACGGACAGCGCGGCCAGGAGGTACAGGGTGAAGGTGGCGAGCACCTGGTTCGGGGCGGTCCGGGGCCACGGACGCACAACTCACCCACTCTCGGCTGGTCGGGGCGTCGACTGACCGTGTCGCGACGATCCTCACACCATCGGTCCCGCCACGCGATGACTTGAGCCCCGCCACGCGATGACCTGAGCCCCGCCAATGTGAGGTGCGGACCCGGGCGGCGGGTAGCGTGCCGGGTCGTGGCAGTCCGACGTTGCAGCCGAAGCGCCTGCGCCCGACCGGCGGTGGCGACGCTGACGTACGTGTACTCCGACTCCACCGCCGTCCTCGGGCCGCTCGCCACGTTCGCCGAGCCGCACACCTACGACCTGTGCGCCGAGCACGCCGAGCGGCTCACCGCTCCCCGCGGCTGGGAGGTCGTCCGGCTCGCCCCGCAGGTCTACGACGAGGCGCCCTCGCACGACGACCTGGTCGCGCTCGCGGACGCCGTCCGGGAGGCCGCGCGGCCGCCGGCCCCCGCTCCGGAGGCGGCGACCGCCGTCGAGGTGGGCCGCCGCGGCCACCTGCGGGTGCTCCGCGACACCGGGCACTGACCGAGGGCACTGACGGAGAGTGTGAAATTCCTCACCCACTGTCACGGCGTGTCGCGCTCAAGGATTCACCCGATCGGACCGAAGCAGTCGGGGCCAGCCCGGTGAGAGCCGGGGCCGTACCACCTCGGAGAGCCGGTCGATGTCGCAGCCGTCCACCACCTCCCCGGACCCCGGCGCCGCCGTCCGGTCCCTGCCCACCCAGCGCCGCCGCCGCGGCCGCACCACCGAGCCGCCCGCCCCTCTGGGGTCGCTCACCCAGCGCGAGCACCGCGTGGCCGTGGGGTGCGCCGCCTGCGGCAGCACCCGGCTCACCCACCTCAAGATGATGCTCACCGACGGCACGCCGGTGCGCTTCACCTCCTGCCACCGGTGCGAGCACCGGTCGTGGACCTCCCTTGACGGCGAGCCGCTCAGCGTCGACTCCGTGCTCGACCGGGCCCGCAAGGCCGTCTGAGCCAGCGCATCTGAGCGAAACCGTCCCCGCCCGTCGGTAGGGTCCCCGGCGTGGACCTGTCGACGATCATCAAGGCCTACGACGTCCGTGGTCTGGTTCCCGACCAGCTGGACGCCGACGTCGCCCGCGCCGTCGGCGCGGCCGCGGCCGACGTCCTGGTCCCCGACGGGGGTCGGCTCGTCGTCGGCCACGACATGCGCCCGTCCTCCCCGGCGCTCGTCGCGGCGTTCGCCGACGGCGCCCGGGACCGCGGCGCGGACGTCGTCCGGATCGGGCTGTGCTCCACCGACGGCCTCTACCACGCCAGCGGCGCCCTGGACGCCGCCGGCGCCATGTTCACCGCCAGCCACAACCCCGCCGCCTGGAACGGGATCAAGCTGTGCCGGCCCGGTGCCCGCGCCGTCGGTCAGGACTCCGGGCTCGCCGACGTCCGCCGGCTGGCCCAGGGCTACCTCGACGACGGCGTCCCGGTGGCCGACCGCCGCGGCACGCTGACCGACACGGACACCCTGCGGGACTACGCCGTCCACCTGCGCTCCCTGGTCGACCTGTCCGGCGTCCGGCCGCTGCGGGTCGTCGTCGACGCCGGCAACGGGATGGCCGGTCACACCGTGCCCGCCGTGCTGCAGACCGCGGCCGGGCTGCCCGCCCTGCCGGTGGACGTCGTCCCGCTGTACTTCGAGCTCGACGGGACGTTCCCGAACCACGAGGCCAACCCGTTGGAGCCGGAGAACCTGCGGGACCTGCAGGCCGCCGTCCGCGAGCACGGCGCCAACCTCGGCCTGGCCTTCGACGGGGACGCCGACCGGTGCTTCGTCGTCGACGAGCGCGGCGAGCCGGTCAGCCCCAGCGCCGTGACCGCCCTCGTCGCGCTGCGGGAGATCGCCCGTGAGCGCGCCGCGGGCCGCCACCCGGTCGTCATCCACAACCTCATCACCTCCCGGGTGGTGCCCGAGGTCGTCGAGGCCGCCGGCGGCACCCCGGTGCGCACCCGGGTCGGGCACTCGTTCATCAAGGGCGAGATGGCCCGCACCGGCGCGGTCTTCGGCGGGGAGCACTCGGCGCACTACTACTTCCGCGCGTTCTGGGGCGCCGACACCGGCATGCTCGCCGCGATGCACGTGCTCGCCGCCCTCGGCGAGCAGGACGGGCCGCTGTCCGCGCTGGTCGCCGACTACGCGCCGTACACGGCCAGCGGGGAGATCAACTCCCGGGTGGACGACGTGGCTGCCGCCACCGCCCGGGTGCGCGAGACGTTCGCCCGGGACGGCGCCGGGGTGGACGAGCTGGACGGGCTGACGGTCAGCTCCGCGCCCGGGACGCAGCCGTGGTGGTGGTTCAACCTGCGGCCGAGCAACACCGAGCCGCTGCTGCGGCTCAACGTCGAGGCCGCCGACGGTGCGACGATGGAGCGGGTACGCGACAGCGTGCTCGCCGTCGTCCGGGAGGAGACCCGATGACCCCCGCAGAGCAGCCCGGCGCCCCCAGCAGCCCGGTGGCCGTCGAGCCGTGGGTGCGTGAGGTGCTGCGCTGCCCGGCCTGCCGGTCCGAGCTCGCCGACGGCACCGGCGAGGACGGCGCCCCCGAGCTCGTGTGCACCTCGGCCGAGTGCGCCCTGGCGTACCCCGTCACCGACGGCATCCCGGTGCTGCTCGTCGACGAGGCCCGGCGTCCCGGCCCCCGGTGAGGACCCTCCCGCGATGACCAGACCGTTCGACGAGCAGCTGCTCGACGACCCCGAGGCGCTGGCCGCCGCCGACCCCTCCGGGGTGCTGCGGGCCGTCGCCGGCGCCGGGGCCCAGGTGCGCCACGGCCTGTCGCTGGCCGCCGAGGCGCCGCTGGACCGACTCGGGGAGGACCGGCCGCGCACCGTCGTCATCGCCGCCCGCGGCGGTGCCCGCGCCGTCGGGGACGCCGTCGAGGCGCTCGCCGGCCCCGGGTGCCCCGTGCCGGTGGTCTGCCGCTCGGGCACGGTGCTGCCCGGCTGGGTCGGCCCCCTCGACCTGGTGATCGCGGTGTCCCTGTCCGGGCAGGCGCAGCCGGCCGTCGCGCTGGCCGCCGAGGCCGGACGGCGCGGGGCCCGGGTGCTCACCGTGGGCGCCGCCGGGTCGCTGCTCGCCGAGGTGTCCGCCCAGGTCCGCGGCGTCCACGTGCCGGTGCCCCTGCCCGGCCTCGAGGCGACGTCCGCGCCGACCTCCCGGACCTCGCTGTGGGCGATGCTCACCCCGGTACTCGTCGCCACCACGAGGCTCGGGCTCACCGACGCTGGTCCCGGACCGCTCGGTCTCGTCGCCGACACCCTCGACGAGGAGGCCCGGCTCGGCTCCCCGGCCACCGAGTCGTTCGTCAACCCGGCGAAGTCGTTGGCGGTCGAGCTCGCCGACAGCGTGCCGGTGCTGCTCGGCGACGGCCCAGCCACCGGCGTGGCCGCCCGCCGGGCGGCGTCCGTGCTGGCCCGGACCGCGCGGGTGCCGGCCGTGGCCGGGACCCTGCCCGACGACGCCGGGGACGTCGTGGCGACCTTCGGCGGACCGTTCGCGTCCACCCCCGAGGAGCTGTTCGCCGACCCGTTCCTGGACCCCGAGCCGACCGGGCCGCGGCTGCGGCTCGTCCTGCTGCGGGAGGGTCCGACGTCCGCGGCCGCCGCCGTCGTCGAGCTCGCCGAGCGCTCCGGGGTCAAGGTCAGCGAGGTCGTCGTCGAGGAGCCGGACCCGCTGCGCCGGCTGGCGGCGCTCGGCGCCCGCACCGACTTCGCCGCCACCTACCTCGCGCTCGGGCTCGGGCTCGACCCGGCGGAGTCGCCCCACGTGGCGGACCTGGCCCGCGGGCTGGAGTGATCCTGCCGGACTACTGTCCGTCCCGTGGCAACCGAAGGCGGTACCAGGGCGATCGTCGCGGCACTGCTCGCCAACCTCGGGATCGCGGTCACCAAGTTCGTCGCGTTCCTGCTGACACGCTCGTCGTCGATGCTCGCCGAGTCGATCCACTCGGTCGCCGACTCCGGCAACCAGGCCCTGCTGCTGGTCGGCGGACGGCGGGCCACGCGGGCAGCCACACCCCAGCACCCGTTCGGCTACGGCCGGGAACGGTACGTGTACGGGTTCGTCGTCGCGATCGTGCTGTTCTCGGTCGGCGGCCTGTTCGCGCTGTACGAGGCGTGGCACAAGTGGGCCGAGCCGGAGCCGATCGAGGCGTGGCAGTGGGTCCCGCTGGTGGTGCTCGTCGTGGCGATCGGGCTGGAGACCTTCTCGTTCCGCACCGCGATCGCCGAGTCCAACCGGGTCCGCGGCCAGCGGTCGTGGGTCGAGTTCGTGCGCACGGCGAAGGCACCCGAGCTGCCGGTCGTGCTGCTCGAGGACTTCGGCGCCCTGCTCGGTCTCGTGTTCGCGCTCTTCGGCGTGTCCCTGACCCTGCTCACCCACGACGGCAGGTGGGACGCCGCCGGGACGGCGATGATCGGCGTCCTGCTCGTGCTGATCGCCGCGGTCCTGGCCGTGGAGATGAAGTCGCTGCTGATCGGTGAGGGCGCAACGAGCGAGCACCTCCAGGCCATCGAGGCCGCCCTGCCCGGTGACGGCGTGGAGTCGGTCATCCACATGAAGACCCTGCACCTCGGCCCCGAGGAGCTCCTCGTCGCCGCCAAGATCGCCGTCTCGGCGCGGGGCACCGGCGACGAGATCGCCGCGGCCATCGACGCCGCCGAGCGGCGGGTCCGGGCCGCCGTCCCGATCGCGCGGGTGATCTACCTCGAGCCGGACCTGCGGGAGCCGGCGACGCCGCCCGGCGACGGCGGCCGGGACACGGGCGCACCGGCTCAAGGCGGGCCCGCGCTGGGTCGATGACCCCGGCGGGTGGCACGACCGTGCCCCCGTGGAGGTCGCCCACATGCTGTCTCGTCCTGCCGCCCGGCTGTCCGCGCTCGCCGCGACCTGCGGGGCGGTGACGCTGCTGTCCCTCGGTGTCACCGCGCCCGCGGCGGGTGCGGTGACCGCGGACGCCGTCGTGCCGGCGTCCGCCCGGACGCTCACCGTCCAGCCGGGGGACGACGTCGCGGCCGCGATCGCCGACCTGCGCGCCGGGGACACGCTCCTGCTGGCCCCCGGCCGCTACGACGTCGGCACCCTCAAGACCCGGGCGGACTGGCCGCGCGGCACGGCCGCGGCGCCGGTCACCGTCCGGGCGCTCGACCCGGCCCGCCGCCCCGTCCTCACCGGGTCGCTGCGGCTGTACGACGCCGACCACTGGCGGCTGGAGGGGCTGCGGGTGGAGGCGACCGTCCCCGGCGAGCCGGCCCTGCACCTCGCCGGCGGGACGGGCTGGGTGGTGCGCGACAGCGAGCTCACCGGCGCCCGCCGCACCGGCGCGTACTCCAACGTCACCATCACCGACGACACGTTCCTGGGCTCGGGGGCGCCCGAGGACTTCCGGTTCGAGGAGAACTGCGTGTTCGGCGCGGCGACCGCCCACGACGGCCGCAAGGACCACAACGTCTACGTGTCGTACCAGGGCACGCCGGACAGCGGGGGGACCATCGCCCGCAACACCGTCTTCGACCACCCCAGCGGGGCCGGGATCAAGCTGGGGGACGGCGGCGAGCCCGGTGCCCGTGGGCCCTGGAACGTCGACGTCACCCACAACACCGTCGCCCACGGCGCGATGGCGGTCCTGCTGCACGGCGACGTCCGCGGCAACGACCTGTCCGGCAACCTCTTCGACGCGGTGGCCGGAAGCTTCGTCACCACCCCCGGAGCCACCACGTACGTCTCCGCGCACGACGTCGTCGGAGCCGGCAACGTCGTGCGGCACACCTACGCAGCGGCCCCGGCGACCTACTTCCTGTGGGGTTCGGGGGTCACCCTCGGCCCCGACGCCGGGCTGCGCCCCGACCCCGGTCTGACCGATGCCGGCTGTACCGGGCTGCGCCCCCGCACCCCGGCGGCCCAGGCCTACGGCCGCTGGGGGAGCGGGCAGTACGGGACCGTCGACGCCGCCCCGGGCGGCACCGGCCCCCTCGGCACCGGGACGGCGGTCCCGCTGGCGGGGGACTGGGACGGGCGCGGACGCACTCTGCCCGGCTGGTTCGACGACGGGGCCTTCACGCTGCGCGCAGGGGACGGGACGGTCTCCCGGTTCCGGTTCGGCCGCGCCGGTGACGTGCCCGTCGTCGGGGACTGGGACCGCGACGGCCGCGACGAGGTCGGGGTGTTCCGCGCCGGCCGCTGGCACCTGCGCAGCGGTACCGGCGCACGGGCGACCGAGACGTCCTTCGGGTTCGGCCGGGCGGGGGACGTCCCCCTCGTCGGCCGGTGGGCGGGGGCGTCACGGGACGGCGTCGCCGTCGTCCGGGACGGGCGCTGGCACCTGCGGGTCACCCCGAGCGGCGGGGTCGCCCAGCGCAGCTTCTCCTTCGGGCGCGCGGACGACGTGCCGGTCGCCGGTGCCTGGCTCGGGGACGGCGTGGACCGTCCCGGCGTGGTACGCGGCACCCGGTGGCACCTCGCGACGTCCGTCCTGCGTCCGGTCACCGTCTTCTCCTACGGACTGGGCCGGGTCGGTGACGTCCCGCTGCCGGCGGACGGCGACGGCGACGGCGTGCGCACCGCGGGCGTCGTCCGCGGCGGGACGTTCTTCGAGCGCTCGGACCACCGCCCGAGCGGTGCGGCCGTCACCAGCACGACCTTCACCGGCTGACGTCGGGGGCCGCCGCGCCGGTCGGTCCGTAGACTGGCCCGGACCACGGCGAGCACCGCCACCCGCGTCCCGGAGGGACCCCGATGGACTACAAGGTCCGTGACCTCGGCCTGGCCGACGCCGGCCGCCACCAGATCCGCCTCGCCGAGCACGAGATGCCCGGGCTCATGGCGCTGCGCGAGGAGCTCGGCGACAGCCGCCCGCTGCGCGGCGCGCGGATCGCCGGGTCCCTGCACATGACCGTGCAGACCGCCGTCCTCATCGAGACCCTCACCGCGCTCGGCGCGCAGGTGCGCTGGGCGTCGTGCAACATCTTCTCCACCCAGGACGAGGCGGCCGCCGCCGTCGTCGTCGGCCCCGACGGCACCCCGGAGGACCCCCGCGGCGTCCCGGTGTTCGCGTGGAAGGGGGAGACGCTCGAGGAGTACTGGTGGTGCACCGAGCAGATCCTCACCTGGCCCGGTGAGGGCCCGAACATGATCCTCGACGACGGCGGGGACGCGACCCTGCTCGTGCACAAGGGCGTGCAGTTCGAACGAGCCGGGGCGGTGCCCGCGGCCGACGACGCCGACTCCGAGGAGTACCACGTCATCCTCGACCGGTTGCGCCGCAGCCTCGCCGAGGACTCCGGTCGCTGGACGGCGCTCGCCGCCGGCGTCCACGGGGTCACCGAGGAGACGACGACCGGCGTGCACCGGCTCTACGAGCTCGCCGAGCGCGGCGAGCTGCTCTTCCCGGCGATCAACGTCAACGACTCGGTGACGAAGAGCAAGTTCGACAACCGCTACGGCGTCCGGCACTCCCTCGTCGACGGGATCAACCGGGCCACCGACGTCCTCATCGGCGGCAAGGTCGCCGTCGTCGCCGGTTACGGCGACGTCGGCAAGGGCTGCGCCGAGTCCCTGCGCGGGCAGGGCGCCCGGGTCGTCGTCACCGAGATCGACCCGATCTGCGCGCTGCAGGCGGCGATGGACGGCTACCAGGTGGTCCGGCTCGAGGACGTCGTGGCCACCGCCGACATCTTCGTCACCGCCACCGGCAACCGGGACGTCATCACCGCCGAGCACATGACGGCGATGAAGGACAAGGCGATCGTCGGCAACATCGGTCACTTCGACAACGAGATCGACATGGCCGGGCTGGCGCGGGTCCCCGGCGTCCGCAAGACGGAGATCAAGCCGCAGGTGCACGAGTGGACGTTCGAGTCCGGCCGGTCGGTGATCGTGCTGTCCGAGGGGCGGCTGCTCAACCTCGGCAACGCCACCGGGCACCCGTCGTTCGTCATGAGCTCCTCGTTCTCCAACCAGGTGATCGCCCAGGTCGAGCTGTTCACCCGGCCGGAGGCCTACCCGCTCGGGGTGCACGTGCTGCCCAAGCACCTCGACGAGAAGGTCGCCCGGCTGCACCTGGACGCCCTCGGCGTCCGGCTCACGGAGCTGACCAAGGAGCAGGCCGAGTACATCGGCGTCGACGTCGCCGGGCCCTACAAGCCGGAGCGCTACCGGTACTGACCCGGTGCCGCGCGGTCGCTACCTCGTCGCGGGCCGGGCCGAGGAGTTCACCTGCGCTCCCGGACCGGCCGGGTGGCGCTACGCCTCCGGCGTCCTGGACCTGGTGTGCGACAACGGGTTCCGGCCCGCCCGCGTCGAGGTGACCGGGCCGGCCGCCCGGGTCCGCGGCGGACGCACCGTCCTGGACGACGGGACGCCGGTGCTCGGCTGGGTCACGACGTCCGACCCGGGGCGGGAGCGCACCGCGCTCGCGGACGCCGTCGACGTCGAGTCCCCCGGTGCGCTCGTGGCCCTCGCCCGCCGGCTCGGGCCGCCCGGGCCGGTCCCGGCCGAGATCGCCGTCGCCGCGGTGCGGTTCACCGGGACGGCGCTGGCCGGTCTGCCCGCCCGGCTACGGGTGGCGCGCACCGGGGCAAGCGTGCACGAGGGTCTGCTCGTCGAGGAGGTCACGCTCGACGATCTCGACACCGGAGTGCGGACCACCCTGCACGTCGCTGGCGACGTCGTCCTGTACGCGGTGCGCGGCGGGGACGCGCACGAGGCCTGGGAGGTCGAGCTCGAGGACCTGGACTCACCGCCGTCGTTCCTGCCCTGACCCCTCGCTGACCCTCGCCCCAGCCTGCGCAAAATGCTGTGGTTTTCACAGATCGCGCGGCGTGTTGCGCCTCCAACCCAGCATTCTGCGTGGGGCTGGGGCGGCCTCGTGGGGCGCTGGTTCGTCGAGGCCGAACGGGAGGCGGTGCAGCCGGACGGCTCGCTCGTCGCGGCGTCGCCGGTCGGCCTGCATCCTGCGCAGCTCGCGCTCGCGGCGCTCGGCGAGCACGGCGGCGATGAACCGCTCCGGGTGCGTGCCGGCCGGGGGCGGGGGCGAGACGTGCCGGGCGAACTCGGCGGCCAGCGACTCCCCGAGCCGCTGGCGGGACGCCGGGTGCAGCCGGTCGGTGCGCGCCAGCAGCTGGCGGGCCGACAGGGCGAGATGGCCCGGCAGCCGGGCGATGTCAGCGCCTTGCGCCCACGCGGCCAGCTCCGGCGGCATGTGCACCGGGCGGGCGGCGTCCGAGGCCGTGCGCTCGCGGACGACGTACGTGCCGGCGACGAGGTCGCCGATCCGCTTGCCCCGCGGGTGGATCAGGGAGGTGATGACCGCCGGGCTGCCCAGGGTCAGCCACAGCTCGCCGACCCCGACCAGCGCGCGGATCAGGGCGTGCCGGACCCGGACCGGACCGCCGTCGTCCCGCACCACCCGCAGGCCCATCGCGAGCTTGCCCAGCGAGCGGCCGCGGCTCAGCGTCTCCCAGGTGAGCGGCAGCCCGACGAGCACGGTGACGAGGACCGCGATGCCGGCGGCCGTGTCGGCCGCGGGGTCGGCGCCGGACAGGGCGAGTCCGACCAGCCAGAACAGGGCGACCGCGACGACGAGCTGGACGACGGCGTCGATCAGCCAGGCGAGCCCCCGGGTGGCGAACGAGGCGGGCCGCAGGTCGAGCAGCACCGCCTCGCCGGTCACCAGCTCGGTCGACGGGATCGCCACCCCGGCACTGTAGACGGCGGGACCCGGCCGGCCGGCCGCGCCGGGCGTGGCAACAGCTAGCGTGCGGTCATGGACCTGGACGCCTTCGTCTCGGTGCACCGCGACGAGTGGGACGAGCTCGAGCGTCTGGTCTCCCGGCGGTCGCTGTCCGGCGCGGACGCCGACCGGCTCGTGCTGCTGTACCAGCGGGCGGCCACCCACCTGTCCGCGGTGCGCTCCCAGGCCCCCGACCCGGCGCTCGTCGGCCGGCTCAGCAGTCTGGTCGCGCGGGCCCGCTCCCGGCTCACCGGCGCCCGCGAGCCGGTGTGGCGGGACGTCGTCCGGTTCGCGACCGTGTCGTTCCCCGCGGCGCTGTGGCGGATCCGGTGGTGGACGGCGGCGGTGACCGCAGCCTTCCTGCTCGTGTCCGTCGCGGCGGGGGCGTGGGTGGCGGGCGACCCGGCGGTCCAGGCCACCATGGGCAGCGACGCCGAGATCCGCCAGCTCGTGGAGAGCGACTTCGAGAGCTACTACTCCGAGCAGCCGGCGACCTCGTTCGCGGCCCAGGTGTGGACGAACAACGCGTGGGTCGCCGCGCAGGTCATCGCCTTCGGGGTCACCGGCGTGTGGGTGGTGTGGGTGCTGGCCCTCAACGCGCTCAACGTCGGGACCGTCGGTGGGCTGATGGCGGCGCACGACCGCGCGGACGTGTTCTTCGGGCTGATCCTCCCGCACGGACTGCTCGAGCTCACCGCCGTCTTCGTCGCCTCGGCGGCGGGACTGAGGCTGTTCTGGTCGTGGGTCGCGCCCGGCCCGCTCAGCCGTGCGGCGTCCCTGGCCGCCGAGGGCCGGGCCCTGTTCACCGTGGCGGTCGGACTGGTGCCGGTCCTTGCCGTGAGCGGGCTGGTCGAGGCCTTCGTGACGCCGAGCCCGCTGCCGACGTGGGCGCGGATCGCGGTCGGCGCGCTCGCGCTCGGGGCGTTCCTCGCCTACGCGGGTGTGCTCGGGCGGCGCGCGGTCGCGGCGGGGGAGACCGGCGACGTGCGCCGGGAGCACGCCGGGGACGTCACGCCGACCGCAGGCTGATGCCCGACCCGTCCCTCCCGTGACCAGTCGAAACCCCTCTTCAACCCCCTCTTCGTGATCATGCAATCCCGCCACCCCCTGTCTCCCAGCCGTGATCATGCAATCCCGCCACCCCCTGTCTCCCAGCCGTGATCATGCAATCCCGCCACCCCAGGCCCCACCGCCCGCTCCCAAAATGCTGCGTTCGGCACAGCTTTGTCGGCGTGTCGCGCCAACAACCCAGCATTCTGCGAGGGGGTGGGGGCGGGTCAGAGGCGGCCGGCGGCCTTGAGGGCCAGGTAGGCGTCGGCGAGCCGCGGCGGCAGCTCGTCCGGGGTGCCCTCGACGACCTCGACCCCGGCCCGCTGCAGCGCCCCGGTGACCGCGACCCGGTCCAGGGCGGTGCGCTCGGCGGCCGCGGCGTCGTAGACGGCGTCCGGGTCGCCGCGCCGGCCGGCCATCTCCGCCAGGACCGGGTCGGAGACGGAGCCCAGCAGCACGGTGTGCCGGCTGGTCAGGTGGTGCACGACGGGCAGCAGCCCCTCCTCGACGGCGGCCGCCTCCAGCGGGGTGAGCAGGACGACGAGCGCGTGCTGGGTGAGCCGGCGGCGCACCTCCCCGACGACGACCGGCCAGTCGGCCTCGACGAGCTCGGGCTCCAGCGGGGCCATCGCGTCGACGAGGGCGCCGAGCAGCCCGGACCCCCGCACCCCCTCGACCGACGCCCGCACCCGCCGGTCGACCGCGACGAGGTCGACCCGGTCCCCGGCCCGCGAGGCCAGCGCGGACAGCAGCAGCGCGGCGTCCATCGCCGCGTCCAGGCGCGGCGCGTCCCCGACCCGGGCCGCCGACGTCCGCGAGGTGTCCAGGACGACGAGCACCCGCCGGTCCCGCTCCGGTCGCCAGGTGCGGACGACGACCTGCTGGCGGCGGGCGGTGGCCCGCCAGTCGATCGAGCGGACGTCGTCGCCGACGACGTAGTCCCGCAGCGAGTCGAACTCGGTGCCCTGCCCGCGGACCCGGACGCTGGCCCGGCCGTCGAGCTCGCGCAGCCGGGCCAACCGGGACGGCAGGTGGCGCCGGGAGCGGAACTCCGGCAGCACCCGCAGCCGACCCGGCACCGGCAGCGACGCCTGCTGCGCCCCCAGCCCGAGCGGCCCCCAGGACCGCAGCGTCACCGCGTCGGCGAGCCGGTCGCCGCGACGGGTCGGGCGCAGCACGGTGCGGAGCCGGCGCCGCTCCCCGGCGGGCACGTCCACCTCGGCCCGGTCCCCGCTCGCCCCCGCGGACGGCTGCCAGGCGTCCCGGACCAGGGCGCGCAGCCGACGTCCGGACCGGTTCGCCAAGGTGAGCACCGACTCCACGGACTCCCCGAGCCGGACCCGGCCCGGCACCTCCCGGCGCACCTCTACCTGCCGCGGGGAGGCGGCCAGGGCCACGTCGAGCGCGACGAGAGCGACGACCACCCCGGCCCACACCAGCACCCCGGACCAGCCGGGCAGCAGCGCCACCACCGGCAGCCCGAGGACCGCCAGCAGCACAGCCCGGCCGCTGATCGCCACCGCGCTACCGGGGGACCGCGACGGAGTCCAGGACGCTGTCCAGGACGGCGTCCACGGTGACCCCCTCGAGCTCGGCCTCGGGGTGCAGCTGCACCCGGTGGCGCAGGGTCGGGCGGGCGAGCGCCTTGACGTCGTCCGGGGTGACGTAGTCCCGCCCGGACAGCCACGCCCAGGCCCGGCTCGTGGCCAGCAGCGCGGTCGACGCGCGCGGGGAGGCGCCGAGCCGCAGCGACGGCGAGGTGCGGGTGGCGCGGGCGACGTCGACGACGTAGCCGAGCACCTCGCGCCCGACGTCCACCCGGCGCACGGCGGCGCTCGCCGCGGCGAGCTCCTCGGGTCCGGCGACCGTGCGGACCCCGGCGGCCGCCAGGTCCCGGGGGTCGAAGCCGGCGGCGTGCCGGGCGAGCACCTCCACCTCGTCGCCGCGCGCCGGCAGCGGCATCGTCACCTTGAGCAGGAACCGGTCGAGCTGGGCCTCCGGCAGCGGGTACGTGCCCTCGTACTCGACCGGGTTCTGGGTGGCCGCGACGAGGAACGGCTCGGGCAGCCGGTGCGGCCGGCCGTCCACGCTGACCTGGCGCTCCTCCATCGCCTCGAGCAGCGACGCCTGGGTCTTCGGCGGCGTCCGGTTGATCTCGTCGGCGAGCAGCAGGTTGGTGAACACCGGCCCCTCGCGGAAGGAGAACTCCGCCGAGCGGGGGTCGTAGACCAGCGAGCCGGTGACGTCGCCGGGCATGAGGTCGGCGGTGAACTGGATCCGCTTGGAGTCCAGGTCCAGCGCCGCGGACAGGGCGCGCACGAGCAGCGTCTTGGCGACCCCGGGCACGCCCTCGAGCAGCACGTGCCCGCGGCACAGCAGGGCGATGACGAGGCCGGTGACGACGGCGTCCTGGCCGACGACGGCCTTGGCCACCTCGGTCCGGACGTCGAGCAGGGCCTGGCGCGGGTCAGGGCCAGTCGGGTCTGGGCCAGTCGGATGTGGGGATGGCGTGTCGGTCACCGGGGAGGTCCCTCTCGTGTCGGTCGGGCAGTCACGTCGGCGGACAGTGCGTCGAGGTCGTCGGCGAGCGCGGCCAGCGCCCGGTCGTCGGCGGGCGGCGGGCCGGTCAGCAGTGCGGCCACCTCGCCCTCGGGCCGCCCGCTCGCCCGGGCGACGGCGGCGACGACCGCGTCGGTGGCGTCGGTGGCCGCCCCGACGGGCAGGCCGAGCCGGACGGCGAGCCGGCGCAGCGTCGCCGCGCGCAGCACGGCGGCCGCCCGGTCCCGCGCCCCCGCCGCCCGGTACAGCGACGCCCGGCCCTCGGCGGTCTCGGCCGACCGGACGACGACCGGCAGCGGCTCGGGCACCAGCCGGCCCAGGCGCCGGCCCCGCCACAGCATGGCCAGCGCGGCGGTGACCGCGAGCCAGCCGGTGACCGGGCCGACCCAGCCGGGCAGCAGGTCCACGGCGGTGACGTCCTCGTCGGCCCCGGTGTCCAGCGGGCTGGCCATCAGCCACACCAGCCGGTCGTGGCCGCCGAGCACGTGCAGGGCCAGGGCGGCGTTGCCGTCGGCGGCCAGGTGCTCGTTGGCCAGCACCCCGCCCTGGCCGAGCAGGTGCACGGTGCGCCCGTCACCGGGCAGCCGCAGGTAGGACCCGGCCGCGGGGTCCTCGGCGTCCGGGAAGCACACGTCGGCGTCCGCGCCGGCGGCCCGCAGCAGCCGTCCGCCGGCCAGCGCCTGCCCGGCGGCCACCGCGGCGGGGGCGGCGCAGTCGGCGGGCCGGGTCCGTGCCTCGACGACCCCGGCCGGGCGCACCCCCGGGGCCAGCACGTCCAGGACGGGACCGTCCGGCTCGACGACGACGAGGTCGGCGGCGGTGGCGGCGAGCGCCTCCAACCGGTCCGGCGGCAGCACCTGCGGGTCGACGACGACGATCGTCGCGCCGGCCCTCTGTCCGCCCGCGGCGGCCGTGCCTGGACTGCCGGCTGCCGCCGCGACGGCGTCGGCGACGCTGTCCACCCGGACCACCTCGACGCCCTGGTCGCCGAGCACCTGGGCGACCGCCCGGGCCCCCTGCGGGACGGCGGAGCCGGGGTCCAGGGCGCCACCGCTGGTGCGCGGCAGGGCCAGCACGCCCGCGACGGTGACCACGGCGAGCAGGGCGAGGACGAGGACGGCGGGCCGGGCGCGCCGCCACCGCGCGGCCGCGCGGCTGCGCGCGGTGGTGCCGTCGCCGAGGACGGCGGCCGGTGCGCTCACCGCCGCCCCGCGGCCGCGGCGCCGACGGCAGGGACCGGTCCGACGTCCTGGAGGGGCCGGGTGGCGGCGAGGGCGGTGTCGAGCCGCCGCAGCCGCTCGTCCTGCGCCGGGCCCGCCGGCCGGCCGCCGTAGCGGACGTCGTCAAAGACCCGCGCCGCCTCGCGGAGCTCCTCGGCGTGCGCCGGCAGGACGACGGCCGCCTCCCGGGCCACCTCGTCGGCGGTGCGGCCCGGGCCGAGGGTCACCAGGGCCCGCTCGTCCAGCGCGCGGGCGATCGCCCGGAACCGCTCCTGCACCGCGACGTCCCAGCGGCCGGCGGTGGCGGCCTCGTCGGCGGCCCGCCGGTGCTCCGCGGCGGTGCGGGTGGTCCCGCCGAGCACGTCGCCCGCCGGCGGTCGCCGCCGCAGCCGGACCGGACCGGCCAGCCGCAGGGCGACCAGGACCCCGACCGCCACGGCGACGAGCAGGGCCACCAGCCACAGCCGGGACCCGGGGGTGTCCGGCAGCTCGAGCCGGGACAGCTGCTCCAGCAGCCACGACACCGCGCGGGACAGCAGGCCGGGCTCAGCCTCGGCGTAGACCTCCTGGGCCAGCTCGTCGCGCGCCCACCGGCGCGCCTGCCCGGCGTCCGGGGTCAACGGTGCCGCCAGGAGCGTCACGGGGCCTCGGCGGCCGCCCGGGCCAGCTCGACGTCCAGGCCCTCGAGCCGCATCCGCTGGTCGACGTAGAGCAGGGCGGTGACGGCGGCGGCGAACGGGTAGACGATCGTCGCCGCGACCGCCGAGCCGAGCCCGGTCAGCAGCAGCTGCGGCAGGGTGGGCGAGAGCGCCGCGGCCAGGTCACCGCCCGCCGGCGCGAACAGGGAACCGACCAGCTGGAACGGGGCGGCGACGACGGCGACGGTGACGAGCACGATGAGGTAGGTCAGCACCCGGATGCCCACGAGCCGCAGCAGCCCGCGGGAGCTGAGCCGCCAGGACCGGCGCAGCGAGGCGAGCACCCGCTGCTCCTCCAGCACCAGCGCCGGGCCGGCCAGCGCCAGCCGGGTGTCGATCCAGAGCCCCAGGACCAGCGCGGCCAGCAGGCCGACGAGCAGCAGCACCGTCCCGACGACCGGCTCGACCAGGACGACGACCAGCCCGGGGACGAGCACGGCCAGCACGACGCCGCCGGTGACCAGGCCGACGAG
The DNA here is from genome assembly GCA_020881835.1 of Kineosporiaceae bacterium SCSIO 59966. Classification (NCBI taxonomy): domain Bacteria; kingdom Bacillati; phylum Actinomycetota; class Actinomycetes; order Kineosporiales; family Kineosporiaceae; species Kineosporiaceae bacterium SCSIO 59966. The sequence continues at coordinate 750,629 of CP052876.1, forward strand.
CAGGGTCAGCCCGATGAGCGGCAGCAGCCGCCCGCGGACCCGTTGCCACAGCTCGCTGCCGCCGGTGCGCCGGCCGAGGACGGCACTGCCGACGACGACGGTGGCGATCGCGGTGAGCACCGACAGTGCGAGCACCGAGACGGCCTGGCTGGCCACCGCCGCCAGCCCGGTCGTGCTCAGCGTGTCGGCGATGAGCCCGGTGTCCGGGACGGCCTGGGGGTCCTCCTCCACCGCGCTGAGGAACCGGTCGAGGCTCCCGCCCATCCAGGCCTGCAGGACCAGCTGGACGGCGGTCATCACGGTGACGACGACGGCGGCCGCACCGACCATCGCGGCCGGGTTGGAGCGCACCGCCTGGAAGGCGCCGTCGTAGATCTCCCCGAGCCGCAGCGGACGCAGCGGGACCACGCCGGGCCGGGGCGCGACCGGCACCTGCGGGTACCCGGGTCCGGCCGGGGGCGGGCCCCAGCCGGGCTGGGGCTGGGCCGGGCCGGGCTGCGGGGGGCCGCCGGTGCCGGCGGCGTCCCCGTCGGGGCTCGCCCAGCCCTGCGTCGGGCCGCTCACTGGTCCACCCCCTCCTCGCGCCGGCCGGCGGTCGGCCGACGGCTCGCCATCCTGCCACGGGCCGCCTCGGCCACCGGGCAGCCGGCAGGTGCGACGATGGGGCCATGTGCAGGCAGGTGACGCCGTGAAGGGCCGGGTGCTCGTCGTCGACGACGACACCGCGCTCGCCGAGATGGTCGGCATCGTGCTCAAGGGCGAGGGCTTCGAGGCGGTGCTGTGCGACAACGGGGACGACGCCCTGGAGGCGTTCCACCGGCACCGCCCCGACCTCGTCCTGCTCGACCTCATGCTGCCCGGCAAGGACGGGATCGAGGTGTGCCGGCTGATCCGGGCCGAGTCCGGGGTCCCCATCGTCATGCTCACCGCCAAGAGCGACACGGTCGACGTCGTCCTCGGCCTGGAGTCCGGCGCCGACGACTACGTGCCCAAGCCGTTCAAGCCCAAGGAGCTCGTCGCCCGGGTCCGGGCCCGGCTGCGCCGCACCGACCAGCCGCTGCCGGAGGTGCTGCAGCTCGGCGACCTCACCATCGACGTCGCCGGGCACTCGGTGAAGCGCGACGGCCAGCCGATCTCGTTGACCCCGCTGGAGTTCGACCTGCTGCTCGCCCTGGCCCGCAAGCCGTGGCAGGTGTTCACCCGGGAGGTGCTGCTCGAGCAGGTGTGGGGCTACCGGCACTCCGCGGACACCCGGCTCGTCAACGTCCACGTGCAGCGGCTGCGCTCGAAGATCGAGAAGGATCCGGAGAACCCCGAGATCGTCGTCACCGTGCGCGGTGTCGGCTACAAGGCCGGGCCCGCCTGAGGATGAGCGCCCTGCTGCGCCGGCTGCGCGGGCTGCCCCGGTGGCTGCTGGCAGCCGGCCGGCGCGGCCGGCACGCGCTGCGCCGGTCGCTGCGGCTGCGGGTGGTCGGCACGACCGTCCTGCTCGGTCTCGCCGTCGTCAGCCTGATCGGCGTCTACCTCGCCGACCAGATCAGCGAGCGGCTGTTCGAGAGCCGCCGCGACCAGGTGCTCGAGGAGGCCCGCGCCGGGATGGCCCGGGCCCAGCAGTCCCTCGACAACGCCGACCCGGCGCGCGACCTGCGGCTCGTCGCCGAGGACCTGCGCGCCGAGCTCGAGGACGTGTCCACCCCCGGCCGGGAGCGTGACGTGCTGCTGCTGCGGCCGCCGGGCAACGACAGCCCGGCCGCCATCGGCAACGTGTTCTCCGCCGGCGTCGTCCCGTCGGTGGTGCCCGAGGAGCTCCGGGCCGCCGTCCGGGAGGGCGGACCGCAGCGCTGGCAGTCGATCGGCGTCCCGCAGATCGGTGGCGAGGTGCGCCCCGCGATCGCCGTCGGCGAGCTCGTCGAGGTGCCCCGCGCGGGCGCCTACGAGCTCTACTTCGTCTTCGACCTGTCCACCGAGCAGGCCACCCTGGACGCCGTCCAGAACGTCCTCGTCCTCGGCGGGGTGGCGCTGGTCCTGCTCGTCGGCGGCGTCGCGTACGTCGTCACCCGGCAGGTCGTCGCCCCCGTGCGGCAGGCCGCCGCGGTCGCCGAGCGGCTCGCCGCCGGCCAGCTGCACGAGCGGATGCCCGAGCGCGGGGAGGACGACCTGGCCCGGCTCGCCCACTCCTTCAACGAGATGGCCGCCAGTCTCGGCCAGCAGATCGAGGCGATGGAGGAGCTGAGCCGGTTGCAGCGACGCTTCGTCTCCGACGTCTCCCACGAGCTGCGCACCCCGCTGACGACGATCCGGATGGCCGGGGAGGTGCTGCACGAGGCGCGCGGGGAGTTCGACCCCGCGGTGGCCCGGTCCGCCGAGCTCCTCGCCACCCAGATCGACCGGTTCGAGGCGCTGCTCGCCGACCTGCTCGAGATCAGCCGGTTCGACGCCGGGGCGGCCGCCCTGGACGTCGAGGCCCTCGACGTCCGCGGCATCGTCGACCGGGTGGTCGAGCTGGCCGCGCCGCTCGCCGAGCGCCGGGGCACCCGGCTGCAGGTCAGCGTCCCACCGACCCCGTGCATGGCCGAGGTCGACTCCCGCCGGGTGGAGCGGATCGTGCGCAACCTCGTGCTCAACGCCGTCGAGCACGGGGAGGGCCGGCCGGTCGAGGTCACTCTCGCCGCGGACGCCGACGCGGTCGCCGTCGCCGTCCGCGACCACGGCGTCGGGCTGCGCCCCGAGGACGTCCAGCGGGTCTTCGACCGGTTCTGGCGCGGGGACCCGGCGCGAGCGCGGACCACCGGCGGCACCGGGCTGGGGCTGGCGATCTCCGCCGAGGACGCGAACCTGCACGGGGGCCGGCTCGAGGTCGACGGCCGGCCCGGCCTGGGCGCCGTGTTCCGGCTCACCCTCCCGCGCCGGGCCGGCAGCCCGCTCGGCCCGGACTCGCCGCTGCCGCTGGGCAGGTGGCCGGAGCGGGCCCGGTCCGGGCCGGAGTCGTCCCCCGGTCCCCGGGCCGGCGACCCCGCGCCCGCCCCGGGAGGCACACGTGCCTAGACGGCGGCGCCCGCTCGGGGCGCGGGTCGGGACGCTGGTCCGGGTGCTCGTCGTCGGGCTGGTCGGGGGACTGGCCCTCGCCGGCTGCGCCGCCATCCCGACGAGCGGGCCGGTGAGCACCGGCGCCCCCGTGCCGCCCCCCGAGCGTGGCCTGCGGTTCCAGCCGGTCTCCCCACCGGACGGCGCGGCCCCGCTGGACGTCGTTCGCGGCTTCCTGCTCGCGGCGTCCGGGGTGGAGGACGACCACGCGTTCGCCCGGGCCTACCTGGTGCCGCAGGCAGCGCGCAGCTGGCGGCCGGGCGCTGGGATCACCGTCATGGTCGACGGCAGCGCGCAGGCCACCCTGGAGCAGGGCGGCGCCGTGCTGGCCGAGGACGCCCGGCCCGCACCCGACGAGCCGGTCACCGCGACCGTGTCCTACGAGGTCGCCGCCCGGGTCGACGCCAACGGCCGGCTGACCGTCGCCGCCCCCGGCACCCGGGACGAGGTCGGCTACCGGCTCGAGCAGACGTCCGGGCAGTGGCGGATCGCCGACCTGCCCGACGGCCTGGTCGTCGACGAGGCCGGGTTCGACCTGGCGTTCACGCCGCACCAGCTGTACTGGGTGGACGCCACCGGCGGCTACCTCGTCCCGGAGACCCGGTGGTTCGCGGAGCGGCGGGCGATCGCCACGTCGATCGTCACCGAGCTGCTGCGCGGCCCCTCCCCGTGGCTGGCCCCCGCCGTCAGCACCGGCTTCCCCCCCGGGACGGCGCTGACCCGCCCGCCCGCCGTGCCGGTGGTCGGCGGCGAGGCCCGGGTGGACCTCACCCGGGCCGCCCTGGACGCCGGCTCCCAGGAGCGGGCGCTCATGCAGGCCCAGCTCCAGGCGACGCTGCGGCCGGTGCCCGCGGTGGCCACCGTCCGGGTCACCGTCGAGGGTGGCGAGTTCGTGCTGCCGGACTCGCTGCCGGCCCTGGTCCGCGACCCCGGCGCCGAGTCCGTCGCGGTCGCCGCCTCCCCCGACGGGCTGGTCGAGGCGCGCGGCGGCACCGTTCGCCCGGTCGAGGACCTGCCGGTGACCGAGGGCCTCACCCTCACCGACCCGGCCCGGTCCACCGCCGCCTACGCCGCCCTGGACGCCGACCGCACCCGGCTGCTGTACCTGGTGCCCGGCACCGCCGAGCCCGAGGAGCTGCTGACCGGGACGGACCTGCTCGCGCCGTCCATCGACCCGCACGGCTGGGTGTGGACGACCCCGCGGGTGTCCACCGGGCTGCTGCCGGTGGCCCGGCCCGGCGGGGAGGTCGTCGAGGTCAGCGCCCCGTGGCTCAGCGGGCGGCGGGTCTCCTCCCTGCGCGTCGCCCGGGACGGCGCCCGGGTCCTCCTCGCCACGGTCGACCCGAGCGGCGCGCACCGGGTCGAGCTGGCCTCCGTCGAGCGCACCGGGGACGGGCGCCCGCTGAGCGTGACCCGGGCGTCCGGAGCGTCCCTGGACCCCACCCTGGTCGCGGTGAGCGAGGTGGCCTGGACCGGGGAGGCGTCCGCCGCCGTGCTCGGCCGGCGCGCCGGGGAGGACGCCGACCGGGTGTACCTCGCCGACCCCCTCGGTGCCCCGACGGAGCCCCTCGTCCCGCTGCCGGAGGACGTGCCGGTGGTGTCGCTGGCCGCCGGGTCCACCCCGCGTGCGGTCGTCATCGGCTCCGCCGACGGCCGGCTCTGGCAGCGCGCCGGCGCCCAGTGGGTGCCGGTGCCGGCGGACGTGCCGCTCAGCGACCCCGCCTTCGCCGGCTGACCGCTCGGCCCGTTCCCTGCGGGCGCCGTGTCCACAGGGCGCGGGGCGCGGCGGCGGGCCGGCGCGGCACGCTGGTCGGGTGGGCACGCTCGCCGAGGGCTGGACGGCGCTGCTCGGCGCGCTCCTGCCGGTGGCGTGCGCCGGCTGCGGCCGGCTCGACGTCCCGCTGTGCCCCTCGTGCGCGGACCTGCTCGCCGGACCGGCCGCACAGGTGGACGACGTCCCCGCCCCGGGGTGCCCACCGGTGACCGCGGTCGCCGACTACGACGGCGCCGTCCGGGAGACCGTCGTCGCGTGGAAGGACCACGGCCGCCACGACCTCACCGCGGCGCTGGCCGCGGCCCTCACGGCCGCGGTCGCCCGCGCCGTCCTGGACGGCGGACCGTCCGCCGGGCCGGTGCTGCTCGTCCCGGTGCCGTCCGCGCGCCGCGCGGTCCGCCGCCGCGGCGAGGACCTCGTCGCCACCCTGGCCCGGCGCAGCGCGTGCGCCCTGCGCGCCGCCGACCTCGACGCCCACGCCGCGCCCGTGCTGCGCCCGGCCCGCCGGGTCCACGACCAGGCCGGGCTCGGGGCGCGGCAGCGGGCGGCCAACCTGGCCGGGGCGCTGCGGCTGCGCCGTGGCGCCGACCCGGCCCGGCTGCGGGCCGCCGCGGCGGTCGTCCTCGTCGACGACGTCGTCACCACCGGGTCCACCCTGGCCGAGGCCGCGCGGGTGCTGCGAGCCACCGGTGCGGCGCCGGTGCGGGCCGCCGTCGTCGCCGCCACCAGGCGGCGTGTCGTCCGGGTGCCGCCCGGGGGTGGGAGGGTCTAGCGTTCCGCCATGGCAGCCCTGTCCCCTGAGCACCTCAGCCCCGTGAGCACCTGTATCCCCTGAGCACCTGTATCCCCTGAGCACGTGGAGGACACTCGTGGAGATCGTCATCACCGCCAGGCACACCGACGTCGCCGACCGGTTCCGCCGCCACGCGCAGGACAAGCTGTCCAAGGTCGAACAGCTCGCGCCCCGGGCCAGCCGCCTCGACGTCGAGATCAGTCACGAGAACAACCGGCGGCAGGCGAGCCAGTGCGAGCGCGTCGAGCTGACCGTACGTGACAAGGGCCCGGTCATCCGGGCCGAGGCCTGCGCCGACGACCTCTACGCCGCCCTGGACCTCGCCCACGCCAAGCTCCTGGAGCGGCTGCGCCGCGCCCGCGACCGGCGCAAGGTGCACCACGGCCGGCGCACCCCGACCGCGGTGCACGAGGCCACCGGCCCGCTGGCGGAGGCCGCTCTCGACGAGGACGCCGCGCAGGACGCCACCGGCACCGCCGCGCAGGACGGCGCGGCCGAGCACCCGCTGGACGCGATCGGCGACTCCCCGGTGGTGATCCGGGAGAAGACCCACAGCGCCCGGCCGATGACCCTCGAGGACGCGCTGTACGAGATGGAGCTCGTCGGCCACGACTTCTACCTGTTCGTCGACGCCGCCAACGGCTGCCCCAGCGTGGTCTACCGCCGGCGCGGCTGGAGCTACGGGGTGATCCGGCTCGACAGCGACGGCACCGGGGAGGCCGCCGAGCCCGCCGAGGAGCAGGTGGCCGCCGGCTGAGCACCCGCTGTCGCGGCACCCGCCCCGTCGGGCGCGGGTGCCGCGGACACGCTCGCACCGGGCGGTCCCCGGTGCCACGATGGGCGCAGTACCCCCGGCGCGCCGTCCGACCCGCCGGGGGCCGCCCCTGGAGGGAGCGCTGCGGTGGCGCACGAGATGCAGTCGCGGGGGCAGGCCGGCGTCGCGGGACCCGGCCCGGCGGGGGAGTCGATCCGGGTGCTGGTCGTCGACGACCACGCCCTGTACCGGCGCGGGCTGGAGATGGTGCTCGCCGCCGAGCCGGACGTCGAGATCGTCGGCGAGGCCGGGGACGGTGCCGAGGCCGTCCGGCTCGCCGAGGAGCTGCTGCCGGACGTCGTCCTCATGGACCTGCGGATGCCGCGCCGCTCCGGGATCGAGGCCTGCTCCGAGATCCGGGCCGTCGCCCCCACCATCAAGATCATCATCTTGACGATCAGCGACGACGAGGCTGACCTGTTCGACGCCGTGCGCGCCGGGGCGAACGGCTACCTGCTCAAGGACGTCCCCGGCGAGCAGATCGCCGACGGCATCCGCGCCGTCCACGGCGGGCAGTCCCTGATCAGCCCGTCGATGGCCTCCGCGCTGCTCGCCGAGTTCGCCGCGCTCAGCCGGCGCGCCGAGGACCGGCCGGCGTCCGTGCCGGTGCCGAGCCTGACCGACCGGGAGATGCAGGTGCTGCGCCTGCTCGGCCGGGGGATGGCCAACCGGGACATCGCCCGCGAGCTCGTGATCAGCGAGAACACGGTGAAGAACCACGTCCGCAACATCCTGGAGAAGCTGCAGCTGCACTCCCGGATGGAGGCGGTGGTGTTCGCCGTCCGGCGCAAGATCCTCGATCTCGGCTGACTCGGCTGACTCGGTCGCCACCTCCCGCCGGGGCGTGGCAGAGTCCCAGGCCGTGCCCGCCCGGACGTCGCTGTCGCTCGCGCAGGCCCGCCGGGTCGCCCTGGCCGCTCAGGGCCTGGCGGAGCCGCGTGCGACCGCGCCGACGATGCGGCACCTGCAGCGGGTCGTCGACCGGGTCGGCCTGCTGCAGATCGACTCGGTCAACGTGCTGACCCGCAGCCACTACCTGCCGCTGTTCAGCCGGCTCGGACGCTACGACACCGACCTGCTGCACCGGGCCGCGGGCCGCAGCCCCCGCCGGCTCGTCGAGTACTGGGCGCACGAGGCGTCGTTCGTCGCGCCGCAGACCCACCGGCTGTTGCGCTGGCGGATGGCCCGGCACGCCGAGGACGCCTGGGGCGGCATGGTGCAGGTCGCCCGGGACCATCCCGACCTCGTCGCCGCGGTGCTCGCCGAGGTCACCGACCGGGGCCCGTTGACGGCGCGGGAGATCGAGGCGGCGCTCGAGCACGACCTCCCGCGCCGCTCCGACGGCTGGGGCTGGAACTGGTCGGCGGTGAAACGGGCGGCCGAGCACCTGTTCTGGGCCGGCCGGCTCACCGCCCACAGCCGGACGCCGCAGTTCGAGCGCCGCTACGACCTGCCGGAGCGGGTTCTGCCGGCGGCCGTCCACGCCGCACCCGACCCGGACCCCGCGGACGCCGTCCGCGAGCTGGTCCGGATCGCCGCGCGCGCCCACGGCGTGGCCACCGAGGCGGACCTGCGCGACTACTTCCGGCTGCGCGGCCCGGCACCTCGGCAGGCGGTCGCCGAGCTCGTCGACGCCGGTGAGCTGGTCCCCGTCCAGGTCGAGGGGTGGGACCGGCCGGCCTGGCTGCACCGGGACGCCCGGGTGCCGCGCCAGGTCGACGCGAGGGCGCTGCTCAGCCCGTTCGACTCTCTGGTGTTCTTCCGCGAGCGCACCGAGGCGCTGTTCGCCTTCCGGTACCGGCTGGAGATCTACGTGCCCGCCGGCCGGCGGGTGCACGGCTACTACGTCCTGCCGTTCCTGCTCGGGGACCGGCTGGTGGCCCGCGTCGACCTCAAGGCCGACCGGGTGGCCGGGGTGCTGCGGGTGCAGGCCGCGTGGGCGCAGCCCGACGCCCCGGCCGGGACCGCCGCGGCACTCGTCGACGAGCTGGCCGAGATGGCCGGCTGGCTCGGGCTGGACCGGGTCGAGGCCGCCGGCCGCGGCGACCTCGACCTGTCGGGGGTGCTCAGCCCAGCTCGCTGGCCAGCAGGTCGTAGCGCAGGAAGTCCCGTCGACTGCCGTCGCGCAGCACCTCGGCGGACCGGTCGCGCCCGGCCGGCGTGAACCCGGCCCGCTGCGCGGCCCGCTGGGAGGCGGTGTTGCCGTCGGCGACCCGCAGGCCCACCCGGTGCAGGCCCAGCCCGCCGTCCTCGGCCGGCAGCAGGGCGTGCCGGGCGGCCAGCCGCGCCGCCGTCGCGGCCACGCCGCGGCCCCGTTCGGCGGGGTGCACCCAGTACCCGACCTCGGCGCTGCCGACCCGCAGGTCGACGTCCGTGAGGCTCACCACGCCGAGCAGCCGGTCGTCCTCGGCGTCGGCGACCGCCCAGTACACCCCGGTGCCGGAGGCGTGCTGCTCCTCGCGGTCAGCGAGGTAGCGGACGGCGTCGGCGACCGTGTAGGGGGAGGGCAGGCCGGGCAGCCAGTACTGGCACTGCGGGTCGGCGCAGGCCTGCGCGATCCGGACGGCGTCCTCGTCGACGTGCCGGCGCAGCACGACGGCGGCGCCGCGCCGGTGGTCGGCGACGACTCGGGGGACGTCGAACCACGGGGCGGTCGGGCGCATGACGTCCCCGGCGGTGATCGTGCCGATCCAGGCGTCCCGCCGCCGGCCGCGCTGGACCTCCAGGGCGCGGACGGTCCCCTCGACCCGGAACCCGGTCGCCCACGCCACCCGCCGCGACGCCCAGTTGCCCACGTACGCCCGCCACTGCACGACGTCCAGGCCCAGGTCGGAGAACCCCCAGACCAGGGCCATCCGCACCGCCCCGGACATCACCCCGCGGCCCCGGGCCGCGGGGTGCAGGCCGAACCCGATCAGCGCGCCGCCGACGCCGTCCGGGCGCAGTCCGACCTGGCCGGCGTACCGGCCGTCGGCCTCCACGACGAACGTCAGCTCCGCGCCGTCCGCCGGGCCCTGCTCCCACCGGCGGCGGCAGGACTCGATCCACGCCCGGGCGTCGGCGAGCCGGTAGGGCGTGGGTGCCGTCGTCCAGCGCTCGCTGTCGGGGTCGCGGTGCTGCTCGACGAGGGCGTCGGCGTCGTCGTCCCGGTGGCCGCGCAGGGTGAGCGGTCCGTCGGTCAGCGTGGGGGCGGGCACGGTGCGACCCTGGCACACGTCCCCGAGCACCGGCACCCCGGTCAGTCGGAGCCTGGCCCCCGTCAGTGCGCGTCTACGATGGCCGGGGCTGCCGCAGCGGCGGCCGACGTGGACCGACCCCGGGAGAACCTCCGTGCCTGCCATCCTCGACAAGCTGCTCCGCGCCGGCGAGGGCCGCATCGTCAAGCGGCTGCACGGCCTGGCCCAGCAGGTCAACGCGCTGGAGGAGGACTTCGTCCGGCTCTCCGACGCCGAGCTGCGCGAGGAGACCGACCGGTTCAAGGCCCGGATCGCCGACGGCGAGGCCCTCGACCACCTGCTGCCCGAGGCGTTCGCCAACGTCCGGGAGGCGGCCCGCCGCTCCCTGGGCCAGCGGCACTTCGACGTCCAGCTCATGGGCGGCGCCGCCCTGCACCTGGGCAACATCGCCGAGATGAAGACCGGTGAGGGCAAGACCCTCGTCGCCACCCTGCCGGCGTACCTCAACGCGCTGACCGGCAAGGGCGTGCACGTCGTCACCGTCAACGACTACCTCGCCTCCTACCAGAGCGACCTCATGGGCCGGGTGTACCGGTTCCTCGGTCTCACCTCGGCGTGCGTGCTCGACGGGATGCGCCCCGACGAGCGCCGCGTCGCCTACGCCGCCGACATCACCTACGGCACGAACACCCAGTTCGGGTTCGACTACCTGCGCGACAACATGGCCTGGAACGCCGCCGAGCTGGTCCAGCGCGGCCACCACTTCGCCATCGTCGACGAGGTCGACTCGATCCTCATCGACGAGGCCCGCACCCCGCTGATCATCTCCGGCCCGGCGACCGGTGACGCGAGCAAGTGGTTCGGCGAGTTCGCGAAGATCGCCCTGCGGCTCACCCGGGACGAGGACTACGAGGTCGACGAGAAGAAGCGCACCGTCGGCATCCTGGAGTCCGGGATCGAGAAGGTCGAGGACTACCTCGGCATCGACAACCTCTACGACGCCGTCAACACCCCGTACGTCGGGTACCTCAACAACGCGGTCAAGGCCAAGGAGCTCTACAAGCGGGACAAGGACTACGTCGTCGTCGACGGCGAGGTCCTCATCGTCGACGAGCACACCGGCCGCATCCTCGCCGGCCGCCGCTACAACGAGGGCATGCACCAGGCCATCGAGGCCAAGGAGGGGGTGGAGATCAAGGCCGAGAACCAGACCCTGGCCACCATCACCCTGCAGAACTACTTCCGGATGTACGACAAGCTCTCCGGGATGACCGGCACGGCGATGACCGAGGCGGCAGAGTTCACCTCCATCTACTCGCTCGGTGTCGTGCCGATCCCGACGAACCGGCCGATGATCCGCAAGGACCAGCCGGACCTCGTCTACAAGACCGAGGTGGCCAAGTTCGACGCCGTCGTCGAGGACATCGCCGAGCGGCACCGGGCCGGCCAGCCGGTCCTCGTCGGCACGACGAGCGTCGAGAAGAGCGAGTACCTGTCGAAGAAGCTGCACGAGAAGCGGATCCCGCACGAGGTGCTCAACGCCAAGCAGCACGAGCGGGAGGCGGCGATCGTCGCGATGGCCGGGCGCAAGGGCGCGGTCACCGTCGCGACGAACATGGCCGGCCGTGGCACCGACATCATGCTCGGCGGCAACGCCGAGTTCATGGCCGTCGCCGAGCTGGCCGCCCGGGGCCTGGACCCGGCCCAGAACGCCGAGGAGTACGAGGCCGCCTGGCCCGACGCGCTGGAGAAGGCGCAGCAGGCCGTCGCCGCCGAGCACGAGGAGGTCACCGAGCTCGGGGGGCTGTACGTGCTGGGCACCGAGCGGCACGAGTCCCGCCGGATCGACAACCAGCTGCGCGGCCGCTCCGGGCGCCAGGGCGACCCGGGGGAGTCCCGGTTCTACCTCTCCCTCACCGACGACCTCATGCGGCTGTTCAACTCCGCGGTCGCCGAGTCCCTGCTGACCCGGGCCGGCATCCCGGACGACGTCCCGCTGGAGTCCAAGATGGTCTCCCGGGCGATCCAGAGCGCGCAGAGCCAGGTCGAGGCCCGCAACTTCGAGATCCGCAAGAACGTCCTGAAGTACGACGACGTCCTCAACCGCCAGCGCGAGGTGATCTACGCCGAGCGGCGCCGGGTGCTCGAGGGGGAGGACCTGCACGAGCAGGTCCGGCACTTCATCGACGACGTCGTCACCAGCTACGTCACGGCCGCCACCGCCGAGGGGTTCGCCGAGGAGTGGGACCTCGACCAGCTGTGGACCGCCCTGCGGACCCTCTACCCGGTGTCGCTGACCGTCGAGGAGGTCGTGGAGGAGGCCGGCGGGCGCGAGCGGCTCACCGCCGCCGGCCTGGCCGAGGAGCTGCGCTCGGACGCCCAGCTGGCGTACACGGCCCGCGAGGAGCAGGTCGGCTCGGCGGCGATGCGGGAGCTCGAGCGCCGCGTCGTGCTCTCGGTGCTGGACCGCAAGTGGCGCGAGCACCTCTACGAGATGGACTACCTGCAGGAGGGCATCTCGCTGCGGGCGATGGCGCAGCGTGACCCGCTGGTGGAGTACCAGCGGGAGGGCTACCAGCTCTTCCAGGCGATGACCGAGGCCATCAAGGAGGAGTCGGTCGGGTACCTGTTCAACCTGGAGGTCCAGGTCTCCGCGCCCGCCGAGCAGGAGAGTGCGATGCACACCGGTGCGGCGCCGGTCCTCGTCGCCAAGGGCCTCGTCGGTCCGGAGCGTCCGGCCCGGCTGCAGTACACGGCCCCGACCGTGGACGGCGAGGGGGACGTCGAGGTCCGCACCGAGGGGGACGGCGCAGCCGGTGGGACGTCCGGGTCGGACGCCGCGGGCGGCTCCCGCCGGGAGCGCCGGGCCGCGCAGCGGCGGGCCCGGCGCAAGGGCTGAGTCTCAGCCCATCTCCAGGGCGGTGGCCCGCCAGCGTCCGTCGAGCCCTTCGAGGCGCAGCGCCACGGCACGCACCCGGCCGCGGTCGACGACGACGGCGCTCGCCTCCACCACGCCGGGGACCGGCTCGGTCGTGTGCACCGAGCGGACCACCGCCCGGCGCACCGGTGCCCGCTCCTGACGCCCCGGCACCGACGTCGACGTCGGTGGCCGGCGCAGCCGGGCGGCCAGCGCGGCGCGGCGCTGCAGCGCCGCGTAGACGTCCGCGGACAGCCAGCGGACGAGCTGACCGGCGGGGCGGGTCCCGGCGAGCACCTCGACGACGGCCTGGACCACCGCCCCGGCGACCTCCCGCGGGTCCGGCAGCCGGTCCGGGGACGTCGGCTGCGGCCCGGCCCAGGCGTCGGCGGCCGGGTCCGGCTGCGTGCTCGCCGAGAACGTCAGGTCGAGCATGTGCTGCTGGTGCGCCGACGCCGACGCCGCCGGCGCCCGGGTCAGCCGGGTGCTGGGGAACGGCTCGCTGACCGGCACCGGCAGCCGGCGCAGCGTCGGGGCGCTCATGAGCCGGCCGCCGGCGGCACGAGCCGCTGACCGGGCAGCAGCAGGTCGGGGTCCGGGCCGATCACGTCACGGTTGGCTGCCCACCAGCGGGGCCACTCGGCGGCGATCTCGGCGGCGCCCGCGCCCGCGGGCAGGGACCGGGCGGCGATGTCCCACAGGGTGTCCCCGCGGCGGACGACGACGGCGTCCTCGGAGCGCAGGTGGGCCCGCGCCGGTGCGGCCTCGGACGCCGGCAGCGACGCGGCCGGCTGGGTCGCCGTCGGTCGTGGTGCCGGGTCCGGTGCCCGGTCGGGGGTCCACCCCGTGGCCGCCCGCCAGCCGGGGTCGAACGGGTCCTGCCAGGCCGGTGACTCCGCGGCGTGCTCCGTGGCCTGCTCCGTAGCGGGCTGCGTGGCCAGTTCTGTGGCCACGACCAGCGCCTCGGTGGCGGCAGGGGCCGGTACCGCACCGGCCGCTCCCGCCGTCCCGCACGCGATCCCCATGCCCAGGACCGCGGCGACGAGGCGCTGGGTGGCCCGTGGCGCCGTCGCGGCCGCCCGGCGTACGGGGACAGGTGCCGGCGTCCCGGCGCGAGTGGCGAGCAGGTCCACCGCGGTGAGCGCGGCGCCGGCGACCAGCCACAGCGTGCCGAGGCCGACGGCCACGGTGCCCACCGCGACCACGGCCTGGGTCAACCCGGCCGGGCTGGCGGCCGGCACCCCACCGGCGACCAGCCCGGCGACGTCCGCCGCCCCGGCCCGGACGGCCGCGATCCCGGCGGTCGCGCCTGCCACGAGCCCCGCGGTCAGCACCCCCAGCCGGGCCCACGGCGTCCCCGCGCCCGCCGTCCTGCCGCTGCGGCTCGGTCCGCCCGTCCGCGCCCTGCTCGTCGTCCTGACCATGTGCGTACCCCGTCACTAGCAGCCGTTTGATGCTGTTTGCTGTGTGACAGGTATAGACGGTTCAGGACAATGCGTCTAGCCGACGTTGAGTGGCTGTGGATGACCGGCGTGGGACGACGGAGCTCCCCCACCCCCTCGCGCGCAGCCGAACATCCCCTCTTCGTGATCATGCAATCCCGCCACCCACACGGCCGTCCTCCCGTTCGCAGATTGCTGGGTTGTTGGCGCGACACGCCGGTCAATCTGTTCCGAACGCAGCATTTTGTGGTGGACACCGTGACCCGGGGGGTGGCGGGATTGCATGATCACGAGGGGGCTATGCGGGGTGGCGGGATTGCATGATCACGAAGAGGGGGATGGGGGGGGTGTGGGTGGGGAGGAGCGGGGGCGGGGCGGTTGCGCCTACGGTGGCCGCCGTGCGCTGGGAGTCCCTGTTCGACGACCTCGAGGCCCAGATGGCCGCCGCTGAGGCGGCCGAGGACGCGGCGGAGGTCGCCGACCGGGTCCGCGCGGAGCTGGCCCGCACCTCGCTCGCGGACCGGTTGCGGGCGGTCGTCGGGCAGCCGGTCCGGGTCAGCGTGGCCGACCACGGGCCGCTGACCGGGGTGTGCCTCGACGTCGCCCCGGAGTGGTTCGTGCTGCGCACGGACGCCGGCCAGGCGCTGGTGCCCACCGCGGCGGTCGGCTGGGTGGACGGCCTGACCCGGGAGGTGGCCCCGCCGGCCGGGCAGGTGCTGCGGCGGCTCGGCCTGGCCTCGGCGCTGCGCGCGCTGGCGCGCGACCGCACCGGGCTGCGGGTGGTCACCTCGGCCGGCACGGTGACCGGGACCCTGGACCGGGTCGGCGCCGACCACGTCGACGTCGCGGAGCACCCGGCGGGCGAGCCGCGGCGGGCGGTCGCCGTCCGCGGCGTGCTCAGCGTCCCGTTCGCCGCGCTGCGGGTCGTCCACGGAGCCCGGTAGGTCGCGGCGGCCGGTGGGCCGCGGCGGCCGGGGCCACCTCAGTCGGCGGGCTCGTCCTCGTCGGCGCCCCGCGCCACCATGGCGGCCGTCTCGGCGTACTTGCGCTCGATGTACTCCTCGAGCCGGCTGGCCTCCACCCGCCACTGGCCGCGGCCACCGACCTTGATCGCCGGGAGCTCACCGCTGCGCACGAGGGCGTACGCCTGGTTGGCCGAGACGTTGAGGATCTCCGCCACCTCGCTCAGCGGCAGGAACCTCGGGGGCACGCTCATCCCCTCCTCGATCAGCCGCGGACCCGTCGTGGAGAGTCTGGCACGGCGCCGCGCCGGCGCGACCAGGCCCGTCGGCGACCTGTGGACGACGGCTTCCGCCGTCGGTCTCCGCCGGGCAGGATGAGGCCGCAACGGGGGCGCCGGCGGCGGCGTCGTCCCGCCGACCGTGACCGGGGAGCGTGTCGTGACCGAACTGCCCAGCCCGCAGGCGCGCCGCCTGCGACCACCCTCCTGGCGCGACCCGCGCCTGCTCGTCGGCGTCCTGCTCGTCCTCGGGTCGGTCGTCCTGGGCAGCCGGGTCGTCGCCGCGGCCGACGACACGGTCGCGGTGTGGGCGGCCGTCGGGCCGCTCGTCGCCGGTGACCCGGTGACGCCGGAGCGGCTGACCGCGGTCGACGTCCGGCTGGGGGAGGCGAGCAGCGCCTACCTGCCCGCCGCGGACCCGCCACCCGACGGCGCGGTACTGCTGCGCCCCGTGGGGGACGGCGAGCTCCTGCCCCGGGCCGCCCTCGGCAGCGCCGACGCGATCCAGCGGCGGGCCGTGGGCATCCCCGTGGCCGGTGCCCTGCCCGACGGGGTGGTCAAGGGCGCGCTCGTCGACGTCTGGGTCTCCCCGCCCGACCCGGAGCGTGCCGGGGAGTTCGGCGAACCGGAGCTGCTGGCCGCCGCAGCCGAGGTCGCCGGGGTGGCCACGGGCGGCAGCGGGTTCGCCGCCAGCGGGTCGACCACCGTCCAGGTGCTGCTCGCCGAGCCTGAGCTGCGCGCGGCGCTGCGGTCGCTGGCCGCCGACGCCGAGATCGCGCTGGTCCTCGTGCCCGGGTCGACGCCGCGATGACGCTCCCGGTCCTCACCGCCGTCACCGGTGCGTGGGAGGCCCCGCTCGTCGGCGGGATCGAGCGCTCCCGCCCCGGGCTCGTCGTCGTCCGCCGCTGCGCCGACCTCACCGAGCTGCTCGCCGCCGCGGCCGCCGGCCAGGGCCGCGCCGTGCTGCTGTCCGCGGACCTGCGCCGGCTCGACACCGCCGCGGTCGACCGGCTCGCCGCCGCCCGCGTCGCCGTCGTCGGCCTCGTCGACCCGGACGACGACGGCCGGGCCGCCGACCGGCTGCGGCGCCTGGGGGTCCGGCACGTCACCGCGGCCGACACCCCGCCGGCGGACCTGGCGGCGCTCGTCGAGCAGGCCGTCCAGGCTGTCGAGGAGGCCCCCGCTCCGCGGCACGCCCTGGCCGACCCGGCGGCCGCCCTCGAGCGGTCCCGGGAGCGGCGGGCAGGCGGTGCCGCCGCGGACGGTGCCGCCGCCGGCGGTGCACCGGCCGCCGGCTCCGAGGGTGGGCCGGACGCCGGCCCCGGGCACAGCGCGCCGGCCGAGCCGGGCCGGGTCGTCGTCGTGTGGGGCACGCCCGGGGCGCCCGGCCGCACCACCGTGGCGGCCACGCTGGCCGCCGAGCTCGCCGCGCTCGGCGAGGAGACCCTGCTCGTGGACGCCGACACGCACGCGGCGTCCGTGGCCCAGGTGCTCGGCCTGCTCGACGAGTCGCCCGGCCTGGCCGCGGCCTGCCGGGCGGCGTCCACCGGCGGGCTCGACCCGGTCGTGCTGGCCCGGCTCGCCCCCCGGGTCGCGCCCCGGCTGCGGGTCCTCACCGGCATCTCCCGGGCCGCGCGCTGGCCGGAGCTGTCCGCAGGCGCGCTCGAGGAGGTGCTGGCCACCGCCCGGCAGGTGGCCCGGTGGACCGTCGTCGACGTCGCCGCCCCGGTCGAGGCCGACGAGGAGCTGTCCTTCGACACCGCCGCCCCGCGCCGCAACGCCGCCACCCTGACCGCCCTGGAGGTCGCGGACACCGTGCTGGCCCTCGGCGCCGCCGACCCGGTCGGGCTGCAGCGCCTCGTGCGGGCCCTGCAGGACCTCACCGAGGCCGTGCCGTCCGCCTCCCCGCGGGTCGTCGTCACCAAGGTCCGGCCCGGCGCGGTCGGCGGGTCCCCGGGCCGTGCCGTCACCGAGGCCCTGACCCGGTACGCGGGCGTCGACGACGTGCACCTCGTGCCCGACGACCGGCCCGGGTGCGACGCCGCGCTGCTGGCCGGCCGCACGCTCACCGAGCACGTCCCGGGCTCACCGGCGCGGGCCGGCGTCGCCGCGCTCGCTGCCGCCCTGGCCGGGCGCCCCGCCGGAGGGCGCCGGAGCCGGCGCGCCGTCCGGGTGCCGGGCCCCGGCGGCTCCCGCCGACGCGGGTCGGCCAGACTGGCGGGGTGAGCGACAAGGCCCTGCTCGTCGACTGGGGCGGTGTGCTGACCGTCCCGCTGGACGGCGCGATGGCCGCCTGGGCCCAGGCGGACGGCATCGACTACGAGCACTTCACCGACGTCATGCGGACCTGGCACTCCCTCGCCCAGGCCGAGGCCGGTGGCGGCCCGGGCGCCGCCCCGGTGCACGCCCTGGAGCGCGGCGAGATCGCCGTCGAGGACTTCGAGCGGCTGCTCGCCGAGGAGCTCGCCGCCCGAGGCTCGCACGTGCAGGCGGCCGGGCTGCTCGGGCGGATGCTCGCCGGCCTGGAGCAGCCCGACCCGCTCATGCACGACCTGGTCCGCCGGGCCCGCCGCGCCGGGCTGCGCACCGTGCTGGTGTCCAACTCGTGGGGCAACACCTACGACCGCACCGGCTGGGACGAGCTGTTCGACGCCGTGGTCATCTCCGGCGAGGTCGGGATGCGCAAGCCGGAGCCGCGGATCTTCCACCACGCCGCCGCGCTCGCCGACGTGCCGGTCGAGGCCTGCGTGCTCGTCGACGACCTGCCGTGGAACGTCGAGGGCGCCCGCCGGACCGGGATGGCCGCGGTGCTGCACCGCGGCGACACCGCCGCCACCGCGGCGGAGCTGCACCGGCTCACCGGGATCCCGTTCTGAGCCGGCGGGTCGTTCTGAGCCGCCCGCCCCGGCCGGCCGGCGTGCCAGGATGATCGCGTGCCGGACCGCCTGACCCCGCTGGACCTGTCGTTCCTCTACCTGGAGGAGCCGGCCACGGTGATGCACGTCGGGTCGGTGATGACCTTCGCCGCCCCGGCCGGCGGCATCGACATCGACCGGGTGCTGCGGCACGTCGCCGCCCGGATCGCGTTCGTCCCCCGGTACCGGCAGCGGCTGCGCTCGGTGCCCTGGCGACTGGCCAACCCGGTGTGGGTGGACGACGAGCGGTTCGACGTCAACTACCACGTGCGGCGCTCCGCGCTGCCCCGCCCGGGCACCGACGAGCAGCTGCGCGAGCTCGTGGCCCGGGTGCAGCCCAGGCCGCTGGACCGCACCCGGCCGCTGTGGGAGGTGTACGTCGTCGAGGGCCTGGCCGGCGACCGGTTCGCGGTGCTGACCAAGGCGCACCAGGCCCTCGTCGACGGGGTGAACGCCGTCGACCTGGCCCAGGTGCTCCTCGACGACGACCCCGCGGCCCCGGAGCCGGTCACGGACACGTGGCGGCCCACGCCCGAGCCGTCGCTGGCCGAGCTCGTCGCCGGCGCGGTGATGGACGTCGTCCGTCGCCCGACCCAGGTGCTGGACGCCGCCCGCGCCGGGCTGGACGACCTGCGCGCCACCGCGGGCAAGGCCGTCGGCGTCCTCGGCGGTGTCCTCGGCGACGCCCTCGGGGGGATGGCCTCCGCCGCGCGGATCGCCGCCCGGCCCGCGCCCGACAGCCCCCTGAACGTCGAGGTCTGCGAGCACCGGCGGTTCGCGATGGTCGCCACCGACCTCGCCGACTACCGCGCCGTCCGGGACTTCCACGCCCGCGGCGGGCGCCGGCGCCGCCCTGCCGCCGGAACCCGGATCACCGTCAACGACGTCGCGCTCGCGACCGTGGCCGGCGGGCTGCGGGCCTGGCTGCTCACCCGCGGCGCCCCGGTCACCCCCACGACGGTGGTGCGGGCGCTCGTCCCGGTGAGCGTCACCGCCGACGAGCCGCCCGACGCCGGCGGGGTCGGCACGTCCGTGGCCTCGCTCATCGTCGACCTGCCGGTGGGGGAGCCCAACCCCGTGCTGCGCCTGCAGCAGGTCGCCTACCAGATGACCGCGCACGTCGAGTCCGGCCGGGCGGTCGGCGCCCGCCGGATCGCCGACATCGGCGGGTTCGCCCCGCCGACCCTGCACTCGCTCGGCGCACGGGTCGCCAGCGGGCTGTCCCGGCGGCTGTTCAACCTCGTCGTCACCAACGTCCCCGGCCCGCAGCACCCGCTGTACCTGGCCGGCGCGCGGATGCTGGAGACCTACCCGGTCATCCCGCTGGCCCGGGGCCAGGGGCTGGCGATCGGGATCACCTCCTACGACGGTGGCGTCTACCTCGGTCTCAACGGTGACCGGGAGGGGATGCGGGACATCGACGTGCTGGCCCAGTGCCTCACGGACGCCCTGGCCGAGCTGCGGGACACGGTCCGCTGATGCGCGTCTACCTCGCCGCCACCCTGCCGATGCTGCGCCGCGCGCACGCCGCCGGCCGGTACGCGGAGGCCGGCGCCCTCGGCCACGCCGTCACCCCCGCCCTGCGCGAGTGGTACACCGACGGCGACACCGAGGAGCTCGAGTACGCCGCGATGCTGGACGCCGCCGAGGCGTCCCTGCGGCTGCTCGGCGCGGACGACGACGCCCCCCGGCGGCGGGTCGTCGTCGCCGTCGAGATCCCCGACCGGGCGGCCCGGCCCGCCCCGGAGGCGGACGCCGACCCCGCGCACGTCCTGCCGTCCACCGTCGTCCTGGGGACCGCGGTGACCGCCGAGCACGTCGTCGCCGTCCACGTCGACGACGAGGCGGCGGAGGCGGACGTCGCCGCCGCCGTCGCCGCGCTGCCCGCCGCGACGCACGGGGACGAGGACGCCCGCTTCGTCGTCGACGGCGCCGACGGCCACGAGCTGCTGTGGTTCGACGTCTCGGAGATCGGGTCGCTGCTCGCCGGCTGAGCGCGGCGCCCGGGCGGGTGCAGGACCGCCCGGCCGGGTGACACGATGGCGGTACTGGCCAACCGACGCCGAGGAGGACACCGCCGTGGACGCCGTGACCCGGGTTCCCGCACCCGTCAACGAGCCGGTCCGGGACTACGCCCCGGGCAGCCCCGAGCGAGAGTCGTTGCAGCGCAGGCTCGAGCAGATGTGGACCGAGCAGGTCGACCTGCCGATGTGGGTCGGCGGCAAGCAGGTGCTCGGCGGGGGGCAGCGGATCGACGTCGTCGCGCCCTTCGACCACCAGCACGTGCTCGGCACCATGCAGGGTGCCACCCACGCCGACGCGGAGAGCGCCGTCGCCGCCGCCAGGGCCGCCGCGCCGGGCTGGCGGGCGATGAGCATCGACGACCGTGCCGCCGTCCTGCTCAAGGCCGCCGAGCTGCTGAGCGGCCCGTGGCGGGACACGCTCAACGCCGCGACGATGCTCGGCCAGGGCAAGACCGTCTACCAGGCCGAGATCGACGCCGCCTGCGAGCTCATCGACTTCTGGCGCTTCAACGTGCACTTCGCCCGGCAGGTCTACGCCGAGCAGCCGGTCGCCAACTCCCGGGGGGTGTGGAACCGCATCGACCACCGCCCGCTGGAGGGCTTCGTCTACGCGATCACCCCGTTCAACTTCACCGCCATCGGCGGCAACCTGCCGACCGCGCCGGCGCTCATGGGCAACACCGTCGTGTGGAAGCCGTCGCCCACCCAGACCCTCGCCGCGTACTACACGATGGCGCTGCTCGAGGCGGCCGGCCTGCCCCCAGGGGTGATCAACCTCGTCACCGGTCACGGCAAGGAGGTCTCCGACGTCCTGCTCGCCGACCGGGACCTCGCCGGCATCCACTTCACCGGGTCCACCCCGACCTTCCAGATGCTGTGGCGCACGGTGGGCCAGAACATCTCCACCTACCGGTCCTACCCGCGCGTCGTCGGGGAGACCGGGGGCAAGGACTTCATCGTCGCCCACCCGAGCGCCGACCCCAAGGTGCTGCTCACCGCGATGGTCCGCGGGGCGTTCGAGTACCAGGGGCAGAAGTGCTCCGCCGCCTCCCGCGCCTACGTGCCCCGCAGCATCTGGCGGACGCTGCGCGACGAGCTCGTCGAGGTCACCGAGTCGCTGACGATGGGCCCCACGACCGACTTCGCCAACTTCATGTCCGCGGTCATCGACGACCGTGCGTTCGCCAAGCACAAGGCGGCGATCGACCGGGCGCACACCCAGGACGGCATCACGGTGCTGGCCGGCGGCAGCTACGACGACGAGGTCGGCTGGTTCGTGCGGCCCACCGTCGTCGAGGGTGACGACCCCACCGACGAGCTGTTCACCACCGAGTACTTCGGGCCGATCCTCGCCGTGCACGTCTACGAGGACGACCGCTACGACGACATGCTCACCCAGATGGAGTCGGTGGCGGACTACGCCCTCACCGGGTCCGTCATCGCCCAGGACCGGACGGCGATCGCCGCGGCCACCGAGCGGCTGCGGTTCGCGGCGGGCAACTTCTACGTCAACGACAAGCCGACCGGCGCCGTCGTCGGCCAGCAGCCGTTCGGCGGGGCGCGGGCGTCGGGGACGAACGACAAGGCCGGCGCGGCGCAGAACCTGCTGCGGTGGACCTCGACCCGGTCGATCAAGGAGACGTTCGTACCGCCGACCGACTACCGCTACCCGCACATGGGGTGAGGCCGTAACCGGTCAGCGCTCGCCGGCCAGCCAGGCGGTGCCGACCTCCTGCTCCTTGCGGATCGCGGCGAGGAAGCTCGGCTGGGCGGCCTCCTCCAGCCTGCCGCCGATGAACGGCACGGACGCCTTCAGCTCCCCGGTCATCACCTCGACGGTGCCCTCCCCGTCGGGGACCAGGTTCAGGGTGCCGGACAGCCGGACCGGTGCGCCGGCGATCTCGACCACCACCGTGCCGGCCCGGGCGCCGTCGGCGTCCGGCGCCTCCCACGCCTCGACCTGCCGGACGTCGATGGTCGGGCCGACGAACCTGCGGGCCACGTCCGGGAAGTCGTCGGTCGGCAGCGTGCGCCGGGTGGACACCGTGAAGGCCCCGCTGGTGTCACCAGTGACCTCGATGTCGTACGACGTCGCGTGCGTCGCCACGAGCTTGCGCTCCTGGAACGCCTCGTCGGCGAGCATCGCCGCCACGTCGTGCGGGCTGGCCGGGTACCGGATCTCGTTGTCGACGCGCACACCCGGAGGGTAGCGTTACGGCGGCTAGGCTGCTCGATCATGACGGCGCCAGACCAGAACCCAGTGCCGGACGACAGCGCGCTCCCCGACGACCGGCACTTCGGCGAGCAGGGCGGCCGGCTCACCTACGGCAGCTACCTGCACCTGGAGCAGCTGCTCACCGCGCAGGTGCCCGAGTCGGACCCGCCGGCGCACGACGAGCTGCTGTTCATCACCGTGCACCAGGTCTACGAGCTGTGGTTCAACCAGCTGCTGCACGACCTCGTCGCCGTCCGGGGGGCCATGCTCGACGGCCGGCTGTGGTGGGCCCGGCACCTGCTGCACCGCGTCGACGTCATCGAGCGGGTGCTCGTCACCCAGCTCGAGGTGCTCGAGACCATGACCCCGCAGGACTTCCTGGAGTTCCGCGAGCGGCTGGCGCCGGCCAGCGGGTTCCAGTCCGTGCAGTACCGGGAGCTGGAGTTCCTCTCCGGCGCCAAGGACCCCGGCTTCCTGCGCCGGTTCCGCGGTCTGACCGACGCGGAGCGGGCCCGGCTGGAGAGGCGGCTCGACGAGCCGACCCTGTGGGACGCCTTCGTGCACGTGCTGGCTCAGGCCGGGCTACCCGCGGCGGACGACGACCAGGTCCGCGGCTCCCTGCTCGCCGTCGCCCGCGACCGGGAGCGGTACGGCGAGGTCTGGGAGCTTGCCGAGGGCCTGCTGGACCACGACGAGCGGGCCGCCCAGTGGCGAGCCCGGCACGTCCAGATGGTCGAGCGGCAGATCGGCACGAAGTCCGGCACCGGCGGGTCCTCCGGGGCCCCCTACCTGCGCAGCCGGCTGCCGCTGCGCTACTACCCGCTGCTGTGGGAGATGCGCGCCCACCTGTGAGACCGCTGCCCGCTAAGGTCGCCAGGAGGCGTGCGACGGTGCACGCCGCGGCCGCGCGCAGACGCTGAGGTGGAACCACGGATGACCACGCCCGGGGACGAGGCCCGCTCCCAGCTCCTCGAGGAGGCGGTCGAGGCGGCGCACCGGCCCGACGTGCCGATCGAGCAGCTGCGCGCCTTCGTGCACCGCTACTTCCGGCACGTCGCCGACGAGGACCTCGTGGCCCGTGAGCCGGTCGACCTCGCCGGCATCGCGCTCAGCCACGTGCAGGCCGCCGCCCACCGAGCCGACGGCACCGCCGCCGTCCGGGTGTTCACCCCGACCGTCGACGAGCACGGCTGGGCCACCGGGCACACGGTCGTCGAGATCGTCACCGACGACATGCCGTTCCTCGTCGACTCGGTGTCCGCCGAGCTGACCCGGCAGAACCGGGCCATCCACCTCGTCATCCACCCGACGTTCGTCGTCCGGCGCACCGTCACCGGTGACCTCCTCGACGTCCTGGACGCCTCGCCGTCCGCGGTGCCGACCGGCCGGCGGCACCCCGACTGGCCGGACGACGCCCGGGTCGAGTCGTGGATCCACGTGGAGATCGACCGGGAGACCCACCCCGGCCAGCTCGAGCAGCTCAGCGCGGCCCTGGAGTCGGTGCTCAGCGACGTGCGGGCGGCGGTGGAGGACTGGCCGAAGATGCGCCAGACCGCGCTCGACCTCGCCGACGAGCTCGAGCACCAGGTGCCGGAGGACCTCGCCGCCGAGGGCGCCGAGGGCGCCCGGCTGCTGCGCTGGCTCGTCGACGAGAACTTCACCTTCCTCGGCTACCGCGAGTACCGGCTGGGCACCGACGACGAGGGCGAGGACGTGCTGACCGCCGTCCCCGGCACCGGTCGCGGCATCCTGCGCTACGACCAGCGGCACGCCAGCGACAGCTTCGGCCGGCTGCCGGCGAGGGCCCGCGCCAAGGCCCGGGAGCGGCACGTCCTCGTGCTGACGAAGGCCAACTCGCGGGCCACCGTGCACCGGCCCAGCTACCTCGACTACGTCGGGGTGAAGTCGTTCGGACCGGACGGCAGCGTCGCCGGGGAGCGGCGGTTCCTCGGCCTGTTCACCTCGCAGGCCTACGTCGAGAGCGTCCGGCGGGTGCCGGTCATCGACGCCAAGCTGGAGGCCGTCCTGCAGCGGGCCGGTTTCGCCCCGGACTCCCACTCCGGCAAGGACGTCCTGACGATCCTGGAGACGTACCCCCGCGACGAGCTGTTCCAGATCAGCGTCGACGACCTGTACGACACCGTGATGGCGGTGCTGCAGCTGCAGGAGCGGCGACGGACCCGGTTGTTCCTGCGCCGGGACGCCTACGGCCGGTTCATGTCCGCGATGGTGTTCCTGCCCCGCGACCGGTACACCACCGAGGTCCGGCTGCGGATGGAGCAGATCCTGCGCGAGGCCTTCGACGCGGTCACCGTCGACTACACCACCCGGGTCAGCGAGTCCGTGCTCGCCCGGTTGCACTACGTGCTGCGGGTCCGGCCGGGGCAGGAGATCCCGGACGTCGACGTGGCCGCCCTGGAGCGCCAGCTCGTCGAGGCCACCCGCACCTGGGAGGAGGACCTCGCCGACGCGCTGCGCGCCGAGGTCGGCGAGGAGGAGGCGGCCCGGCTGACCCGCACCTGGGGCGGGGCGTTCCCGGAGGCGTACAAGGAGGACTTCTCCGCCCGGGTCGCGGTCAGCGACATCCGCCGGATCGAGCGGCTCGAGCGTCTCGGCGAGCAGACCGACGCCCGCGGGGAGCCGGCCGCGGCCGGCACCGTGGCGACGAACCTCTACGAGCCGGTCGGTGCCGCGCCGACCGAGCGGCGCTTCAAGCTCTTCCGCTGGGAGCCGCTGTCGCTGACCACCGTGCTGCCGTTCTTCCGCAACCTCGGCGTGGAGGTCGTCGACGAGCGGCCCTACGAGCTCGAGCGCAGCGACGGCCGGCTCGCCTACGTCTACGACTTCGGCCTGCGCTTCCCCTCCCGGGTCGCCCCGGACGCCGCCCGGGAGATGTTCACCGACGCGTTCGCCGCCGCCTGGGACGGGCGCACCGAGTCCGACGGGCTGGACGCCCTCGTGCTGCTGGGCGGGCTGACCTGGCGGCAGGTCGTCGTCCTGCGCGCCTACGCGAAGTACCTGCGGCAGACCGGGTCGACGTTCAGCCAGGACTACGTCGAGCAGTGCCTGCTCGCCAACGTGCCGATCACCCGGTCCCTCGTGCGGCTGTTCGAGGCGCGGTTCCAGCCGCGCGAGCCGGAGATCCCCCCGCCGGCACGCGAGGAGACTCAGGCCGCGCTGGTGGAGGAGATCCAGGGCGCCCTGGACGACGTGGCCAGCCTCGACCACGACCGGATCCTGCGCTCCTTCCTCGGCGCGATCACCGCCACGATGCGGACCAGCTTCTACCAGGTCGACGACGACGGGCAGCCCAAGCAGCACGTGGCGTTCAAGCTCGACCCCAGGAAGGTGCCGGACCTGCCCGAGCCCCGGCCGGCGCACGAGGTGTGGGTCTACGCCCCGCACGTCGAGGGCGTGCACCTGCGCTTCGGCGCGGTCGCCCGCGGCGGGCTGCGCTGGAGCGACCGGCGCGAGGACTTCCGCACCGAGGTCCTCGGACTGGTCAAGGCGCAGATGGTGAAGAACGCCGTCATCGTCCCGACCGGCGCCAAGGGCGGCTTCGTCGGCAAGCAGCTGCCCGACCCGGCCGAGGACCGCGACGCGTGGCTGGCCGAGGGAGTGCGCTGCTACACCACGTTCATCCGCGGCCTGCTCGACGTCACCGACAACCTCGTCATCGACCCGGACAAGGGCCGCCAGGTCGTCCCCCCGCCGCGGGTGGTGCGCCACGACGAGGACGACACGTACCTCGTCGTCGCCGCCGACAAGGGCACCGCCTCCTTCTCCGACATCGCGAACTCGGTGTCGCAGGCCTACGGCTTCTGGCTCGGCGACGCGTTCGCCTCCGGCGGCTCGGTCGGCTACGACCACAAGGCGATGGGCATCACCGCCCGCGGGGCGTGGGAGTCGGTCAAGCGGCACTTCCGCGAGATGGGCACCGACATCCAGAGCGAGGACTTCACCGTCGTCGGCATCGGGGACATGAGCGGGGACGTGTTCGGCAACGGGATGCTGCTGTCCGAGCACATCCGGCTCGTCGCCGCCTTCGACCACCGGCACGTGTTCCTCGACCCCGACCCGGACCCCGCGACGTCCTACGCCGAGCGGCGCCGGCTGTTCGACCGGCCCCGCTCGTCGTGGGCCGACTACGACCGCTCCCTCATCAGCAAGGGCGGCGGGGTGTACCCCCGCACGGCGAAGTCGATCCCGGTCAGCCCGCAGGTGCGCGCCGCCCTCGGTCTCGGTGACGACGTCCGGGCCCTGACGCCGAACGCCATGCTCAAGGCGGTCCTCACCGCCCCCGTCGACCTGCTGTGGAACGGCGGGATCGGCACCTACGTCAAGGCGTCGACCGAGACCCACGCGGACGTCGGGGACAAGGCCAACGACGCCATCCGGGTGGACGGCACGGACCTGCGGGCCAAGGTCGTCGGCGAGGGCGGCAACCTCGGGCTCACCCAGCGCGGCCGGATCGAGGCGGCGCTGTCCGGGGTGCGGATCAACACCGACGCCATCGACAACTCCGCCGGGGTCGACACCTCCGACCACGAGGTCAACATCAAGATCCTGCTCGACGCGATCGTCGCCGCTGGGGACCTCACCGGCAAGCAGCGCAACCAGCTGCTGCTGGAGATGACCGACGAGGTCGCCGCGCTCGTCCTGCGGGACAACTACGAGCAGAACGTGCTGCTCGGCAACGCCCGCCGCCAGGCGCGCGAGATGCTCCCGGTGCACCAGCGGTTCATCAAGTCGCTGGAGGCCAGCGGCGACCTCGACCGCTCGCTGGAGTTCCTGCCTAGCGACGCCGAGATCGCCGAGCGCATCGAGCAGCGGATCGGGCTGACCTCACCGGAGTTCAGCGTCCTCGTCGCCTACGCCAAGATCACTCTGGGAAAGGCGCTGCTGGCCACCGACCTGCCCGACGACCCCTGGTTCCAGCGGGTGCTGCGCGACTACTTCCCCCGGCGGCTCGTCGAGCGGTACGAGGACCGGCTCGCCTCTCACCCGCTGCGCCGGGAGATCGTCACCACCGGGCTGGTCAACGAGATCGTCAACCGGGGTGGCATCACGTTCGCGTTCCGGGCGATGGAGGAGACCGGGGCGGCGGCCGACCACGTCGTGCGGGCCTACGCGGTCGGCCGGGAGATCTTCGGCCTGCGCGAGTACGTCCAGGCGGTGGAGGCGCTCGACGCCAAGGTGGCGACCGACGTCCAGACGACGCTGTACCTGCAGTTCCGCCGCCTGCTGGACCGCTCGACCCGCTGGTTCCTGCAGAACCTGCGGGAGAGGTTCGACGTGGCCGCCGAGATCGAGAGGTTCGGTGCCGTCGTGGGGCGCTGGCGCGGGCGGATGGGCGAGCTGCTGTGCGGCGGGGAGTGCGAGCGGTTCACCGAGCAGGTCCAGCGGATGGTCTCCCTCGGCGTGCCGCAGGAGCTCGCCGTCCGGCACGCCGGCCTGCTCGACGAGTTCGCCCTGCTCGACGTCGCGGAGACCGCGACGACGGAGGACACCGACCCCGACGAGGTGGCCCGGGTGTACTTCACCCTCTCCGAGCGGTACGGCGCCGACGTCATGCTGCGCCGGATCGCCGAGCTCGACCGGCAGAACCGCTGGGAGGCGCTCGCCCGCGGCGCGCTGCGCGACGACCTCTACGCCGCGCTCGAGGCGCTCACCCGCGCCGTGCTGGCCCAGACCGACGGCGGTGACCCGCTCGAACGGGTCCAGGCGTGGGAGGCGGGCAACGCCGGCCAGCTGGCCCGGGTGCGCCAGACGATCGACGACGTGCAGCGGCTCGACCGCAGCGACCTGGCGTCCCTGTCGGTCGCGCTGCGGCTGCTGCGCGGGGTGATCCGCTCCGGGTCGAGCTGACCTCGTGGCGACGCTGACCGAGCTCGTCCGCCGGCACACCGGGCTGGGCGCCGTCGACGAGGAGTGGCTGCACCTGCTGGTCGGCGACTGGCAGCTGCTGTCGGACCTGTCGTTCGCCGACCTCGTGCTGTGGGTGCCGCGCCGCGACGGCGGGTTCGTCGCCGTCGCCCACTGCCGCCCGTCCACCGGGCCGACCGTGCACTACGACGACGTCGTCGGCCAGGTCGTCGCCCCCGGCGCCCGCCGGCAGCTCGACGCCGCGTACGCCGACGGCCGCTCGCAGCGGGCCCGGGAGCCGCAGTGGCGCGACGACGCCCCGGTGCGGGAGGAGGCCGTCCCGGTGGTCCGCGACGGCACCGTCGTCGCCGTCCTGGGCCGTTACACCAACCTGGCGACCGCCCGGACGCCGAGCCGGCTCGAGCTCACCTACCTCCAGCTCGCCGACGCGCTGACCGCGATGGTCGCCGGCGGCGGCTACCCGGTCACCGGGGCGCCGACCGGGCTGCGTCGCGGCGCGCCCCGGGTCGGGGACGGGCTGATCCGTCTCGACGTCCACGGGACGGTGCGCTACGCCAGCCCGAACGCGGTCTCCGACCTGCACCGGCTGGGTTTCGTCGGCAACCTCGTCGGGCAGTCCCTCGCGGAGGTGGTGACCGGTCTCGTCGAGGCGCCGGACCCGGTGGACGAGGGGCTGCCGCTCGTGCTGACTGGCCGGGCCCCGTGGCGCACCGACGTCGAGGCCCGCGGGGTCGCGCTGTCCCTGCGCGCCGTGCCGCTCACCGACGGGCCGCCCCCGTCGGCCGGGGGCCGGCGGACCGGGGCCATCGTGCTGTGCCGCGACGTCAGCGAGCTGCGCCGCCGGGAGCGCGAGCTGCTCACCAAGGACGCGACCATCCGGGAGATCCACCACCGGGTGAAGAACAACCTGCAGACGGTCTCGGCGCTGCTGCGGCTGCAGGCGCGCCGACTGCCGGCGGGGGAGGGCCGGGCCGCGCTCGAGGAGGCCGTCCGGCGGGTGGCGACGATCGCCCTGGTCCACGAGACGCTCGCCCAGGGCTTCCAGGAGACGGTCGACCTGGACGACGTCGTCGACCGCGCGGTGCGGCTGGCCTGCGAGGTCGCCGGTACCGCGCCGGTCACGGCCCGGAGGACCGGGCGGTTCGGGGTGGTACGCGCCGAGGACGCCACCCCGCTGGCGCTCGTCATCACCGAGCTCGTGACCAACGCCGTCGAGCACGGGCTGGCCGGGCGGGCCGGTGAGGTCGAGGTCGACGGGCACCGGGACGGCCAGTGGCTGACGGTCCGGGTCCGGGACGACGGGGTCGGTGTCGCCGGCCTGCAGCCGGGGGCGGCGGTGCCGCCCGCCGCGGGGCTGGGCACCCAGATCGTCCAGGCGCTCGTGCAGTCCGACCTGCGGGGGCGGATCACCTGGGCGGCGCGGGAGGGCGGCGGCACCGAGGTGACCGTGGAGGCACGGCTGCGGTGAGCGGGCCGGGTGCGGACGTGCGACGAGGCAGGGCGCCCGGTGCTCGGGCGCCCCGCCTCGTCGGGGGTCGGCGGGGGAGGTGCGGCGGTCAGCCGGCGCGGCGGGCCCGGGCGTTGCGGCGCTTGAGCGCACGCCGCTCGTCCTCGGACATACCGCCCCAGACGCCGGCGTCCTGGCCGTTCTCGAGCGCCCACTTCAGGCAGCTCTCCACGACCTCACACCGCCGGCAGACCGCCTTGGCCTCCTCGATCTGCAGGAGCGCCGGGCCGGTGTTCCCGATCGGGAAGAACAGCTCCGGGTCCTCGTCGAGGCAGGCAGCGCGGTGGCGCCAGTCCATCAGTTCTCAGTCTCCTTCTCCGCTTGTGAACCATTTCACGAGTGCTCACCCACAAAAAGGCGCGCCATCGTCCAGGCGCGCCCCGCGTGACGTACCACCCTCGCAAGGTCCGGACGGTTACACAAGGGGTCGTGCCCAACATCACCCAGGTGTCGTCCTGAGTGCTTGCCCACAGACGGCCCGAGACGTCGGCTGTCGCGTAACGCCACACTGACGTGCACGCCGACTCTAGAGCCGAACCCGGCGCCCCGCCAGACCATCCGCCGGGCAGGGTCCCGGGCGTGTCACCTGTCGCAACGACGGGTCGGCGCGCCGTGTTCCGCCGGAGCCTGGCAGCCTGGGGCGGATGAGCCAGCCCCCCGCCCCGGTACGCCGCCCGCCGCTGCAGGTCGCGGTCGTCGCCCTCGTCGCCCTCGAGGCCGGGATGCTGCTGGGCGTGGCGGTCTTCTACGTCGTGGGGATCGCGCGCGGCGCGGCCAGCGACGTCGTGGTCGCCGCGTTCACCGCCGCCCTCGCCGTGGTGGTCGGCGGTGCGCTCGGGGTGTTCGCCCGGGGACTGTGGGGGGGGCGCCGGTGGTCGCGCGCCCCGGTGGTGACGTGGAACCTGCTCGTCGGGTTCTCGGTGCTCAGCAGCGGGGGCTGGCGGACGCCGGTCGGCCTGGGTGTGCTCGTCGTCGCCGTCGTCGTCCTCGTCGCGGTGCTGTCGCCGACGGTGACCCGGGCGACGTCGTCCGCGGCCAACCCGCCGGTCACCTGACGGGGCGGTCGCCCGGGGCTCCCCGGTCGGGGGGCTCACCCCTGGTCGGCGCCCGGGTCGGTGAGGCCTTCGCGGAGCTGGGCGAGCGTGCGGCTCAGCAGCCGCGAGACGTGCATCTGGGAGATGCCGACCTCGGCGGCGATCTGGGACTGGGACATCCCGCGGACGAACCGCAGCGCGAGGATGCGGCGCTCGCGGGCGGGCAGCTCCTCGAGCAGCGGGCGCAGCGCCTCCCGGTTCTCCACGGTCTCCAGGGCGGTGTCGTCCTCGGCGAGCCAGGACTGCGGGCCGTCGTCGGCGTCCGTCTCCAGCGGGACGGTGGAGTAGGCGCCCGCGGACTCCAGGGCCTCGAGCACCTGCTCGGGGTCGACGCCGACGCGCTGCGCGAGCTCGTCGACCGTGGGGGAGCGCCCGAGCTCCTGGGCGAGCACGGCCCGGGACTCGGTGAGCGTGCGGGACAGCTCCTGGAGCCGCCGCGGGACCCGGACCGCCCAGCCGCGGTCCCGGAAGTGCCGGCGGATCTCCCCGAGGACGGTGGGGACCGCGAAGGAGGCGAACGCGTGGCCGCGCTCGGGCTCGAACCGGTCGACGGCCTTGAGCAGGCCGATCGTGCCGACCTGGACGAGGTCGTCCAGCGGCTCACCGCGGTCGGCGTACCGGCGGGCCAGGTGGTGCACGAGCGGCAGGTGGGCCTCGACGACCCGGTCGCGCAGCGCCCGGCGCTCGGGGTCGTGCTCGGTCATCGCGCACAGCCGGGCCAGGTCGGCGACCACCGCCGGGTCCTGCCCGTTGACGGGGCGTCCCCCGGTGCCGGTGTCGCGTGGCTGCGGCACCTCAGCGGTCACGAGCGGGCCTCCCTCACGCTCGTCCGTCACGCTCGTCCGTCACCCTCGTCGGACCCGACGGTGCCGCAGCGTGATGGAGCTGGAGCCGTTCCCGGACTCGGTGTCGATCTCGCCGGCCAGCGCCTCGAGCACCGCCCAGGCGAAGCTCGAGCGCTCCGGCAGGGTGGTGGCCGGGCCGGTCACCCGGACCTGCAGGACGTCGTCGCCGAGGTCGAACGCGGCCCGCAGCGGCGCTCGGGTCTGCGGACCGGCGCCGGCACCGGGGTCGTCGGCGGGGTCCCCGCCGACGCCGAGCAGCAGCGCGCACGCCTCGTCGACGGCGATGCGCAGGTCCTCGATCTCGTCGAGGGTGAGGTCCATCCGGGCGGCCAGCCCTGCCGTCGCCGTCCGCAGCACGGCGAGGTAGGCCGGGTCGGTCGGCACCTCCAGCTCGACCCGGTCGGTGCTCACGGGGGTGTCCCTCGACGTCACGGGGACCATGGTGACCGGTTCCGCCGGGGACGGCGACCGCGCATCCGGCGGCCGGTGCTCAGGCGGCCGGTGCTCAGGCGGGTGCGGCGCCGAGCGACTGCAGCGCCTCGCCCTCCAGCCGCCAGGTGGTCCACTCCTGCAGCGGCGCGGCGCCCAGCGACCGGTAGAAGCCGTGGGCGGGGCTGTTCCAGTCCAGCACCGCCCACTCCAGCCGGGTCCAGCCGCGGGCCGTGCACTCGGCGGCCAGCGCCTGCAGGAGGGCGCGGCCGAGGCCCCGCCCGCGGTGCTGCGGACGGACGTAGAGGTCCTCGAGCCAGATGCCGTGCCTGCCCCGCCAGGTGGAGTAGCTGACGAACCACAGCGCCATGCCCACGACGGCGGTCTCCACGACGTCGCTGTCCACGACGTGGGGGCCGCCGCCGGCCACCTCGACGACGTGGCAGTGCACCCGAGGGTCCGGCCCGAACAACGCGTCGGCGAGGTCCTGCGCCGTCCCCTCCACGGCGTCCGGCTCCCTCTCGTAGGCGGCGAGCTCGCGGACCAGGGCGTCGACGGCGGTGACGTCGTCCGGGCGGGCGGGGCGGACGCGCCAGGCAGGGGTCGTGGTCACCGGGTCAGCATGCCGGTCACCTGCCGCGGTGGACGACGCCGGGCAGGTCGGCGACCTGAACCGGGTGCGCCCTTCCCTGCTGGACGAGCCAGCCGCGACCCGGGCGGGCGGTGACGGCGCGCGGCACCCGGACGCCGAGCGCGTCGCCGTCGGCGTAGCCGGTCGGGCACAGCAGCAGCCCGGTGCGGCTGCGGCGCAGCTCCGGGACGGTGCCGCGGAACCGGCCGGCGAGGTCACCGGGGTCACCGGCGACGACCACGCCGCCGCCGGCGGCGAGGTGCCGGGCGAGCTGGTCGTCGGCTCCGGTGGTGTCGAGGTCGCGGGTCTCGTCGACCAGCACGGTGACCTCGGGGCCGAGCTCGGCCAGCAGCGTGCGCAGGCGCTCGACGTCCCCGGGGGAGACGACGGCGTCCGTGGGGACGGTCGTCGCCGCCGGAGAGTCCGGTGAGGCCAGGACGACGACGCGGCGGCTCGGGCGGTCCAGCTGCCGGGCCAGGACCGCCAGGGCCGTCGAGCGGCCGGACCCGGGCGGTCCGGCGACCAGGAGCCGGCGGCACTGCGCGCGGGACAGGCCGACGACGCGGGCGTCGTCCCCGCCGATGCCGACCGGCACCTCGACGCCCGGTGCGGCGTCCAGGTCGGTCACGGCGACCTCGTCCGGCAGCGCCCGCAGCCGGAACGGGGGGTGCGGGTTCGTGCCGGCGGCCGGGTCTGTGGAGACGGCGGGGTCGCGCTCGACCTGCGGGTCGGGCCAGGCCGCGGCCGCGAGGACCTGCACCTCCAGGCTCCGGTCGCCGGTGAGCCACAGCCCGCGCCCCGGGGGCATCCTCGACGGCAGGGCGGAGGGGTCGGCGCCGGCCAGGACGGCGTCCGCCGGGTCACTTGTCCGCAGCAGCAGCCGCGCCGTGAACGCCCCGGCCGCGCGGCCCGTGGTGAGCGCCCGCTCCCCGGTCACGACGCTGCTGACGGCGACGGCCGGTCCCTCCCGGACGACGTGCAGCAGGTCGTCCACGACGTCGGCCCGGTCGGCGGCCTCCAGCTCGCGGACCAGGACGTCCCAGCCGTCGACGAGGAGCACGAGCGGGCTCGCCGTCGCGGGGTCCTGGCGCCGGCGGCGCACCTCCGTCAGCAGGGAGGTCGCCAGGCGTCCCAGCAGGTCGGGGTCGTCCCGGCGCAACAAGGCCGCCGTGTGCGGCAGCGACCGTAGCGGCTGCAGAGCGGCGTCCGGTCCTGCGACGACGTAGAGGTGCACGGTGCCGTGCGCCCGGCCGGCAGCCGCCTGTGCGGCCGCCAGGACGGTGCCCGTGCGGCCCGACCGGGGGGCTCCGATGACGGCGAGCGCCGTCCCGGGCCGGAGCGGCAGGGTCACCGGCGGACGGCTCCCCGTCTGCGGGGAGTCGCCGAGCCCGAGCACCAGCGCGGGCACGTCGTGCTCGGGTGCCAGGTGGCTGCCGGCTGCGGCTGGGTCGTACGCCGCGACTGGGTCGTACGCCGCGACTGGGTCGTACGCCGCGACTGGGTCGTACGCCGTGGCCATGTCCTCGGGGGTGAGCACCTCCGGCAGCGGCGGCAGCCACAGGCCGCTCGGCGCCCGCCGACCGGAGCGGGCCGCAGCCTCGGACACGGCGGCGACGATGCGAGCCAGGTCGCTCGGTCCCGGCGGGGAGACGGACGCGTGGGAGGCCTGGCCGGGCCGGTCGTGCTGGACGGCGCGGCCGGCGTCCAGCAGCCGCACCTGCGGTCGGTCGTCGGCGCCCTCCGTCCGGCCGCCCACGTGCGCGCTCTGGAACGGCACCAGCGAGCCGGCACCCGTGCGCAGCACCCCGCGGCCGGGTCGGCGCGGGTCGATCGCCGCGGCGTCCGGTGCCTCGACGACGTCCACGGAGTCGCTGCGGTCCCTGACCCGCAACGCGATCCGCAGGTTGACGTTCGCCGCGATGTCCGGGGTGACCACCCCGGCCGGTCGTTGGGTGGCCAGCACGAGGTGCAGCCCGAGGGAGCGCCCGACGGCGGCCAGCCGCACGAGCCCGGCGACGAAGTCCGGCAGCTCGTCGGCCAGCACCCGGAACTCGTCGACGACGATCATCAGGCGCGGCAACGGGTCGCGGTCCGGCAGGTCGCGGTAGCCGTCGAGGTCACGGGCACCGGCCTCGCGGAGCAGCCGCTCGCGCCGGCGGACCTCGGCGCCGAGCGCGACCAGGGCACGGCGCGTGAGGTGCTCGTCGAGGTCGGTGACCAGGCCGACGGTGTGCGGCAGGTCGGCGCACTCGGCGAACGCCGACCCGCCCTTGTAGTCGATGAGCAGAAAGGTGAGCTCGTCCGGTGGGACCGTGGCCGCCAGGGACGCCAGCAGGGTCCGCAACAGCTCCGACTTGCCGGCACCGGTCGTGCCGCCGACGAGGGCGTGCGGTCCGTCGACTCGCAGGTCCGGGGCCAGCGGCCCGTCCGTCCCCGCGCCGATCAGCGGCTGCAGCGCGCCGCTGCTGCGTGACCACACCGCGGCGACGGCCTCGGCGTCCAGCGGGTCGGTCCCGGTGCGCCGCAACAGGTCCACGAGACTGACGGAGTCGGGCAGCGCCGGACCGTCCTGGCTGGTGCCGTCCCGCAGCGGCGCCAGCGAGCGGGCCACGGCGTGCGACCAGCCAGTGCTCACGACGTCCGCGACGACGTGCCCGCCGTCGGCTGTGTCGATGGGGTCGTCGGGGTCGTGAGGGTCGGCTGTGTCGACGACGTCCGGTCGGTCGGTGGCCAGCCGGACCCGCAGACGGCCGCGGCTGGTCGCCACCGCCTCCACCGTCGCGGCGCACTCGATCGGCAGGCCGGCGGGGTCGGCGTCCCGGCAGACGACGAGGACGCCGACCGCCGGACCGTCTCGCAGCAGGTCGGTGACACCGGGCACGTGGGCCAGCGCCTGGTACCCGTCCAGGACGACGACGTGCCGGCGTCCGGACCACGTCGCCGGGCCGGACCCGGAAGGGGCCTGCCGGCGGCCGGCCACCTCCGCGCGCAGCTCCTCGACGACGGCGCCGGCGTCTCGCGCTCCGTCGAGGTGCTCGCGGACCGCTGCCGGCACGTGCGGCAGCCACCGGGCCCACGCCCAGGCCCTGCCCGCTGCACGGTCGGGGCAGACGATCCACAGCGACGTGTCCCGCGGGCTCTGGAGGACGGCCAGACCCAGGACGGCGAACCGCAGCACCCCGGCCAGGTCCGGGGTGCCGCCGGCCATCCCGACCACGCCGAGGTCGGCCAGCGGCACCGCGACCGGGACGTCCGGACAGCTCAGCAGGCTCTCGTCGTCCGGGCCCTTCAGGTCGTCCGGGCCCTTCAGCCGGACCCGGGAGCGAGCCCGGCCGGTGCCGACCCGCAGCAGCAGGTCGTCGGCGTCCCCCGGACGGCGCTCCCACAGCCGGACCGACGGCGTCCCGGCCGCGACGGCGAGCGTCGGTGCGTCCGGGGCCAGCAGCCGCCGGCGGCGGCTCTCCGCGGCGACCGCCTCCTGGGCCCGTCGGCGGACGTCCGCGAGCTCGCGCTCGTACCGCTCCAGCGCGGCCCGGTGGGTCCGGCGGGCACCACGCCGGTCCGACACCACGGACCCGAGTACCAGCACCGGCGAGGTGAGGCCGAGCAGCAGCGCGAAGGGCGACCACAGCAGGGCCATCGGGATGCTCACCGCCAGGGGGAGGAGCGCCGTCAGCCACGGCACCGGGCGGTGCTCCGGTGGCGCCGGTTCCGCCGGCACCGTCAGCGTGACGTCCTCGAGGGCGGGGACGACCCGGGGTGCCCGGCCCACCTCCACCGTCCCCTCGCCGGTCGGGTGGCACACCGCGACCCGGTACTCCGGTGCCCGGACCACCAGCGTGGTCGACCCCAGCCGCAGGCGGGCCCCGGGGCGGACCCGGGCACCGGCGTCACCCACGGCGACCCCGTCCACGGCGGTGCCGTTCGCGGAGCCGACGTCGCTGGCGAGCACGCCCTGGGGTGACACCTCCAGGACGAGGTGCTGGCGGGAGACGTCGGGGTCGGTGAGGCGCAGGTCCGCGTCCGCTGCGCGGCCCACCCGGTGGGTGCCGGGGCGCAGCAGGTGGACGAGGCCGGCGTCCGGGCCCTCGACGACGTGCAGCTCACCGAGCCCTCGCCGGTCCCGGCGCAGTCCCCAGGCCGTGGTCGGGTCGTCGTCCGGGGCGGTGCCGGTGACCAGCAGTGCGCCCTCGGTCAGCGGGGGCGCTCCGAGCACGTCGTTGTCCGCGACCGGCCGGCCTGCCACCCACACCGGTCCCGGCGGCGTCCCGGTGGCGGCGAGCAGGTCGGCCCGGACGGCGCCGAACGGCGTGCCAGGGCGCGCCCGGACGACGACGTCGACGTCCGGGCGGCCGCCCTGCCGCCGGGTCAGCGTCCAGCGCAGCTCCACGTGGCGAAGGGTGGCAGCGACGCGGGTCCGTCCGCGCCCGCCCTGTGGACAACCCCCCCGACGCCCCCCTCCTCGTGATCATGCAATCCCGCCACCCTCTGCCCGCCACCCATTGCCCCCGCCACCCACTCGCAGAATGCTGGGTTGGTGGCGCAACACGCCGGCAGATGACGGACGAATCCAGCATTCTGCGGGTGGTCTCGCTACCTGGCCTGGTGGTCAGTGGGGCGTCTTGGCTGGCTCCACGAGCTCGACGAGGACGCCGCCGGCGTCCTTGGGGTGCACGAAGTTGACCCGGCTGTTCGACGTCCCCCTGCGGGGCGCGTCGTAGAGCAGCCGCATCCCGCGCTCGCGTAGAACCGTGGACACCCGTTCGACGTCGTCGACCCGGTAGGCGACCTGCTGGACGCCGGCCCCGTTGCGGTCGAGGAACTTCGCGATCGTCGAGGTCTCGTCGAGCGGTGCGAGCAGCTGCACGCACGAGTGCGGCGCCGCCGGGTCGCCCACGCCCATCATCGCCTCGCGGACGCCCTGGTCGGTGTTCACCTCCTCGTGCAGCAGCACCATGCCGAAGGTGTCCCGGTAGAACGCGATGGCGGCCTCGAGGTCGGGGACGGCCACCCCGACGTGGTCGATCGCGGTGAACAGCGGTTCCGGCGGGTCGGTCGTGGCGGGCTCGGTCATGACGAAAGGGTGCCAGAGCCCCGGCCGTGCAGGCTGTGGCGCCGCCCACGTGGCCCTCCGTGGCACAGGCCACGGCGCTCCCTCTGGACGCCGGCCACTGCCGAAGTAGGGTGGACGTCACCGTGACGTGCCCGCCCAGGAGGTACCCGTGACCAGCCCCCGCACCAGCGTCATCGTCGCCGGCGCCCGCACCCCGATGGGGCGGCTGCTCGGCTCGCTCAAGGACTTCTCCGGCAGCGACCTCGGCGGCGTCGCCATCAAGGGCGCCTTGGACAAG
The DNA here is from genome assembly GCA_020881835.1 of Kineosporiaceae bacterium SCSIO 59966. NCBI lineage: Bacteria > Bacillati > Actinomycetota > Actinomycetes > Kineosporiales > Kineosporiaceae > Kineosporiaceae bacterium SCSIO 59966. The sequence goes on from CP052876.1 coordinate 788,766, forward strand.
GCCGGCGTGGCGCCCGACCAGGTCGACTACGTGATCATGGGGCAGGTGCTGACCGCCGGTGCCGGGCAGATCCCGGCCCGCCAGGCCGCGGTCAAGGCGGGTATCCCGATGACCGTCCCGGCCCTGACCGTCAACAAGGTCTGCCTGTCGGGGATCGACGCCATCGCGCTGGCCGACCAGCTGATCCGCGCCGGCGAGTTCGACGTCGTCGTGGCCGGCGGCCAGGAGTCGATGACGCAGGCGCCGCACCTGCTGGAGAAGTCGCGGTCCGGCTACAAGTACGGCGACGTCACGGTGCGCGACCACATGGCCTACGACGGCCTGTGGGACGTGTTCACCGACCAGGCGATGGGCGGGCTCACCGAGGGTGCCAACTGCGCCGACCGGGAGTTCTCCCGCGAGGAGCAGGACGCGTTCTCCGCCCGCAGCCACCAGCTCGCCGCGCAGGCGTGGAAGAACGGCCTGTTCGACGACGAGGTCGTCCCGGTGCACATCCCGCAGCGCAAGGGGGACCCGGTCGAGTTCCGCTACGACGAGGGCATCCGCGAGGACACGACGGTCGAGTCCCTGGCGCGTCTCAAGCCCGCCTTCCGCCCCGACGGCACGATCACCGCCGGGTCCGCCTCCCAGATCTCGGACGGCGCTGCCGCCGTCGTCGTGATGAGCAAGGAGAAGGCCACCGAGCTCGGCCTGTCGTGGCTGGCCGAGATCGGCGCGCACGGTGTCGTGGCCGGCCCGGACTCGACCCTGCAGAGCCAGCCGTCGCGCGCCATCGAGGCGGCCTGCGCCAAGGAGGGCATCACCCCCGCCGACCTCGACCTCGTGGAGATCAACGAGGCGTTTGCTGCGGTCGGTCTGGCCAGCATCAAGGAGCTGGACCTCGACCCGGAGAAGGTCAACGTCAACGGCGGTGCCATCGCCATGGGCCACCCGATCGGCATGTCCGGCGCCCGGATCACCCTGCATCTCGCACTGGAGCTGCAGCGGCGGGGCGGCGGAACCGGGGTCGCGGCGCTGTGCGGCGGGGGCGGTCAGGGCGACGCTCTCGTCGTCCGCGTGCCGAGGTCCTGAGCTTGGCGGCCGGTGCCCGCGCCGACCTCTCGATCGACGACCTGGTCCGACGCGCGCGGGAGGGCTCACCGCGGGCGGTCGCCCGTCTCATCTCTCTGGTCGAGGACGCCTCACCGCAGCTGCGGGAGGTGATGGCCGCGCTCGCCCCGCACACCGGGCGGGCATGGGTGATCGGGCTGACCGGCTCCCCGGGAGTGGGCAAGTCGACGACCACGTCCATGATCGTCTCGGCTCTGCGTGCCCGGGACCTGAGGGTCGGGATCCTCGCGGTGGACCCGTCGTCCCCGTTCTCCGGCGGTGCGCTGCTCGGGGACCGGATCCGGATGCAGGACCACGTCCTGGACCGCGAGGTCTACATCCGCTCCATGGCGAGCCGCGGCCACCTCGGTGGTCTGGCCTGGTCGACCCCGCAGGCGCTTCGGGTGCTCGACGCCTGCGGCTGCGACGTCGTCCTCGTCGAGACGGTGGGTGTCGGGCAGAGCGAGGTGGAGGTTGCCCGGACGGCGGACACGACCGTCGTCCTGCTCGCGCCCGGGATGGGGGACGGCGTCCAGGCCGCCAAGGCGGGGATCCTCGAGATCGGCGACGTGTTCGTCGTCAACAAGGCCGATCGGGAGGGTGCGGACGCCACCGTGCGGGACATCCGCGGCATGATCTCGCTCGGCGAGCGGCGTCAGGCCGGGGACTGGCGCCCGCCGGTGGTCAAGTCGGTCGCGTCCCGGTCCGAGGGGGTGGACGACGTCATGGAGGCTCTGGACAAGCACTGGGACTGGCTGCAGTCCAGCGGGGAGCTCGGACGACGCCGGCACCGGCGCGCGGCTGACGAGATCGAGGCGCTGGCCGTCACCGCGTTGCGCGAGCGGATCGGCGACCTGCGCTCGGGGCGCGGTCTGGACGACCTCGCCGAGCAGGTCGTCGCAGGTGATCTCGACCCGTACACAGCCGCCGACCGCCTCGTCGCCGCGGTCGCAGGCTGACCTCGCGGGGCCGTACGGTCGGTCCGTCGGCCGTCACAGCCGCCGAGGGTGGCAACTTCCTGGCAGAGTGAGGCGCATGATCGTCGCGTTCTCCGTCGCACCGTCCGGAACCGGTGACTCCGTCAGCGCCGCCGTCGCGGACGCCGTCCGCGTGGTCCGGGAGTCGGGACTGCCGAACCGGACCGACGCCATGTTCACCAGCATCGAGGGGGAGTGGGACGAGTGCATGGACGTCGTCCGGCGCGCCTGTGAGGCGGTCGGGCGGCACGGCAACCGGGTCTCGCTCGTGCTCAAGGCCGACATCCGCCCCGGCCGCACCGGTGAGCTGCAGGGCAAGCTCGACCGGCTCGAGGCCGCGCTGGAGCGGGCCGAGGGCGAAACGGGTCCAGGCCGGTAGCCCGGTCGTGGCTGGTCGTCAGCGCTGCTGGTCGTCGGGTCGCGCTCGCTGGCGCGCCATAGGGGTCAGCTGGTGTCGGGGGCGGGTCGGGGTGGGGTGGCGGGATTGCATGATCACGGATGGGGGGCGAGGATCTCCCTTGACCCGGTCGCCGGTGCCCCCATGACGTCCGCGCGGCTCTAGCCCCGTCCCGCCGGCTCGGCTACCTTCCGGACATGGCTGTCGCCCGCTCGCCGTCCGTCGTCCTCGACTGCCCGGACCCCGCCGTCCTGGCACGCTTCTACGCCGAGCTGCTCGGCTGGACGGTGGAGGCCGGCGACGACTGGGCCGACGTCCGCCCGGCCGACGGCAGCCAGTGCCTGTCCTTCCAGCAGGTGACGGACTACCGGGCACCGCAGTGGCCGGGCCAGGACCTGCCGCAGCAGATGCACCTCGACGTCGTCGTCGACGACCTGGACGCCGCCGAACGGGCGGTCGTGGCGCTCGGCGCGACACGGCACGCCCACCAGCCGGGGACGACGTTCCGGGTGTTCCTCGACCCCGCCGGGCACCCGTTCTGCCTGTGCCTGGACTGAGGCTGCTTCAGCCCTCGACCGCACGTCGCAGCTCCGCCAGCCGGTCGCTCAGCGCGTCGAGCGAGTAGTGGGCGTTGAGGCCGCTGGGGTTCGGGAGCAGCCACACCCGCGCGCCGGCGAGCCGCCGCTCCTGCGGCCCCACCGACGCCGTCCGGTCGTCGAACGCCGTGCGGTACGTCGTGACTCCCAGCACGGCGACGAACCGTGGGGCCCATCGCTGGACGTCGGCGACGAGTCGTTCGCCGCCCGCCCGGATCTCCTGCTTCGTGAGCTCGGCCGCCGTCGCGGTCGCCCGCTCCACGACGTTCGTGACGCCCAGGCCGAGGCCGAGGAGCTCGTGCTGCTCGGCGGGCGCCAGCTGCCGCGGTGTGAACCCGGAGCGGTGCAGTGCCGGCCAGAACCGGTTCCCCGGACGGGCGAAGTGGAACCCGGTCCACGCCGTCCACAGTCCTGGATTGATGCCGCAGAAGAGGACCCGCAGACCGGGCGCGGCGACGGGCGGGACGGTGGCGCCGACGTAGCGGAGGAGCTCCTCCCTGCCCGGACCGCGGCGTCCGGGCGCTGTCGATCGCGCCACGGACGCACGGTAGCGGTCCCGGCGCGGCGTGGTCCGGGCAGGCGGCGGGCGTGGGGGTGGCGGGATTGCATGATCACGAACAGGGGAGTGATCACCGAGGGGGGAGGGGGAGGGTGTCGAGCTCGGTGAGGCCGTCCACCGCCAGCAGGGTCAGGGTCCGGCCACCGTCACCGGCACCCTCGGCGAGGACGACGACGCGCTCACCGACCGGCGTGGCGCGCAGCACCCACGCCTCGCGGTCCGTCGTCCAGCGGCCGGTCTCGGTCAGGGTGCCGTCGCGGGCGACCGACACCCCGACGATGCCGCTGCTGCCGCCCGCCGCGAGCGGCAGCAGCGCGAGCCGGCGTTCCGGCAGGTAGCTGAAGGCGCGGGACTCGCCCTCGACGTCCGTCCACGCGTCGCGGTAGGTGAGTGTGTCGATCCGCGCCGGCGCCGCCAGGTCGCGCAGGTCGAACGACGATACCTGCGCCCCGGTGACCTGGCCGGTCTCGGTCGCGTCCTGGCCCACCCCGAGCAGCAGGTCGTCGCCGAGGGGGTGCAGGTACGCCGAGTAGCCGGGGATCTTCAGCTCCCCGACCACGGCCGGGGCGGCCGGGTCGGACAGGTCGACGGTGTACAGCGGGTCGGTCTGCCGGAACGTCACGACGACGGCGAGGTCGCCGAACCAGCGGACGGCGCGGATCTCCTCACCCTTGCCCAGCCCGCCGACCGAGCCGGTCTCGACCAGATCCCCGTCGCGCTCGGCGAGCACGGTGACGACGGCCTCGGTGCCGTGCTCGGCCGACTCCGCGGTGGTGGCCACGCGCAGCATGCCGTCCTGCGCGCTCATCGCCCAGCGGCCGAGCAGCCAGCCGGGCACCGAGCCCGACCCGAGGTACTCGGTGCGCGCCGGGTCGGTGATGTCGAAGCCGTGCAGCTGTGTCGAGCTCGACACCACGGTCGTCCCGATGCGGACGTCGACCGGCACCGGGAAGCCCCAGCCGCCACGGGTGGTGGCGACGTACAGCCGGTCGGCCGAGGCGTAGACCATGCCGCCGTCCGCCGACACGGCGTCGGTGTCCACCGTCGGGACGTCGGCCGCACCGGCGTCCAGCGTCAGCACGGTGACGGTGCCGAGGCCCGCCGGGTCCACGGGGTGGGCCAGGGAGGCGCAGTCCACCGCGGGCTCGCGGGACAGCACCGAGCCGTCGGCGTCCCGGACGACGCGCTGCGGCAGCCACTCGACGGCGGTCATGCTCTCGATCGCCGCCCGGTTCGCCTCCTCCGCGGCGTCCTCGTCGATGCTGCCGTCGGCGTCGTACTCCGGCTGGGGGAACGGGATGGCCGGTGTCGACCCCAGGACGACGCGGACGGCGTCGCCGACCACGCGCGCGGACAGGTAGGACGCCTCGACCTCCTCGGTGCGCACGAGGCGGGGACCACCGTCGGCCGTCAGGTCGAGGACGGACAGCACGGTCGTCGGCGCCCACGACTCGACGGGTGGCGGTGAGGGCACCACGGCGTCGGAGCCGCCGTCCTCGCTCGGCTCGGGCAGGCCGGGTTCGGGCAGCGGCGCCGGCTCGACCGGCTGCGGCTCGCGCTGGCCGACGACGAGGGCGCGGTCTCCGAGCAGCAGCAGCTCGCTGAGCCACTGCCCGTCGAGGGACACCGAGCCGGTCGAGCGCAGCCGCCCGCCGTCGGTGTCGACCACGTGCACCGCGTTGCCGGACAGGGTCACGACCCGGCGACCGTCCGTCTTGACCAGGTCCGGCTCGTCGACGCCCTGCTCCTGGACGTTGGTGCCCGTCTCGCCCGGGCCGACGGCGCCGCCGGTGGCCCCGTCGGCGGCCTCGCCGGCGCTCTCGGCGGCGTCCTCGGCGATGCCCGCGAGCGCGTCGTCCTGACCGCCCGGCGCGCCGAGCACGCGCCCGAGCCAGCTGCCGCCGGCGTCGGGTCCCTGCAGGCCCCACGGCCCGACCAGGTCGAGTGCCTGGTCCCGGTACCACTGCTCGACGTCGTCGCAGCCGGTGAACGGCACGAGCTCGGCGGCGGCGGCCTCCGGTTCGGTGCCGGTGAGGGCCGGGACGACGAGAAGCCCGGCGGTGGCGGCCGCGACGGCGACCGCGGCCCGTCGGGTCACGCGACGGCGCCGGTCGTCCGGGACAGGATCGGTCGGGCTGCTCATGGGGCTCCTCCTCGACGACGGGCACCGCTGTGACGCCGGCCACCTCGCGGCGGTTCCCGTCGAGACCGGATCGTGATCCACTGTGGCCGTGGAGGGCATCCGGCCGGCACGCCCTGAGGACGCACCAGGGATCGCGCGCGTGCACCTGACGAGCTGGCGGGAGACGTATGCGGGCCTGCTGTCGGCGGCATTCCTCGACGCCCAGGACCCGGCGGAGCGAGAGGCGATGTGGCGTCGCGTCCTTGACCAGAGCCCGGGCCGGGTCCACGTCGCCGAGTCCGCCGGCGAGGTCGTCGGCTTCAGCGCAGTCCGGCGGCACGACGACGGCGCCGCTCCGCGACCACTGGAGCTCAAGGTCATCTACCTGCTCGCCACGCACCACGGCACCGGTCTCGGGCAGGGCCTGCTGGACGCCGCACTCGCGGATGCGCCGGCGTTTCTCTGGGTCGCCGAGGACAACCCTCGCGCACGAGCCTTCTACCGGCGCAACGGTTTTGAGCCCGACGGTGCCCGCGAGACGGTCGAGGCGTGGGAGAACATGGTGGAGGTCCGGCTCGTCCGCTGAGTGCTGGCCTCCAGCAACCGCGGGTACGGTGACGGCCGTGCCCAGGCCCAGGCTCGCGTTCGACCCGGTCGCCCGCGCCGAGGAGCTGTGGTGCCAGCACTGGGGCGCCGACAGCCCGCACGACGCGATGGCCGCGGCCACGTCGGTGATGCGCGTCCAGCAGCTCCTGCTGGCCCGGTTCGACGCCGTCCTCAAACCGCTCGGGCTGACGTTCGCCCGCTACGAGGCACTCGTCCTGCTGGTGTTCAGCTCGGCCGGCGAGCTGCCGCTGTCCAAGGTGGGCGAGCGCCTGATGGTGCACCCGACGAGCGTCACGAACATCGTCGACCGCCTGGAGGCCTCCGGGTTCGTCGAGCGGGTGCCCAACCCTCGTGACGGGCGCGGCACGCTGGCGAGGATCACGCCGTCCGGCCGGGACGTCGCCGCGCGGGCGACCGAGCGCCTGCACGCGATCGAGTTCGGCCTGGAGGCCCTGGACGCCCGGCAGCGCGCCGACCTCACTGGGCTGCTGCGGCTGGTGCGGATCGGCGCCGGAGACTTCCCGGATAGTCGGACGTCCGAGTAACCTGGCGGCATGGACGCGGAGCAGATCGAGGCCGGACGACGTCGCTGGCAGGAGCGGTACGACGCCGCGCTGGCGAGCGGAAAGGTCCGGGACGCGGACTTCACCACGCTGTCGGGGACGGACGTCGACCCGGTCTACGGGCCGCCGGAGGGTGCGAGCGACCCGCGGATGGACCGGATCGGCTGGCCCGGGGAGTTCCCGTTCACCCGCGGCCTGTACGCCACCGGCTACCGCGGTCGCACCTGGACCATCCGGCAGTTCGCCGGGTTCGGCAACGCGCGGCAGACCAACGAGCGCTACCGGATGATCCTCGAGCGCGGCGGTGGCGGCCTGTCCGTGGCCTTCGACATGCCGACCCTCATGGGCCGCGACTCCGACGACCCGCGCAGTCTCGGCGAGGTCGGGCACTGCGGCGTCGCGGTCGACAGCGCGGCGGACATGGACGTGCTGTTCGACGGCATCCCGCTCGGGGACGTCACCACGTCGATGACGATCTCCGGGCCCGCCGTCCCCGTGTTCTGCATGTACCTGGTCGCCGCCGAGCGGCAGGGTGTCGACATCCGCACCCTCAACGGCACCCTGCAGACGGACATCTTCAAGGAGTACATCGCGCAGAAGGAGTGGCTGTTCCCGCCGGAGCCGCACCTGCGTCTCATCGGCGACCTGATGGAGTACTGCGCGGCCAACATCCCCGCGTACAAGCCGCTCTCGGTGTCCGGCTACCACATCCGCGAGGCCGGCTCCACGGCGGCCCAGGAGCTGGCGTACACGCTCGCCGACGGCTTCGCCTACGTGGAGCTCGGGCTCTCGCGCGGCATGGACGTCGACGTGTTCGCCCCCGGACTGTCCTTCTTCTTCGACGCGCACGTCGACTTCTTCGAGGAGATCGCGAAGTTCCGTGCGGCCCGGCGCATCTGGGCCCGCTGGCTGCGAGACGTCTACGGCGCCAGGACCGACAAGGCGCAGTGGCTGCGCTTCCACACCCAGACGGCCGGTGTGTCACTCACCGCCCAGCAGCCGATGAACAACGTCGTCCGGACGGCGGTGGAGGCGCTCGCCGCCGTTCTCGGCGGCACGAACTCGTTGCACACCAACGCTCTTGACGAGACCCTCGCCCTGCCGACCGAGGAGTCGGCGGAGGTCGCGCTGCGGACCCAGCAGGTGCTGATGGAGGAGACCGGTGTCACGAACGTCGCCGACCCTCTCGGCGGGTCCTGGTACGTCGAGGCGCTCACGGACCGGCTCGAGGCCGAGGCCGAGCGCATCTTCGAGCGAATCCGCCGGATGGGGGAGCAGGGCCGGACGCCGAACGCCGACGGGGTCGTGGAGCACGAGATCGGGCCGATGACGTCCGGGATCCTGCGCGGCATCGAGGACGGCTGGTTCACCGGCGAGATCGCCGACGCGGCCTTCGCCTACCAGACCGCGCTGGAGAAGGGCGACAAGAAGATCGTCGGGGTCAACTGCCACACGCAGACGACGGCTCGCGAGCTGGAGATCCTGCGCGTCAGTCACGAGGTCGAGCGCGAGCAGGTCCGGGTGCTGGCGCAGCGCCGGCAGGCTCGCGACGACGCAGCGGCGCGCGCCGCGGTGCGCCGCATGGTCGAGGTGGCCCGCACCGACGGCAACCTCGTCGAGCCGATGCTGGAGGCCGTGCGGGCCGAGGCCACCCTCGGTGAGATCTGCGGGGCGCTGCAGCAGGAGTGGGGCGGGTACACCGAGCCGGCCCGGTTCTGAGCCCTCACGGAGCATCGGAGCCCTCACGGAGCCGTGGTACCCGCGCGGCCGTAGGCGTCGCTGAGCCGGACGACGTCCTCGCGCCAGCCCGGCGCCGCGGTCGAGCACTCGGCCACGACGAGCTCGGTCGTCGCCGCCACCCGGTGCACCACCCCAGCCGGGACGTGCACGGTGTCGCCGGCGCGGACCACCACGGCCTCCAGGCGCTCGGCGTCCGGGCCGTGCTCGACGACTCCCTGGCCGGAGACGACGTAGAGGGTCTCGTCCTTCTCCCGGTGGAACTGGCAGGACAGGCAGTGACCGGCGTGCACGGTGATGAGCTTGCCGGCGTAGCACCCGTCGACCAGAGCGAAGAGCACCTCGTGCCCCCACGGCTTGGGCTGTGTCCCCGCCCGGCCGAAGACCGCCGCCCGTCTCGCGGGTGCCGCCGGGCTCGCCTGGGCTGCCTCTGTCAGCTGGGTCACCGGTGCCTGCCGGTCCGTCGTCGTGCCCACCCTGGTGCCTCCGTCTCGTCCGGTCCGGGACGTCTGCCCCGTCCTCGCCGACGGTAGGTGGGGCGGCGTCCGGCCGTGGCGGAAACGTCAGACTCACCGGTGCACCCCGGCCACGGTCTGACGAGTCGTGCCCGTGCCCTCACTGTCCGTCGCCGTGGTTCGCCGTGGTTCGCCGTCCCGGGTCACGGCGTCCGACCGCGGCGTCCGACCGCCGCGTCCGACCGCGGCGCGCCGGCCTGGTGACGCCCACCTATCCTGATCGTCGGCCCGACCCGAGCCCGACCCCGAGGAGCAGCACCCGTGCAACGCGTCCTGCTGGCCGTGCTGGCCGGGCTGCTCGCGCTGGCCGGGGTCGCCGTGCTCGCGGTCGGTATCGCCCAGCGCACCGTGTGGCTGCCTGAGGACGAGGTGAGCGCCACCGCGACGCTGCCCTCCGACGTCCCGCTGGCCGTCACCGAGCCGGGCGTGCTGGAGATGCGCGAGGGCCCGGTGACGGTGACGGTCACGGCCGGTGAGAACGACACCCCGGTCGTCCTCGCCGTCGGCCGCACCGCGGACGTCGAGGCGTGGGTGGACGGCGCCGCCCACGCCAGGATCGGCGGTCTGCAGACGCCGGAGAGGCTCGCCGTCCGGACCGTGGACGGCGAGACGGAGGTGCCGGACCCCGGCACCACCTCCGACCTGTGGACCGAGCAGGAGGTCGGGACCGGTGGTGCGACGTTCGTCTACGACCCGCCGCCGGGCAGCTGGGCCCTGCTCGCCGCCACGAACGGCACCGTCCCCGGCCCCGCACGGCTCACGCTGACGTGGCCGCGGGAGGTCACTACGCCGTGGTCGGTCCCGCTCATCGCCCTCGGCGGCGTCCTGCTGGGGACCGGGGGCGCCGCGCTGGCCTGGATGTGGGTGCGCGGCGAGCTGTCCCCGGTGCGTGCCGGCCGCCCCCGCCACGACCGGCAGGTGCAGCGGTGAGCCGCCCCGTGCTTCGCGCTGCGGCGGCCGGGCTGGCCGCCGGCGCGCTGCTCGCCGGCTGCGCGCAGGAGCCCCTGCCCGAGCCGCGCCCGGTCGAGGTGACCGAGCCGGTGCCCGTCGTCGACGACGGGCAGGCCGTCATGGTGCGCGAGCGGGTGCTCGACGTCGTCGCCTCCGGGGACGAGGCCCTGGACGCCGCGCCGCTGGAGTCCCGGGTGACCGGTCCGGCGCTCGAGGTGCGCACCGCCCGGTACACGCTGCGCCGTCAGCTCGAGGACCGCCCGGAGCTGCCCGACCTCGGCGGAGAGCTGCTGCTCACGGCCGCACCCGAGGCCGACGGGTGGCCGCGGTGGTTCCTCACCGCCTCGCGTCCGGCGCCGGACGCCGCCCCACAGCTCCAGGTGCTCACCCAGGAGTCCCCGCGGGAGATGTACCGGTTGACCGCCTGGGTGACGATGCTGCCGGGCACGACCCTGCCCGAGCTGCCGTCCGGCGAGCCGGTGCAGGCCCTCGACCCGGCCGAGCAGAGCGGCCTGGTGGCCGCTCCGGCGCAGGTCGTCGCACGCTACGCCGACGCCCTCGCCCTCGGCGACGACAGCGACCACGCGGAGTTCTTCGCCGACGACGTCCTGCGCGCCCAGGTGGTCGCCGAGCAGGAGGCCGAGCGGGAGGCGGTGAGCGAGTTCTTCGACTACGACGTCGCGCACACCCCCCGCGAGGGGCAGGTGTGGGCCCTGCGCACCAGCGACGGGGGCGCCGTCGTCCTCGGGGCGATCGAGAGCAGGCGCGCCTTCGCCGTCACCGCCGAGGGCGCCCGGCTCCCGCTGCCGGAGGACCTCGCCGTGCTCGCCGGCACCGAGGAGGCCACCGAGGCGGCGACGGTCACCTCGTTGCAGATGGTCGCCTTCGCCGTCCCGCCCGAGGGCTCGTCGGAGCCGGTGACGGTGCTCGGCGGTGAGCGCGCCGTCCTCGCCGCGACCGCCACCTGACCCCCACCGTCCCGCGTGACCCCCACCGTCCCGCGCCGAACCGCACCGACCACACTGCAGAACCGGACCCGAGGAGAGGACCTCCCCCGATGACCCAGCCCCCCAGCCAGCCCGGACCGCGCCTGGACCTGCGTGGCGCCGTCGACCTGTCCCGCCTCAGCCAGCAGGCGCCGTCGTCGGGTTCCGGCGGCGGCGGGCGGTTCGTCCGCGACGTCACCGAGGCCGACTTCGCCGACGTCGTCCAGCTGTCGATGACCGTGCCGGTCGTCGTCGACCTGTGGGCCACCTGGTGCGGCCCGTGCCGTCAGCTGTCCCCGGTGCTCGAGCGGCTGGCCGAGGAGTACGGCGGCCGGTTCCTGCTGGCCAAGGTGGACGTCGACGCCAACCCGCAGATCTCCCAGGCGTTCCAGGTGCAGTCCATCCCCACCGTCGTGGCCATCCTGCGCGGCCAGCCCGTCCCGCTGTTCCAGGGAGCCGTGCCGGAGCCGCAGGTGCGCCAGGTCCTCGACGAGCTGCTGCGGGTCGCCGCGGAGAACGGCGTGACCGGCACCCTGGACGGCACCGAGCAGGCCGGTGAGGCCGACGACCAGCCGGCGCCGCTGCCCCCGCTGCACCAGGAGGCGTACGACGCCATCCAGCGTGGCGACCTGGAGGCTGCGGCGGACGCCTACCGCCGGGCGCTCGCCGAGAGCCCGGCGGACGCCGACGCCCGGGCGGGCCTCGCTCAGGTCGAGCTGATGGCCCGGACCCGGGACCTGGACCCCGAGGCCACCCGCAGGGCCGCTGCGGACGACCCGACGGACGTCGAGGCCGGCATGCGCTGCGCCGACCTCGACGTGCTCGGCGGCCACGTCGAGGACGCGTTCACCCGGCTCGTCGACCTCGTCCGGATCACCTCCGGTGAGGAGCGGGAGACCGTCCGCCGGCGGATGCTCGACCTGTTCGAGGTCGTCGGCCCGGACGACGAGCGGGTGCTCGCCGCCCGCAGGGCGCTGGCCAACGCCCTGTTCTGACCTCTTCACGACCCACCCGCCCGCCTGCTACGTTTGTCGCAATTCCACCGCGGGAGTCCGAGGCATCGGGCTGAGAGGGAGCTGGAGCCGCTCCGACCGCTGAACCTGATCCGGGTCATGCCGGCGAAGGAAGTGAGGAGCGACGTGCTACCCCGCATCCACTGCATCACCGACTTCCCGTCGTACGACGCCCTGGCGCTGACCGTGCTGGAGGCGGTCGTCCAGGCCGGCGTGGACGCCGTCCAGGTCCGGGCCAAGTCGCTGCCCGACCGCGAGGTCCTGGCCTTCACCCGGGCGCTCGTGGACCGTCTCGCCGGGACGCCGGCCACGGTGATCGTCAACGACCGGCTCGACATCGCCCTGGCCGCGGGGGCGCACGGCGTCCACCTCGGGCTCGACGACCTCCCCGTCGCGGAAGCCAGGCGTCTCGCCCCACCAGGCTTCCTCGTCGGCGGGACCTGCCGGCACGCGCGGCACGCCGAGGACGCCAGGGCGCAGGGCGCCGACTACGCCGGCGTCGGACCAGTCCACCGCACCACCACGAAGACGGGCCTGCCGGCCCCGATCGGCCTGGACGCCCTGCGTGAGGCTGCCGGCGTCCTGCCCGCGATCGCCGTCTCCGGCATCACCGCCGAGCGCGTCCCCGAGGTGATGGCCGCCGGCGCCTACGGCGTCGCCGTCGCCTCAGCCATCTGCCGGTCCCCCCGGCCCGAGCTCGCCGCCAGGGGGCTCGTCGACGCCGTCGCACGCGGATGAGGGCGGCCGTGATCGGCGCCGGCGTCGTCGGCCTCGCCTGCGCCGAGGAGCTGGCCCACGCCGGGCACGAGGTGCGGGTGTTCGACCCCGACCCCGGCGCCGGGGCGACCCGCGCCGCGGCCGGCATGCTGGCCCCGGCCGGGGAGGCCTGGCACGGCGAGGCGGACCTGCTCCGGCTCGGCGTCGCCTCGGCCCGGCTGTGGCCGCAGTACGCCGCGCGACTGGGCGCGGCCTCCGGTGTGGACGTCGACCTGCGCACCGCGGGCACGCTGCTGGTCGGGCAGGACCACGACGACCTGCAGCAGGTCCGACGCTCGCTCGAGGTGCTGGCAGCCGAGGGCCTGCGCTTCCACGAGCTCGGCCCGCGAGAGGTGCGGGCCCAGGAGCCCACGCTGTCCCGCGTGGCCGGCGCGGCACTCCTGCCGGACGACCACAACGTCAACCCCCGCAAGGTGGTGCGCGCCCTGCTGCAGCTGCTCGGTGACCGCCTCGTGGCGGCGCGAGCGGCCGTGGACTCCGCCGGCGTGGTGACTGCGGACGGCACCCGGTTCGACTGCGACGCCGTCGTGGTCGCCACCGGTGCCGAGGCCCGGACCGTGGCGCCGCAGGTGCGTCCGGTGCGCGGGGAGACGATCCGGCTGCGGGCCGGTGACCCGCCGTCGCGGGTGCTGCGTGCCCGGGTGCACGGCCAGCCGGTCTACGTCGTCCCCCGCGCCGGCGGCGAGGTGGTCGTCGGCGCGTCGGAGGAGGAGCACGACGCCGAGCCCGTCGCCGGCCTCGGCACCGTCGTCCGGCTGCTGCACGCAGCACGGACCCTGGTCCCCGGGCTGGAGACCGCCGGCGTCCTCGAGATCACCGCCCGGCACCGGCCCGGCACCCCGGACAACGGGCCCCTCATCGGGCCGCGCGCCCACAGCGGCCCGGTGCGCGAGGTGCTCGCCGTCGGCCACTACCGCGGCGGCGTCCTGCTCGCCCCGGTGACCGCGCAGGCCGTGCGGGCCCACGTCGAGGGCTCCGACGTGCCGGCCGTCGCCCGGCCCTTCGTCCCGAGCCGCTTCACCGACCCGCAGCACGTCACACCGACCGGTCAGGGGAGGGCCCTCACCACATGAGCACCGACCACGCCACGAGCACCGACCACGCCATGAGCACCGACGCCACGAGCACCCTCGAGATCACCCTCAACGGGCAGCCGCGGGTCGTGGACGACCGCACGACGCTGCACGAGCTCGTGCCCTCCGCCCAGGGGGTCGCGGTCGCCGTCAACGGTGCCGTCGTCCCGGCGTCCTCCTGGCGCAGCACGCGGCTGTCACCGGGAGACGTGGTCGAGGTCGTCACGGCCTACCAAGGAGGGTGAGCCCGATGCAGCTGGCGGGGGTGGAGCTGCCCGGCCGCCTGTGGGTCGGCACCGGTGGGTTGACGAGCATCAGCACGGTGCGCGACGTCGTCGCCGCCGCTGCCCCCGGACTGGTCACCGTGTCGATCCGGCGCACGTCCGACCAGGGCAGCGGCGGGCTCCTGGGCGCCCTGCGCGACACCGGGGTGCGCGTCGTGCCCAACACGGCAGGGTGCCTCAGCGCCCGGGAGGCCGTCCTCACCGCCCAGCTGGCCCGTGAGGCGCTCCAGACGGACTGGGTGAAGCTGGAGGTCGTCGGCGACGAGACGAGTCTGCTGCCGGACGTCGTCGAGCTGCTCGACGCGGCGGAGACGCTGGTGGACCAGGGGTTCACGGTGCTGCCCTACACGACCCCCGACCCGGTGGTGGCCCGGCGGCTCGAGGACGTCGGGTGCGCCGCCGTCATGCCGCTCGGGTCACCCATCGGTTCCGGCCGCGGCATCGACGACCCGCACGCGATCGAGGCCGTCCGCGCCGCGGTGGCGGTCCCCGTCGTCCTGGACGCCGGCATCGGCACCGCCAGCGACGCCGCCCTGGCGATGGAGCTCGGTTGCGACGCCGTCCTCGCCGCCACGGCGATCACCCGCGCGGACCGGCCGGTGCAGATGGCCGCGGCCCTGCGCGCGGCGGTCGAGGCCGGCGAGCTGGCCCGGCTCGCCGGCCGCATCCCGCGGCTCGCCACGGCCCGTGCGTCGAGCCCCATGGCCGGGCGGGTCGGCACGTGAGGCTCCCTCGCGTGCTCGTCCTCACCGACCGTCGCCAGCTGCCCGCCGGCCACGACCTCGTCGGCGCCGTGACGGCGTGCGTCCAGGCGGGACTGGGCGCCGTCGTGCTCCGCGAGCTGGACCTGCCTCGCGGTGAGCGCCAGGAGCTGGCCCGCGCCGTCGGCGCCACCGGGGTCACGACGATCACGGCACGCACCTGGCTGGAGGGGGCCGCGGGCGTCCACCTCGCGGCGGCACAGCAGGTTGCCGACGCGGGGCCGGCCGCCTTCCACGGACGCTCCTGCCACGACGACGAGGAGGTCACCCGAGCCGTCGGCGGCGGAGCGGCGTACCTGACGATCTCGCCGGTCGCCGCCTCGGCGTCCAAGCCGGGGTACGGCCCGCCCCTCGGAGCGGCCGGCGTGCGCCGCGCGGTGCGGCTGGCCGGGGACGTGCCGGTGTTCGCCCTCGGGGGCGTCGACGCCCGCAACGCCGCCGCGGTGCGCGACGCCGGCGCCTACGGCGTCGCCGTCATGGGAGCGGTCATGCGCGCCGCCGACCCGGCCGCCGCGTTCGCCGGGATCGCGGAGGTCCTCCGGTGACAGGCACCGGCACCCCGCTGGTCGCGCTGACCGTCGCCGGGACCGACTCCGGCGGCGCGGCCGGCGTGGCGGCCGACCTAACCACCTTCGCGGCCCTCGGTGCCCACGGCACGTGCGCGGTCACCGCCGTGACCGCCCAGGACACCACCGGTGTGCACCGCGTCGTCCAGCTGTCGGCCGACGACGTCCAGGCCCAGGTGGACGCGGTGCTCGGCGACCTGCCCGTCGCCGCCGTCAAGACCGGCATGCTCGGCACCGCGCAGGTCGCGAGGGTCGTCACCGGCCTGCCGGCGCACCTGCCCCTGGTGGTCGACCCCGTGCTCGTGGCGACCAGCGGCGCCGAGCTCGGCGACGAGGCGGTGGTTGCCGCCTACCGCGACTACGTGCTCGCGAGGGCCACGGTCGTCACCCCGAACGACGACGAGGCACGCCGGCTCGTCGGCGCCGGCCCGGACGAGGCGGGTGAGGACGTCGCTCTCGCCCTGCACGTGCTCGGTCCCGCGGTGGTCCTCACCGGCGGCGACCCCGGGGCCGCCACCTGCCGCGACGTCGTCGTCGACGACCGGGGGCACGTGCGGGTCCTCGAGCACCCCACCGTGCCCACCACCGGCGACCACGGCACCGGGTGCACGTTCTCCGCGGCCCTCGCCGTCCACCTCGGCCGGGGCCGGCCACTGGTGGACGCCGCCGCCGCGGCCCAGTCCTTCGTCGCGGCAGCACTGCGCCGCAGCGCCGGCTGGCACCTGGGCCGTGGCCACGGCCCCGTCGCCCACACGTGCCCGCGAGACCCTCACCCGCGAAACCCTCAGGAGAGCTGATGCACCTCCACCCCAGCCACAGCACCGTCCACCGCAGCGGTACCCGCCCCGACCTGCGCGTCCCGTTCACCCGGGTCGCGCTGACCAACGGCGAGACGTTCGACCGGTACACCACCGCCGGCCCCGGCGGCGACCCGGAGGCCGGCCTGCCGCGGCTGCGCGCCGCGTGGGTCGCCGCGCGTGGGGACACCGAGGAGTACGACGGCCGCCGGCCGCAGCTCGTCGACGACGGCAAGGCCGCCGTGCGCCGCGGCGAGGGCCGGCAGCAGTGGCGAGGGCCCAGGTGGCGGCCCCGCCGCGGCACCGGCACCGTCACCCAGATGCACTACGCGCGCCGGGGGGTCGTGACCCCGGAGATGGAGTACGTCGCGATCCGTGAGGGCTGCGACGTCGAGCTGGTGCGCTCCGAGGTGGCGGCCGGCCGGGCCATCATCCCCGCGAACGTCAACCACCCCGAGGCCGAGCCGATGGTCATCGGCCGGCGGTTCCTCGTGAAGGTGAACGCCAACATCGGCAGCTCTGCCGTGACGAGCTCGATCGCCGAGGAGGTGGACAAGCTCACCTGGGCGGTGACGTGGGGCGCGGACACCGTGATGGACCTGTCCACCGGCGACGACATCCACACCACCCGGGAGTGGATCCTGCGCAACGCCCCGGTCCCGGTCGGCACCGTCCCGATCTACCAGGCGCTGGAGAAGGTCGGCGGTGACGCGAGCCGGCTGACCTGGGAGGTGTTCCGCGACACCGTGATCGAGCAGTGCGAGCAGGGCGTGGACTACATGACCATCCACGCCGGGGTGCTGCTGCGGTACGTGCCGCTGACCGCGCAGCGCGTCACCGGGATCGTCTCGCGCGGCGGCTCCATCATGGCCGGCTGGTGCCTGGCCCACCACGAGGAGAACTTCCTCTACACGCACTTCGACGAGCTGTGCGAGATCTTCGCCAGGTACGACGTGTCGTTCTCTCTCGGCGACGGGCTGCGGCCCGGCTGCACGGCGGACGCCCACGACGAGGCGCAGCTGGCCGAGCTGCGCACCCTGGCCGAGCTCACTCGGCGGGCGTGGTCGCACGACGTCCAGGTCATGGTCGAGGGCCCAGGGCACGTGCCGCTGAACCTCGTGGCGGAGAACGTCACCCTCCAGCAGGAGTGGTGCCACGGCGCGCCGTTCTACACGCTCGGACCGCTGACCACCGACATCGCCCCCGGCTACGACCACATCACCTCCGCGATCGGTGCGGCGGTGATCGCCATGCACGGCACGGCGATGCTGTGCTACGTCACCCCCAAGGAGCACCTGGGGCTGCCCGACCGGGACGACGTCAAGACCGCAGTGGTCACCTACAAGCTGTCCGCCCACGCCGCGGACGTCGCCAAGGGGCACCCGGGGGCCCGCGACTGGGACGACGCGTTGTCCAGGGCGCGTTTCGAGTTCCGCTGGCACGACCAGTTCGCGCTGTCCCTCGACCCGCACACCGCCGAGGCATTCCACGACGAGACCCTGCCGGCCGAGGCCAGCAAGACCGCGCACTTCTGCTCGATGTGCGGGCCGAAGTTCTGCTCGATGCGGATCAGCCAGGACGTGCGCCGGTACGCCGCGGAGCACGGCCTGGACGACGAGTCCGCGCTCGTGGACGGCATGCGCGCCAAGTCCCAGGAGTTCGTCCAGCTCGGCGGCTCGGTGTACGTGCACGGCTCGGTGCGCGGGGACGGCGCGGTGCACGGGGACAGCCCGGACTGAGGGCCCGCCCCGTGCGCCCTGCGGTAGCGTGGGCAGCGCCAGTCGTGCTCCACGAGGTGGAGTCAGGGAACCCGGTGGGAGTCCGGGACTGACGCGCAGCGGTGAGGGTGACGGGCGGGGCACGCCGGCCGACGGCAGCCACTGGAGTCCACTCCGGGAAGGCGCCCCGCTCCGGTCGATCCCGAGTCCGAAGACCTGCTGGCCCTAGCGGTGACCGCCGCCAGGTCAGGAGCGGGCCCCGCGACAGGGCCCATGACCAGATGAGGTACCGAGCGTGCCAGTCGTCCGAGACCGACGAGATCGTTGCCCCGGCGCGGTGCGGCCGTGGCCCGCCGAGGACGGCCTGCTCGTGCGGCTTCGGCTGATCGGTGGCCACCTGCGGTCCAGGCAGCTCGAGGAGCTCGTCGGCGTTGCCCGACGGTACGGCGACGGCTACGTCCACGTGACCTCTCGCGCCAACCTCCAGGTCCGGGGGCTGCCGGGCGCAGACGGCCACCTCGACCCGACGGCGCTGACGGCCCTGGAGGCGACCGGGCTGCTGCCCACCCGGACGCACGAGCTGGTGCGCAACGTGATGGCGTCCCCGCAGACCGGGTGTACCGGCGGCCGCGCCGACGTGCGACCGGTCGCTGGAGAGCTGGACGACCTGCTCTGCTCCGAGCCACGGGTGGCCGGGCTGCCGGGACGGTTCCTGTTCGTCCTGGACGACGGCCGAGGCGACCTGTGCGACCGGCCCTGCGACCTCGGTCTCGTCGCCCTGGACGCCGCGACGGCCCAGCTGCGGGTCGGCCCGGCATGGGGGCCGGTGGTGGGGTTGCGCGATGCCGCTCGCGCCCTGGTGGCCCTCGCCGTCCGGTTCATCGACGTGCGCGGCGAGCTGTCGAGCGCGCCGTGGCACGTGGCCGAGCTCGACCGCCCGCTCACCGACGAGCAGCAGCCCGACCCTCGGCTGCCGCCGCCGGCGGCCCCGCTGCCGTTCGGTGACGTCCCGGGGGGCCGCCATGTCGCGGTCCCGCCGTCCGGGCTCGACCACGCCGCCGTCACCGAGCTGACGTCGGGCACCGATCACCTCGTCGTCACCCCGTGGCGCGGGGTACTGGTCCCGGAGAACGACCGGTGAGACAGCCGAGAAGGCCCGTGCGCCGTTACGACTACGTCTCCTCCGGTCCGGAGATCTACACCGACTCCTTCGCCACCATCCGTCGCGAGGCTGACCTCAGCCGCGTTCCCCCGGACGCCGAGAAGCTCGCCGTCCGGATGATCCACGGCAGCGGCCAGGTCGACCTGGCCGCCGACCTCGTCGTGCACCCTCGACTGGTGGTCGCTGCCCGTGCCGCGCTGGAGGCCGGTGCGCCGATCCTGTGCGACGCCACGATGGTCGCCACCGGTGTCACCCGCAGCCGCCTGCCCAACGCCAACGAGGTGCTCTGCTTCCTGCACGACGAGCGGGTCCCGGTTCTGGCGCAGCAGTGGCGGACCACCCGCACCGCCGCCGCGGTGTCCCTGTGGGAGCCGTACCTCGACGGCGCTGTCGTGGCCATCGGCAACGCCCCCACTGCGCTGTTCCACCTGCTCGAGATGGTCCTGGACGGCGCGCCGCGCCCCGCTGCTGTCGTCGGCTGCCCAGTGGGCTTCACCGGCGCAACCGAGTCCAAGCAGGCCCTCGTCGACCTGGGTGACCGGCACGGCGTCGACCTGCCGTACGTCACCGTCCGCGGGCGTCGAGGTGGGTCGGCGATGACCTCCTCGGCGCTCAACGCGCTGGCCCGGGAGGAGGAGTGACCGGTCGCCTCTACGGCGTCGGCGTCGGGCCCGGCGACCCCGACCTCATCACCCGCAAGGGCGCCCGACTCATCGCGAGCGCGGACGTGATCGCCTACCACGCCGGTGCCGGCAAGGAGTCCAACGCCCGCCGCATCGCCGCTGGACTGTTCTCCCAGGGTGTCGTCGAGGAGGAGCTCCGCTACCCGGTGACGACAGGGGCGACCGACCACCCCGGCGGGTACGCCGGCGCGCTCGCCGACTTCTACGAGCAGTCCGCCGTCCGGCTGGCGGCGCACCTCGACGCCGGGCGGGACGTCGTCCTGCTCGCCGAAGGCGACCCGCTGTTCTACGGCTCGTTCATGTACCTGCACGACCGGCTGGCCGGCAGGTACCCGACCGAGATCGTCCCCGGGGTGCCGGCGTTCGCTGCCGCCACCGCCGCGGCGGCTGCGCCGCTGGTGCGCCAGACCGACGTGCTGACCGTGCTGCCGGGCACGATGCCTGAGCCCGAGCTCGCCCGTCGCCTGGCGGACACCGACGCCGCGATCATCCTCAAGCTCGGCCGCACCTTCCCGGCCGTCCGCAGGGCGCTGGAGGCCGCCGGACGGCTGGACCACGCGCTCTACGTCGAGCGGGTGTCGATGCCCGGGCAGCGCTGGCTGCCGGTCGCCGAGGTCGACGCCGACACGGTGCCGTACTTCGCGCTCGTCGTGGTCCCAGGAGACACTCGCAACGGACGGCGCTCCCGGCAGCGCGGCGCCGTGGTCGAGGCGGACGCCGGGCGCTCGGCGCGGGACCAGCCGGCGGCAGAGCTGCTCGTGGTCGGTCTCGGTCCTGGTCCGGACGGCTGGCTCACCCCTGAGGCCTCGGCCGCCCTGGCGCAGGTGGACCACGTCGTCGGCTACGGCCCGTACCTGGACCGCGTCCCCCAGCGCAGCGGCCTGACCCGGCACGCGAGCGGCAACACCGTCGAGCTCGACCGTGCCCGCCACGCCCTCGACCTCGCCCGAGCCGGTGAGCGGGTCGCCGTCGTCTCCGGCGGCGACCCCGGGGTGTTCGGCATGGCGGCCGCCGTCTTCGAGGCGGCCGAGGACCCGGCCTACGCCGACGTGGCCGTCCGCGTCCTGCCGGGTGTCAGCGCGGTCCAGGCGGTCGCCGCCCGGGCCGGTGCCCCGATCGGGGCCGACTTCGCCGTCGTGTCCCTCTCCGACCGGCTCAAACCGTGGACGGTCGTCGAACGGCGTCTTCGGGCCGTCGCCGCGGCCGACCTCGTGCTGGCGATCTACAACCCGGCGTCACGGTCGCGGACCCACCAGGTCGCGACGGCGCAACGGGTCCTGCTCGAGCACCGCAGGCCCGACACCGTCGTCGTCGTGGGCCGCGACGTCGGCCGCGCACAGGAGTCGCTCACCGTGACGACGCTGGCCGGCCTCGACCCGGCCACGATCGACATGAGGTGCCTGCTCATCGTGGGCGCCGACGCCACGCGCGTCACCAGGGCGGGTGTCTGGACGCCGCGGTGGGTGCAGGGCTGATGGTCGTCCACTTCGTGGGCGCCGGGCCCGGCGCGGCCGACCTGCTGACGGTTCGAGCGACCCGGTTGCTGGCCGAGGCCGACGTCGTGCTCTACCCGGGGACGTACCTCGACCCGCAGGTCCTGGACCACGTCAGCCCGCAGGCCGAGCTGGTCGACACCCAGCACCTCGACCTCGACCAGATCACCGAACGGCTGACGGCCGCCCACCACGAGGGCAAGGACGTCGTCCGTCTCACGTCCGGCGACCTGTCGGTGTACTCGGCGCTGGCCGAGCAGACCCGCCGGCTCGACGCCGCGGGCGTGGCCTGGGACGCCACGCCCGGCGTACCGGCGTACGCCGCCGCAGCGGCCGCAGTGGGCCGGGAGCTCACCGTCCCGCTCGTCGCGCAGTCCGTCGTGCTGACTCGTACCCGGGCCCGTTCCAGCCCGATGCCCGCCACCGAGGCGCTGTCCGCGTACGCCGCGACCCGTGCGACGCTCGTGCTGCACCTGGCGATCACCCGGACCCGTGAGCTCATGGCGGAGCTGGAACCGGAGTACGGCGCCGACTGCCCGGTCGTGGTCGTCTACCGGGCCAGTCAGCCGGGCGAGGTCGTCCTGCACGGCACGGTCGCCACCATCGCCGACGCCGTCGAGGCTGCTGCGCTGCGGCAGGCCGCGGTCATCCTCGTCGGTCGGGCTCTCGACCCCCGGCCCGGCGGGGAGTCGTTCCTCTACGACGCGCGCCGCGACCGCCGGGTACCCCCAGGTCAGCCGCGCACGTAGGCCCACTGGGTGACCGACCTGGTGGGCGTCCAGCCGGTGAACGAGCCGATCGGGGCCGCCACCTCGACACCGACCCGGGTCAGCTCCCCGCCGCGGTCGCGGTAGAGGTCCGCCAGTAGCCGCTCGGTCTCCAGGGTCACCCCGTGGACGACGACGCGTCCGCCGGGCGGCAGCGCGGCCAGGCAGGTCTCGAGGACGCCGGGCGTGGTGGCACCGCCGCCGACGAACACCGCATCGGGGGCCGGCAGGTCGGCGAGGGCCTCCGGTGCGGTGCCGTGGACGACGCGCAGGCCGGGCACCCCGAGGCGGTGGGCGTTGCGGGTGATCCGCTCCGCGCGCTGCGCATCGGCCTCGACGGCCGTCGCGGAGCAGGTCGGGTGGGCGCGCATCCACTCCACTCCCACCGAGCCGGCGCCCGCCCCGACGTCCCACAGGTGAGCTCCGGGCACCGGCGCGAGGCGGGCCAGCGCAGCGGCGCGCAGGTCCCGCTTGGTGAGCTGCCCGTCGTGGTCGAACAGGTCGTCGGGCAGACCGGCGACCCAGGCACCGTGCGCGGGACCGTCCAGCTCCAGCCCGATGACGTTGAGCCGCGGACAGACGGCCGACCAGGTGCCGGCTGTGCCGTCCACCCGGGTGAAGCGGTCGGAGCCCAGGTCACCGAGGACGTGCACCCGCGACGCGCCGTACCCGGCGGCGGTCAGCAGCCGCGCCACCTGCGCGGGGGTGCTCTCGTCGGAGGAGAGCACGAGCACTCGCCGGCCCGGTGCCAGCTCCCGCAAGACCAGGGCCGGGCTCCTGCCCACGACGCTGACCACCGCGCAGGACTCCGCCGGCCAGCGCAGCTCGGCCCGGGCGAGCGCGACCGAGGAGGTCGCCGGGTAGATCTCCACCCGGTCCTCACCGAGCAGGTCGACGAGGGTCGACCCGACGCCGGAGACCAGCGGGTCACCGGAGGCCAGCGCGACGACCGGTCCCTGCGTCAGCGTGGCGAGCAGGTCCGGCAGGCCGTCGCGCAGCGGTGTCGGCCACCGTTCGCGTCGCTGCCCGGGCCGCGGCGGCACCAGGTCCAGGTGCCGCTGCCCGCCGACCAGCACCCGGGCGTCGAGCAGCAGTCTGCGCACGTCGTCGGTGAGCCCGCTCCAGCCGCGGGCGCCGATGCCGACCACCGTGACCGTCGGCTGCGGGCGAGGGCTCGTGGGTGCCGGCACGGCTTCGCACGCTATCGTGGCCACCGTCACGAGGTGCCTCTGAGACCGAGCCGTCGGAAACGGCGGGGCTGGCGACGAGGAGAATCTGGGAAGCCGGTGAGAGTCCGGCACAGGCCCGCTGCGGTGAATCGGGCCCCTGGCGACGGGGGACCCGACAAGTCCGAAGACCGGCCTCGGGACCGGACCGTGTTCCATGGCGCAACCGAGCGGGAGCCTCGTATGCCGGTGCAGTACCCCTTCTCAGCCGTCCTCGGGTGCGAGGCCGACGGCCTGGACGACATGGGGCTGGCCCTCGTCCTGACCGCCATCTCGCCGGAGATCGGGGGCGTGCTCGTCCGCGGCGAGAAGGGGACGGCCAAGTCCACCGCCGTCCGCGCGCTGGCGGCGGTCCTCCCACCGATCCACGTGTACGCGGCCGACCGGTTCTCGGTCGACCCGGCAGACTCCTGCGCGGTCTCGCCGGACGGTCCGTTCGGCGGCGACGCCGAAGTGGTCACCCGCCCGGTTCGTCTCGTCGAGCTGCCCGTCGGTGCGACGGAGGACCGCGTGCTGGGCTCCCTGCACCTCGGACGCGCACTGTCCCAGGGCTCCGTGGAGTACGAGCCCGGCCTGCTCGCGCGCGCCCACCGCGGCATCCTCTACGTCGACGAGGTCAACCTGCTGCACGACCACCTCGTCGACCTCCTGCTCGACACCGCGGCCATGGGCCGCGCCACGGTCGAGCGGGACGGCGTCTCGGTGGAGCACGCGGCTCGGTTCGTCCTCATCGGCACCATGAACCCCGAAGAGGGGGAGCTGCGCCCCCAGCTCCTCGACCGTTTCGGGCTCACCGTCGAGGTCCGGGCACCGCGCGACCCGGCGGTGCGGGCCGACGTCGTCCGGCGCCGGATGGCGTACGACGCGGACCCGGTGGGGTTTGCGGCGCGTTACCGCGCCGCCGACCAGGCGCTCACCGGGCGGATCGCGAGCGCCCGTGAACGGGTCGCCACCGTGCGGCTGACCGAGTCCGCCCTGCTGACGGTTGCCGAGGTCTGTGCCGCGTTCGAGGTGGACGGCCTGCGCGCGGACATCGTCACCGCACGCACCGCCGTGGCCCACGCCGCGTGGGCGGGGCGCGACGAGGTCACCACGGCAGACATCCGCCGGGCCGCGCTGCTGGCTCTGCCGCACCGGAGGCGGCGCACGCCGTTCGACGCGCCAGGGCTGGACGAGGACCTGCTGAACCAGGTCCTCGGCGACGGTCTGCCTCCGGACCCGCCAGAAGGCCCGGGCCCGGGCGCGTCCCCGGAGGAGGACGGCGGCGCCCAGCCGGACGGCGGCCGCCAGCCGGACGGCGAGCCGGCCGCCGAGCGGGACACCCCCCAGCGGGACGTCGCCAGGCAGGACGACGAGGACCGGCAGGCGCCCGCGCCGCGTGCCGGGGCCGGTGAGCAGTCGGTCGTCCAGGCCGGCGCGCCACAGCGCCCGCGACTGCTCACCGTCGACGGTGTCGGCTCGGGGGCGGCCGGTCGCCGCAGCCGCGCGATCTCCAGCAGCGGCAGGCGGGTCGGCTGCGAGCCCGGTGACAGTGGCTCTCTGCACCTCGTGGAGACGCTCAAGGCAGCCGCCGCTCAGCAGCCCGTCCGCCCCCGGGCAGGCGGCCGGGTGGACCTGCGGGCCGAGGACCTGCGGATCGCGGTCCGTGAGGGCCGGGAGGCCAACCTCGTCCTGTTCTGCGTCGACGCGTCCGGGTCGATGGCGGCGCGCAAGCGGATGACCCAGGTGAAGACCGCGGTCCTCTCGCTGCTGCTCGACGCCTACCGCCGGCGCGACAAGGTCGGCCTGATCACCTTCGGTGGCGGCGGCGCCGAGCTGGTCCTGCCGCCGACCCACAGCGTCGAGATCGCCGCCCGCCGCCTCGATGAGCTCCCCGCCGGCGGTCGGACACCGTTGGCCGAGGGCCTCCTGGAGGCGGCCCGGGTGCTGGAGCGCGAGCGCCTGCGGGACCCGCGCCTGCGCCCGCTGCTCGTCGTGGTGACCGACGGGCGCGCCACCGCGGGAAGGGACGCAGTCGCCCGGTCGGGTGAGGCTGCCGAGCACGTCGCCCGCCTGAGCGTGACCACGGTCGTCGTCGACGGGGAGAGCGGCCCGGTGCGACTCGGCCTGGCGACCCGGCTGGCGAGCCTGCTGCGGGCCGAGCACCTGCCCGTGGCGGAGGTGACCGCCCAGACCCTGACCGGCTCGGTCCGGCGCCACACCCGCGCGACGAACGGAGCAGCCTGATGCCCGAGGGTCGACCCACCACGATCCCGGACGACGGGCTCACGACGCGGCAGCGTCGCAACCGCCCGCTCGTCGTGGTCCACACCGGCGACGGCAAGGGGAAGTCGACCGCGGCCTTCGGGCTCGCTCTGCGCGGCTGGAACCAGGGCTGGCGTATCGGGGTCTTCCAGTTCGTGAAGTCCGCCAGGTGGCGTATCGGTGAGCAGACGGTCCTGGAGCGGCTGGGGGCCCTGCACCGCGAGACCGGAGAGGGCGGGCCGGTCGAGTGGCACAAGATGGGCTCCGGCTGGTCCTGGAGCCGCAAGCAGGGCGACGCCGAGGACCATGCCGCGGCCGCCCTCGAGGGGTGGCGCGAGGTCAAGCGTCGCCTCGCGGACGGTGCTCACGACCTGCTCGTGCTGGACGAGTTCACCTACCCGATGACGTGGGGGTGGGTGGACGTGGATGACGTCATCACCACGCTCCGGCGGCGACCAGGTCACCAGCACGTGGTGATCACCGGCCGCAACGCCGACCCCCGGCTCGTCGAGGCCGCCGACCTGGTCACCGAGATGACCAAGGTCAAGCACCCGATGGACGCCGGCCAGAAGGGGCAGAAGGGCATCGAGTGGTGAGCCGGCGGGGGCCGGTGTGGTGACCCTGCCGCGGCTCGTCGTCGCGGCGTCGTCCACGGGCCAGGGCAAGACGACCGTCGCCACCGGCCTGATGGCCGCTCTGGCCGCCGCCGGGCACCGGGTGAGCGGGCACAAGGTCGGCCCCGACTACATCGACCCCGGCTACCACGCGCTCGCCACCGGCCGACCCGGGCGCAACCTCGACCCGCACCTCGTCGGCGAGGAGCGGATCGTCCCGCTCCTGCTCCACGGGGCGGCCGGCGCGGACGTCGCGGTGTTCGAAGGCGTCATGGGACTGTACGACGGTCGGCTGGGCACCGACGGGTTCGCCTCCACCGCGCACGTCGCCGCCCTGACCCGCTCACCGGTCGTCCTCGTCGTCGACGTCGCCCGGCAGTCACGCACCGCCGCTGCGGTCGCCGCGGGGATGGCGGCGTTCGACACCGGCGTCGACATCGCCGGCGTCGTCCTGAACCGCGCTGGCTCGGCGCGCAACGACGCCGAGGTCGTCAGGGCGCTGGAGCGCGCCGGGCTGCCGGTTCTCGGGGTGCTCCCGCGGTCCGAGGAGCTGACCACGCCGTCGCGGCACCTCGGCCTCGTGCCGGCGGCCGAGCGCGACGTGTCGGCAGCGGTGGTCGGCCGGCTCGGGGAGCAGGTCCGGCGCCACCTCGACGTGGACGCCGTCCTGCAGGTGGCTCGGAGCGCTGTGGACCTGCCCGGCCGGGCGTGGGACCCGCGCGACGACGTCCGTCCCCCCGGTGGCGGCAGGCCCGTCGTCGCGGTGGCGGCGGGGCGAGCCTTCACCTTCCGGTACACCGAGACCGACGAGCTGTTGCAGGCGGCGGGCTGCCAGGTCGTGTCCTTCGACCCCCTCGCCGACCCGGCGCTGCCCGAGGGGACGGCCGGTGTCTATCTCGGCGGCGGCTTCCCCGAGGTGTACGCCGCCGAGCTCGCTGCCAACCACAGCCTGCTCGAGGATCTGCGTGCCGCCGTCGAGGCCGGCGTCCCGACCGTCGCCGAGTGCGCCGGCCTGCTCTACCTGTCGAGCACGCTGGACGACGTCCCGATGGCCGGGGTCGTCCCCGCGACGGCGGCCATGACGGACCGGCTGACGCTGCGCTACCCGGACGCCGTCGCACCGGCCGACTCCCTCCTGGCGCGGGCGGGGGACCGGGTGACCGGTCACGAGTTCCACCGCACCCGGACCAGCCCGGTGGCGGGCGGCTGCCCGGCGTGGGAGATCGACGGCGAGGCAACGGGTTTCGCCACAGCGACGCTGCACGCGTCCTACCTCCACGTGCACTGGGCGGGGCACCCGCGCACGGCCCAGCGGTTCGCCGACGCCGTGCACGCGGCCACTCCCCACCACCACCCGCGCCACCACCCGCGCCGGCCCAGGCCCGTCCTGCCTGCGGCGTCGTCGTCGCGGGACCCGCTGCTCCAGCCGCTGCGGCACCACGGTGACGCCGAGACCGGCGAGGGGCTCGTGGACCTGGCGGTCAACGTGTACGACGGCGACCGGCCACCGTGGCTGGAACGAGCGCTGCGGGAGTCGCTGACCGACGCGGCGTCCTACCCGGACGCGTCCGCCGCCGCCGCCGTCGTCGCCCGGCGGCACGGCCGGGAGGCCGACGAGGTGCTGCCGACCGCCGGGGCGGCCGAGGCGTTCACCCTCCTGGCGCGTCTCGAACCGTGGCGCCGGCCCGTCGTCGTGCACCCGCAGTTCACCGAGCCGCACGTGGCGCTGGAGCAGGCGGGGCGAACGGTCACGACCGTGCTGTGCAGGCCCGAGAACGGTTTCGCGCTCGACCCCGACGCCGTCCCGCAGGACGCCGACCTCGTCGTCGTAGGCAACCCGACCAACCCGACCGGGGTCCTGCACCCCGCGAGCGCCCTGAGACGCCTGCGCCGCCGCGGCCGGCTCGTGGTGGTGGACGAGGCCTTCATGGACGCCGTGCCCGGCGAGGCGGAGTCGCTCGCCGGGGAGCGGCTCGCCGGCCTGGTGGTGGTTCGGAGCCTGACCAAGCACTGGTCCGTGCCGGGCATCCGCGCCGGGTACGTCGTCGGTGACCGCTCGGTCGTGCGCCGGCTCGCCGCGGTCCAGACCCCCTGGGCGGTGTCGTCACCGGCGATCGCCGCCACGGTCGCGTGCTGCGGACCGGCCGCCGCAGCCGAGGGCTCTCGTCGCGCCCAGTCGGTGGTGCGCCGCCGAGAGCTTCTCGAGGACGGACTGCGCCGCCGCGGCATCGACGTCGTCCCGTCAGCGGCTCCGTTCGTCCTGGCCCGCCCGGGCACCGGGGTGCACGCGGCCCTGCGCGAGCGCGGTGTCGCCGTCCGCCGTGCCGACACGTTCCCGGGCCTGGATGGCAGCTGGGTGCGGATCGCCGTCCGCCGGCCGGCCGTCACCCTGCGGCTCCTCGAGGAGCTCGACCGACTGCCCGCCAACCGTTCCCACCTGTGACAGGAGTCCGATGCCTGCCGTGTCCGCCCCCTCCGCCGTCGCCCGCGATCACGCCGCCAGGCGGCTGGCGGCGCTGGCGACCCCGCCCGGTGCCCTCGGCCGCCTCGGGGAGCTCGCCGTCTGGGTCGCCGCCTGTCAGGGCCAGGTGCCACCACGGCAGGTCGACGACGTCCGTCTGGTCATCTTCGCCGGCGACCACGGCGTCGCCGCCCACGGCGT
Source organism: Kineosporiaceae bacterium SCSIO 59966 (assembly GCA_020881835.1). Taxonomy (NCBI): domain Bacteria; kingdom Bacillati; phylum Actinomycetota; class Actinomycetes; order Kineosporiales; family Kineosporiaceae; species Kineosporiaceae bacterium SCSIO 59966. The sequence goes on from CP052876.1 coordinate 817,704, forward strand.
GTCAGCGTTCCCGCCCGCCGTCACCGGCGCCATGGTCCGGGTCTTCCTCGCCGGCAGGGCCGGCGTCAGCGCGCTGGCGGCCACGCACGGCGTCACCGTCCGCGTCCTGGACCTCGGGGTCGACGAGGCCTTCGACGACCTGGACGACGCGACGAGGTCCGCGCTGACGGCGCACAAGGTCCGGCGCGGCAGCGGCGCCATCCACCTCGAGGACGCGCTGACCGCCGACCAGACCCGCGCCGCCCTGGACGCCGGGGCCCGGGTGGCACGCGAGGAGATCCAGGCCGGCGCGCAGCTGCTCATCAGCGGTGACATGGGCATCGGCAACACCACTCCCGCCGCCGCCATGGTCGCCGCCGCGCTCTGCGTGCCCGCATCCGAGGTCGTCGGCCGCGGCACCGGCATCGACGACGAGACGCTGAGGCGCAAGACCGGCGTCATCGACGCGGCCCTGACCCGCGCCGGGACCAGGGTGTCCGACCCGGTCGAGACGCTGACGGCGCTCGGCTCGGCGGACCTGGCAGCCGCCACGGGCTACCTGCTCGCAGCAGCCCAGGACGGCGTCCCGGTACTGCTCGACGGGCTGATGAGTGTCGCGTGCGCCGTGACCGCCGACCGGATCGAGCCGGGCGCGGCGGCCTGGTTCGCCGCCGGGCACCGGTCCACGGAGCCTGCGCAGTCCCTCGCGCTGGGCAAGCTCGGGCTCGAGCCGCTGCTCGACCTCGGCCTGCGGCTGGGAGAGGGGTCAGGCGCGGTCGCCGCCGTACCGGTCCTGCGTAGCGCGGTCGCGCTGCTGCGCGACGTCGCCCTGCTCGAGGAGATCCCCGCCTGATGCCACCGGACGCCCCGGGACCACGGGTGCCGGCACGTGCGGCCGGCATCCTGCTGGGGTTCGCCGCGGACCGCCTCCTGGCAGACCCGCGGCGGTACCACCCGGTGGCCGGCTTCGGTCGGGCCGCCGCAGCCGTCGAGCGCCGGCTGTACGCCGACTCGCGCGCTCGGGGCGCAGCCCACGCCGCGGCGCTGGTCGGGGCAGCGGTGGCGCTCGGTGTCGCCGCCGAGCGCCTCACGGTCCGCCCGACCGCCCGGGCCGTGGTCACCGCCGTCGCGACGTGGACGGTCCTGGGCGGGCGCACCCTCGACCTCGAGGCCGGCGCGGTCCAGGGCCTGCTCTGCAGCGGCGACCTGCCCGCGGCGCGAACCCGGGTCCGACGTCTCGTCGGCCGGGACACCGGCGGGCTCGACGTGCCGGAGGTCTCCCGGGCCGTGGTCGAGTCGGTCGCGGAGAACACGTCCGACGCGGTCGTGGCCCCCCTGGTGTGGGGCGCAGTGGCCGGCGTCCCGGGGCTGCTCGGGTACCGCGCCGTCAACACCCTCGACGCGATGGTTGGCCACCGCAACGCCCGTTACCAGCGCTACGGCTGGGCCTCGGCCCGACTGGACGACCTGGTGAACCTGCCGGGATCGCGGCTCACCGGTGTGCTGACCCTCGTCGCCAGCCCGGCTCGGGCCGGGGACGCGTGGCGCACCTGGCGTCGGGACGCCGGGCGCCATCCGAGCCCGAACGCGGGCGTGGCGGAGGCCGCGTTCGCGGGTGCGCTGGGCGTCCGGCTCGGCGGCACGAACCGCTACGACGGCAACCGCGTGGAGCACCGCGCCGTCATGGGGGACGGCCGTCCGCCACGGCCCCAGGACATCACGCGTGCGCGGCGCCTCGCCAGGCGCGTCGGGGCCGGGGCCGCGCTGACCGCCGCCGTGACGGCGGCCGTGCTGGGACGCAGGCAGTGGGGCTACCGGTCGTCCTGCTCGGCACGTCGGCGACCGACCCGTGCCCTCTGGCGCCGGCTGCGGCCGGGCGGCTAGAGTCGCCGTGCGGTCGCAAGGAAGCCGGTGGGAGTCCGGCACAGTCGCGCTACTGTGACATCGCCTCGGCGGTGGAGTCAGACCCGAGCGGCCGTCACTCAGCCCATCGACAGGGACGCACGAATCCCTGAGAGGACACGCCATGTCGCACTCCGCCGTCATCCCGGTCACCGAGCCGGTCGCCGTCCCCACCGTCCCGATGCGGGAGCTGGCGCCCTGGGTGCTGTTCCTCGGCCTCCTCGCCGTGCTCGCGCTGTTCTTCGCCACCACTGACCAGGGCGCGGTGGTCCACGAGTGGGTCCACGACGGCAGCCACCTGCTCGGCTACCCCTGCCACTGACGCCCGCTGTGAGCGCACGGGCGCTTCTCCTGCGCGGGCTCGCCGCCGGACTGGTCGCCGGGCTTGCCGCCTTCGTCGTCGCCTCCGCCGTCGGAGAGCCACAGGTCGAGGCTGCCGTCGCCCTGGAGGGAGCGGGTGCCACCGGCGGCGGGATCCCACGAGACCTGCAGGCGACCTGGGGACTGCTCACCGCCACGACGGCGGTCGGCCTGGCCCTCGGCGGAGCGGTCGCGCTCGTCGTCGCGGGCACGCTGGGCCGGCTGGGCCGCCTGCGGCCCGGGCAGTCCACCGCACTCGTGACCCTGCTCGGGTTCGTCTCGGTCGCGCTGGTCCCGTTCCTCAAGTACCCCGCGTCACCCCCTGGGGTCCACGACGGCGAGACGATCGGCCAGCGGACCGCGCTCTTCTTCGGTTTCGTGCTGGTGTCGGTCGCGGCGGCCGCTCTCGCCACCCGCGGTGCCCTGTGGGCGCGCCAGCGGGTCGGCACCTACGGCGGCGTCGTGGCCGGGGTGACCGGCTACCTGGTCGTCGTCGTGCTGGCCGGCCAGGTCCTCGCGCCGGCCGAGGGGACCGGCGACTTCCCCGCCGACACGTTGTGGTCCTTCCGGCTGGCGTCGTTCGTCACCGTCGCCACCCTCTGGGGCGTCATCGGTCTGGTGCTCACGGGTCTGGTGTCGCGGCTCGACGCCGTCGAGACGGAACCGGCCGCGCGGCGTGAGACGGTCGCCGGCCTCTGACCCACTCGACGGCCTCGTCGACGGTGGCGACGGTCGGGACGCCGACCGGCCCGGCGGGACGACGGACGACGACGACCGCGGCGCCGAGCTCGGCGGCGGCCTGCAGCTTGGGCCAGGTGAAGGTGCCGCCGGAGTCCTTGGTGACCAGGACGTCGGTGCCGTGACGGCCCATCAGCCCTCGCTCGCCCTGCACGGTGTACGGGCCGCGGCTGGTGACGAGCTGCCAGGAGCTGGGCCACACCTGCTCCGGCAGCTCCACCACACGGGCCAGGACGGCGCGGTCCCGCAGCGCGGGGACGAACCGACCGAGCTCCTGGCGTCCGACCGTGAGGAACGGGCGCCGTCCGAGGTCGGCCGCGGCGTGGGCCGCTTGCTCGGACGTGTCGACGTAGGTCCAGGACGGCTGCGGCGTCCAGGCCGGCCGCTCCAGCCTCAGCAGCGGCACTGCCTGGGCCGCGCAGGCCGCGGCGGCGTTGCGGCTGATGCCGACTGCGAACGGGTGGGTCGCATCGACCACCGCGTCGTAGTCGGCGAGGGCTGCGCGCAGCCCGTCGACGCCGCCGAAGCCACCGACCCGGACCGCGCCGAGCGGCAGCTGCGGCCGGGTGACCCGCCCGGCCAGGGAGCTGGTGACGTCGATCCCGTCGGTGGCCAGCCGGGCCGCCAGCGCGCGGGCCTCGCTCGTACCGCCGAGCAGGAGCAGCCTCACGCGGCACCACCGGGCGGCAGCACCGGCAGGCCGGAGGGCGCGCCGTGCCGGGCCAGGTTGAGCAGGGCGTCGACGTCGAGGTGCTGCTCGACCAGGTCGCCCAACCGGTCGAGCATCCGCGCCCGGGCCTGCGGGAAGGACGCCTCGGACGGCGGCAGGCCGAGGGTCGCGGCGAGGAAGGCGCGACGCAGCTCGTCCCCCTCGAGGGTGCCGTGCCACATCGTCCCGAAGACGTTGCCGGCGCGCACCCCACCTGCGAAGGCCTCGCCGGACCCGACGGTGATGCGGCCGTGGTGGATCTCGTAACCGCTCGCCGGGACGCCGAGGGCCTCGCCGACGGGCAGCCGCAGGCACTTGTCGGTCTCGAACTCGGTGCGGACGTCCAGCAGGCCGAGGCCGGCGACCACCGTCCCCGCAGCACCCTCGACGCCGCGCGGGTCGCTGATCGTGCGGCCGAGCATCTGGAAGCCGCCGCAGACGGCGAGCAGGGGGCGTCCGCGACGGACGTGGTCGGCGACGGCGACGTCCAGACCCCGCGAGCGCAGCCAGGCCAGGTCGGCGATCGTCGAGCGGGTGCCGGGGAGCACGAGCAGGTCCGCGTCGGCGACGTCGCGCGGGTCCGTGGCAAAGGTCACGTCGAGGGTGGGTTCCAGGCCGAGCGCGTCGACGTCGGTGACGTTGCTGATCCGGGGCAGCCGGATCACGACGACCTTGCGGACGCCGTCCGTGGTCGCGCGCCGGCTGGGGATGTCCAGGGTGTCCTCGGAGTCCAGCCACAGGCCCGGGTCCCAGGGCAGCACGCCGAGGACGCGTCGCCCGGTCAGCCGTTCCAGGGACTGCAGCCCCGGGGCCAGCAGCGCAGGCTCCCCGCGGAACTTGTTGACGACGAAGCCGGCGACGAGGCGCTGGTCGCCGGGGTCCAGCAGGGCGACGGTGCCGAACAGCGCGGCGAAGACACCGCCGCGGTCGATGTCCCCGACGACGACGACGGGCAGGTCGGCGTGCCGGGCCAGGCCCATGTTCACGTAGTCGCCGCGGCGCAGGTTCACCTCGGCCGGGCTGCCGGCACCCTCGGCGACCACCACGTCGAACCGGGAGGCCAGGTCGTCGTACGCGGCGTGCGCGGCCGCGGCGAGGTGCCGACGTCCGGCCACCCAGTCGGTCGCGCTGACCTCCCCCGCGGGGCGCCCCATGAGCACGACGTGGCTGCGCCGGTCGGAGCCCGGTTTGAGGAGCACCGGGTTCATCGCCGGTTCCGGGACGACCCCCGCCGCGAGCGCCTGGACCCACTGGGCGCGGCCGATCTCGGCGGTCGAGCCGTCCGGGCTGGCGCAGACCATGGAGTTGTTCGACATGTTCTGCGCCTTGTACGGCGCGACGCGGACGCCGCGGCGGGCGAAGGCGCGGCACAGGCCGGTCACCACGGCGCTCTTGCCGGCGTCGGAGGTGGTGCCGGCCACGAGCAGGCCGCTCACTCGGGTGCCCTCAGCAGGTACACGTCCATCACCCAACCGGCGCGCTGCCTGGCCCGCAGCCGCGCGTCCTCGAGGTGGCCGGCGAGGTCGCCCACCCGCCCGGCGGCCAGCTCCTCGGAGTCCGTGCCGAGGTTGGCGCCCCACCAGATCGACCAGTCGTCGAGGCCGGTGAGGTCGAGCGAGCCGGTGAGCATGACGCACAGGTTCCTCTGGCCGGCGGCGACGTCCTCGCGCAGGCGACGGGCCGTGGTGACGTGGACGGGTCGGCCGACCGGGTGCAGCACGATCCGGTGCCGTGCGGCGAGGAGCTGCGGCGCGCTGATGCCGGGCAGCACGTCGTACTCGACCGGCAGGCGCTCCGCCAGCGACTCGACGACCCGGATCGTCGAGTCGTACAGCGACGGGTCGCCCCACACCAGCAGCGCTGCTGTGCCACCGCGTGCCCGCAGGACGTCCTCGTACACGGCGACCCGCGCCCGGTGCCAGTCGCGCACCGCCTGCTCGTAGTCGCCGGGGGCATGGTCCCGGTCCGGGTCCGGGACGACGACCACCGGGACGCCGTGCGCCGCCGCGACCGCCCGGCGCGCGGCCAGCAGCCCGTCGTCCGCGGACTTCTCGGTGGCGAGTACGTAGTCGCACGCGCGCAGCGCGTCCGCGACCTCGCGGGTGACGTGGTGCGGCCCCATGCCGACCCCGAGGATGCGGACCCTCACACCGGCCTCGCCCGCTGGACGCCGTCCTCGAGGTCGCCCTCGACGTCCAGGTAGACCTGCTGCAGGGCGGCGAGGGTGTCGGGGTCCGGCTCGGCCCACATGCCACGCTCGGCGGCCTCGTGCAGCCTTTCCACGATGCCGCGCAGGGCCCACGGGTTCGAGGTGCGCATGAACTGCTGGTTCGTCTCGTCCAGGACGTACTCCTGGGCGAGTCTCTCGTACATCCAGTCGTGCACGACGCCCGTGGTGGCGTCGAACCCGAAGAGGTAGTCGACGGTGGCCGCCAGCTCGAACGCGCCCTTGTAGCCGTGGCGCTGCATCGCCGCCACCCAGCGGGGGTTGACCACCCGCGCCCGGAACACCCGGGCGGTCTCCTCGCTGAGGGTCCGGGTGCGGACCGAGTCCGGCGAGGTGGAGTCGCCGACGTAGGCCTTCGGGTCGGTGCCGGTCAGGGCACGGACCGTCGCGACCATCCCGCCGTGGTACTGGAAGTAGTCGTCGGAGTCGGCGATGTCGTGCTCGGCGGAGTCCACGTTCTTGGCCGCGACCTTGATGCGCCGGTAGTTGGCGCGCATGTCGTCGGCCGCGGGGGCACCGTGCAGGTCGCGACCGTAGGCGAAACCGCCCCAGGCGGTGTAGACCTCGGCCAGGTCGGCGTCGTCGCGCCAGGAGCCCGACTCGACCACCTGGAGGATGCCGGCCCCGTAGGACCCGGGCCTGGAGCCGAAGACGCGGGTCGACGCGCGTCGAGGGTCGCCGTGCTCGGCCAGGTCGGCGAGGTAACTGGCCCGCACGAAGTTGCGGTCCTCCGGCTCGTCGAGGTCCGCCACCATCCGGACGGCGTCGTCGAGCATGGTGACCACGTGCGGGAAGGCGTCGCGGAAGAACCCGGAGATGCGTACCGTCACGTCGATCCGGGGCCGGGACAGCTCGCCGAGCGGGACCACCTGCAGGCGGGTGACCCGGCGGGAGGCCTCGTCCCACTCCGGGCGCACGCCGAGCAGGGCGAGTACCTCGGCGACGTCGTCGCCGCTGGTCCGCATCGCCGAGGTCCCCCAGACCGACAGGCCGACCGACGTCGGGTAGGTCCCCGTCTCCTCGAGGTACCTCGCCAGCAGCGAGTCGGCCATCGCCTGGCCGGTCTGCCAGGCCAGCCGCGAGGGCACTGCCCGTGGGTCGACGGTGTAGAAGTTGCGGCCCGTCGGCAGCACGTTGACCAGTCCGCGCAGGGGGGACCCGGAGGGGCCGGCGGGAACGAAGCCGCCGGCCAGGGCGTGCACGACGGCGTCGATCTCCTCGCCGGTCCTCGCCAGCCGGGGCACCACCTGCTCGGCGGCGAACGCCAGCACCCGCCGGACCTCAGGGTCGTCGTGCAGGGCCGAGACCGCCGCCGGGTCCCAGCCGCTCGCCTCCATCGACTCCACGAGGGCCCGGGCCTGGGCCTCGGCCGCGTCGACGGCCTGCAGGTCCGTGCCGTCCCGCAGGCCGAGCGCCGTCCGCAGGCCGGGCACGGCGTTGCCGGCGCCGCCCCACACCTGGGCGGCGCGCAGGATCGCCAGCACGAGGTTGACGCGCGCCTCGCCGGTCGGCGCCACGCCGAGGACGTGCAGCCCGTCGCGGATCTGGGCGTCCTTGATCTCGCACAGCCAGCCGTCGACGTGCAGGAGGAAGTCGTCGAACTCCTCGTCGTCCGGGCGTTCCTCCAGCCCGAGGTCGCGGTGCATCTGCGCTGACCGCATGAGCTGCCAGATCTCACCGCGGACGGCGGGCAGCTTGGCCGGGTCCATCGCCGCGATGTTGGCGTGCTCGTCGAGGAGCTGTTCCAGGCGGGCGAGGTCGCCGTACGTCTCGGCGCGCGCCATCGGCGGGACGAGGTGGTCCACGACGGTGGCGTGGGCACGCCGCTTCGCCTGCGCGCCCTCGCCGGGGTCGTTGACCAGGAACGGGTAGACCAGCGGAAGGTCGCCGATCGCCGCGTCGGGCCCGCAGGACGCGGAGAGTGCGGCGTTCTTGCCGGGCAGCCACTCCATCGAGCCGTGCTTGCCGAGGTGGACGACGGCGTCGGCGCCGAAGCCGTGCTCCAGCCAGCGGTAGGCGGCGAGGTAGTGGTGGCTCGGCGGCAGGTCGGGGTCGTGGTAGATCGCCACCGGGTTCTCCCCGAAGCCTCGCGGCGGCTGGATCAGGACGACGACGTTCCCGGCCCGCAGGGTGGCCAGGACGAGCTCGCCGGCGTCGTTGACGAACAGACGTCCCGGGGCGGCGCCCCAGGCCTGGACCACGGCGTCCCGCAGGTCCGCCGGCAGGTCGGCGGTCCAGGCGTCGTACTCGGCCGGTGTGATCCGTACGTGCGCGTCGGTGAGCTGGGCACCGGTGAGCCACTCCTCGTCCTGCCCGCCGGCCGCGACGAGGGCGTGGATGAGGGCGTCCCCCGCGACCGTGTCGTCGTCGAGGTCGAGCAGGGCGGTGACCTCGTTCTCGCCCCCGAGGTCGTAGCCCTCCTCGCGCAGTCGGCGCAGCAGCCGGACGGCGGAGACCGGGGTGTCCAGGCCGACGGCGTTGCCGATGCGCGCGTGCTTGGTCGGGTACGCCGACAGCACGAGGGCGATCCTCTTCTCGGCGTTGGCCGTCCTGCGCAGGCGAGCGTGGTTGACGGCCGTACGAGCCACCCGGCCGGCGCGCTCCGGGTCGGCGAGGTAGTGCGGCAACCCCTGCTCGTCGAGCTCCTTGAACGAGAACGGCACCGTGATGATGCGGCCGTCGAACTCGGGGATCGCAATCTGTGTCGTCGAGTCCAGCGGGTTCACCCCCTCGTCGGAGGCTTCCCACTGGGCGCGGCTCGTGGTCAGGCACAGACCTTGCAGCACGGGGATGTCGAGGGCGGCGATCCGCTCGACGTCCCACGCCTCGTCGTCCCCGCCCGCGCTCGCCGTGGCCGGCGCCGAGCCTCCCGCCGCCAGGACGGTGACCACCAGGGCGTCCAGCGTGCCGAGCGCCTCGTAGAGGTCGTCGGGCGCCGAGCGCAGCGACCCGGCGAAGACGGGTACGCCGACGGCCTCGCCGGTCGCGTCGATCGCGTCGGCCAGAGCGTGGGCGAACGCGGTGTTGCCGCTGGCCTGGTGCGCCCGGTAGTACAGCACTCCCACCCGCAGCAGACCGGGGTCGGCTGCAGCCGACCGCTCGACGAACCCCCAGGCGGGTACGGCGACGGGTGGCTCGAACCCCTGGCCGGTCAGCAGCACGGTGTCGGAGAGGAACGCGTGCAGCTGGGTGAGGTTCGCCGGACCTCCCTCGGCCAGGTAGTGGTGCGCCTGCGTCGCCACGCCCATCGGCACGCTGGACAGCTCCATCAGCTCGGCGCTCGGCTGCTGCTCGCCACCCAGGACCACGACCGGGGTGCCGCGCTCGCGCACCGAGCGCAGACCCGGCCACAGGTCGTGCGGTGAGCCGAGGAGTCGTACGACGACGACGTCGGCGTCGGCGACCGTGGCCGTCAGCTCGGCCTCCGTGGCGCGGCTCGGGTTGGCCCAGGTGTACCTCGCGCCGCTGGCGCGCGCGGACAACAGGTCCGTGTCGGACGTGGACAGCAGCGCGACGTGCGCCGGCGACTCGGCCATCTGCCGGGATCCTCCTCCGGGGTTCTCGCCCCGTCGTGCGGTCGGACGACCCGTGAGCAGTGTCTGGCTACGTCGTCAGTCGACGTCACAGTGGCGGAACCGCCCCGGAGTCGCACCGGGTTCCTGGTCCACGGGCACGACGCAGCCTACGGGAGGATGGCCTCGTGAGCCGTCCGGTGTACCTCGTGCGACACGGTCAGTCGCAGTGGAACCTCGCCCGTCTGACCCAGGGACAGACCCCCCACCCCCGGCTCACCGACCTCGGCCGGCGGCAGGCCGCCGCGGCGGCGAGGACCATCGCCTCGGACGTGTCCCGGCTCGGCCTGCGGGTCGAGCGAGTCGTCACCAGCGACCTGACACGCGCGATGGAGACCGCGGACGTCGTGGCTGCCTGCTTCGGCGCGACCCTGACCTGCGACGTGCGACTGCGCGAGCAGCACCTCGGGGCCCTGCAGGGCCGCCGCTACGAGGAGGCCTGGGCCGTGGCCGGTGCGACGGACTGGTCGGACCCCACCCAACCGGTCTGCGGCGGCGAGTCGCCGATGGACGTCTACCATCGCATGCGGGCCGTCCTCGACGGCCTGGACCGTTCAGCGGTGACGGTCCTGGTGTCCCACGGCGACGCCATCCGGGCCGCGGTAGCCCACCTCGACGGCGTCACGCCGGACCAGACCCGGTGGCTCGACGTCCCGAACGGCGCGGTGGCCCGGGTCGGCGACGACGTGACCTGGCTCGGACAATGACCGGTATGACGGTGCGCAGCATGACCGTGGAACCGGACGGGTTCCCCGGCGTCACCCTGGTCGGTGGCGGGCCGGGCGACCGGGACCTGATCACCGTCGCCGGGCTGCGTGCCGTGCTCGGCGCCGACGTCGTGGTCACCGACCGGCTGGCCCCGGCCGGCCTGCTCGCCGAGCTGTCGCCAGGAGTCGAGGTGATCGACGTGGCCAAGGTCCCCCGCGGCCGCTCGACCGCGCAGGAGCGGATCAACGAGCTGCTCGTCGAGCGGGCGAGGGCCGGGCGCAGCGTCGTGCGGCTCAAGGGTGGCGACGGCTACGTGTTCGGCCGAGGCTTCGAGGAGGTGCTCGCGCTGCAGGAGGCGGGCGTCCCCGTCCGGGTGATCCCGGGGCTGTCGTCCTCGCTCGCCGTCCCGGCGCTCGCCGGGATCCCCGTCACCCACCGGGGCGTCGTCCACGACTTCACGGTCGTGTCCGGTCACCTGCCGCCCGGCCACCCGGACAGCCTCGTCGACTGGGCCGCGGTCGCTGCCCTGCGCGGCACCCTCGTCCTCATGATGGCGGTGGAGAACGGCGGTGCGATCGCTGACACGCTGCTCGCCGCGGGACGCCCGGGCAGCCAGCCAGCCGCCGTGGTCTGTGACGGCTCGCTGCCGACCGAGCGGGTGGTGCGCACCACGCTGGCCGACCTCGGCCGGGTCATCGCGACGGAGCGGATCCGTCCGCCGGCGGTCGTCGTGGTCGGAGAGGTCGCCGCCCTGTGAGCCGCCCCGGGAGAGGACCGCTCAGTCCCTGGCCCGGCGCAGCCACAGCGCGCCGAGCGGGGGTACCCGCAGCGTGGCCGAGGCGGCCATCCCGTGCCACGGCGTCTCCTCGGCCTGGACCCGGCCCAGGTTGCCGACCCCCGAGCCGCCGTACCCCTCGGCGTCGGTGTTGAGCACCTCGTCCCAGGCGCCGGCAGCGGGCATGCCCACCCGGTAGCCCTCGTGCGGGACGCCGGCGAAGTTCACGACGCAGACGAGCTCGTCGCCCTCCCGGTCGCGGCGGACGAACGAGAACACGTTGTGGGTCGTGTCGTTGGCGTCGATCCACTCGAAGCCGGCCGGGTCGAAGTCCAGGCCCCACAGGGCCGGGGTCTGCCGGTACAGCCGGTTCATGTCCCGCACCATGGCGTGCGCGCCGGCGTGCAGCGGCTGGTCGAGCAGCCACCAGTCCAGGCTGCGGGACTCCGACCACTCGGCCTCCTGCCCGAACTCCGCGCCCATGAACAGCAGCTGCTTGCCGGGGTGCGCCCACATGAACGCGAGGTAGGCGCGCAGGTTCGCCAGCTGCTGCCAGCGGTCGCCCGGCATCTTGCGCAGCAGCGAGCCCTTGCCGTGCACGACCTCGTCGTGACTGATCGGCAGGACGAAGTTCTCGCTGAACGCGTACATGAGCGAGAACGTCATCCGGTGGTGGTGGTACTGCCGGTGCACCGGGTCCTCGGCGACGTAGCCGAGGGAGTCGTGCATCCAGCCCATGTTCCACTTCAGCCCGAAGCCCAGGCCGCCCACGTGGGTGGGCCGGGTGACGCCCGGCCAGGCGGTGGACTCCTCGGCGACGGTGACGATGCCCGGGACGCGCTTGTAGGCGGTGGCGTTGACCTCCTGGAGGAACTCGATCGCCTCCAGGTGCTCCCGGCCGCCGTACCGGTTCGGCACCCACTGCCCGTCCTGGCGGGAGTAGTCGAGGTAGAGCATCGAGGCGACCGCGTCCACCCGCAGCCCGTCGACGTGGAACTCCTCCAGCCAGTACAGGGCGTTGGCGACGAGGAAGTTGCGGACCTCCTTGCGTCCGTAGTTGAAGACCAGCGTGCCCCAGTCCGGGTGCTCTCCCTTGCGCGGGTCGGGGTACTCGTACAGCGGCTCGCCGTCGAAGCGCGCGAGGGCAAAGGAGTCCTTGGGGAAGTGCGCGGGCACCCAGTCCATGATCACGCCGATCCCGGCCTGGTGCAGCCGGTCGACGAGGTACCGGAAGTCGTCCGGGTGGCCGAACCGCGCCGTCGGGGCGTAGTAGCCGGTCACCTGGTAGCCCCACGACCCGCCGAAGGGGTGCTCGGCCACGGGCATGAGCTCCACGTGCGTGAACCCGGTGTCGACGACGTAGTCGACGAGCTGGTCTGCGAGCTCGCGGTAGCCCAGGCCGACGCGCCACGACCCGAGGTGCACCTCGTAGACGCTCATCGGGCCGGTGTGCGGGTCGGTGCGGGCGCGCCGGTCCATCCACTCGGCGTCCTGCCACTCGTAGTGGCTCTCGACGACGACGGAGGCGGTGGACGGCGGGACCTCGGTGCCCTGGGCCATCGGGTCGGCCTTCTGCCGCCACTGGCCGTCGCGGCCGAGCAGCTCGTACTTGTACCGGGTGCCCGCGCCGGTGCCCGGGACGAAGATCTCCCACACCCCGGTCGAGCCCAGCGAGCGCATCGCGTGCGAGCGCCCGTCCCAGTGGTTGAAGTCGCCGACCACGCGGACGGCCTGCGCGTTGGGTGCCCACACGGCGAACGACGTGCCGGTGACCTCACCGAGCGGCCCGGAGTAGTGGCGCACGTGGGCGCCGAGCACGGTCCACAGCTGCTCGTGCCGGCCCTCCCCGATGAGGTGGAGGTCGACCTCGCCGAGCGTCGGCAGGAACCGGTACGGGTCGTCCACGAGCTGCGGGTCGTGGCCGGCGTAGACCACCTCGAGCCGGTAGTCCGGCACCTCCGGGACGCCGAGCACACCGACCCACACGCCCTCGGCCTCGTGCCGCAGCGGGGTGCGCCCGGCGTCGGTGACGACGGTGACGGACTCCGCCAGCGGGCGCAGCGTCCGCACGGTCACCGCACCCTCGTGCACGTGCGCGCCGAGCACCGAGTGCGGCATCCAGTGCGAGCCGGAGGCGACGCGGTGCAGCTCCTCGGCGGCGACCGGCCGCGGCGTGGGCGTGGGAGTGGCGGAGCGGGGGTCGTCAGCCATGCCCGTCAGTCTGTCGGTCCCGGGCACCGGCGGCAAAGGGAGCGCTCAGCCGAGCAGCCGGCGCACCGCGTGCAGGGGGACGTCGACCCACGCCGGTCGGTTGCGGCTCTCGTAGACCACCTCGTACAGGGCCTTGTCCAGCTCGAGCGCCGCGAGCAGGTCCTCGTGCTCCCGCGGGTCACGGCCTGCCTGGGCGGCGTAGCCGTCGCAGAACGCGTCCCGGGCGGCGTCCGCCCACGCGTCGGCGGCCGCCTCCGCCCCCGGGTCGTCCCGCCCGACGGTGACGTGCCGGGCGGCGTAGTCGAAGGACCGCAGCATCCCGGCGACGTCCCGCAGCGCCAGGTCCGGCCGGGTCCGCTCCTCGAGCGGACGCAGCGGCTCCCCCTCGAAGTCCAGCAGCACCCACCCGCGGCCTGGCGCGTGCAGCACCTGGCCGAGGTGGTAGTCGCCGTGGACCCGCTGCAGCGGTGGCAGGTCGGTGAGCAGGTCCAGGCGGTCCCGGTGCGCGCGGAGCTGCTCCGCCCACCCGCCGAGGGCGTCGCTGGAGCGCTGCGCCCAGGCGATCCGGTCCCGCAGCCCGGCGAGGAGCGCGGCCCGGACCTCCTCGTCGGCCTCGGTCGTGCCGAACGCCTCGGCCAGCGCCAGGTGGACCTCCGCCGTGGCCTCGCCCAGGCCGCGCGCCTCGGCGGTGAAGTCCCGCCCCTGCTCGACCGCCGCGGTGGCCTCGCGCCAGGCGTCCTGGCTGCCGGGCAGGAACTCGGTGGCGACCGCCAGCTGCCCGGACTGCTCGGTGCCGTCCCTCGCCGTCCAGCGGCCCTCCAGCCAGCCGACCAGGCCGGGCACGTGCCGGGTCCCCTGCGCGGCCAGGGCGGCGAGCACCTCGACGTCCGGGTTCGCTCCTGGGTGCAGGGTGCGGAACACCTTGACGATGAGCGGGTCCGCCGGCCGGCCGTCGTCCAGGGGGGTGTCCCCGACGATGATGCTCGTGTTCGACTGCTCCCCGGACAGCACCCTCGAGACCGCGCTGCCCTGCCAGCCGGTACGACCGGGTGCCGGCTCCAGCGCGCCGAGCAGGGCGTCGACGAACGCGGGGTCGTGCGGTCCGTCGTAGACCCAGGCCGGGCCGGTCCCGGGGCGGTCGGTGCGGCCCAGGAGCGCCGGCCCGGCGCCGTCCAGCGGACGGGAACGGAACGTCAGCGGCACCTGGACGACGTCCCGGCGGTCGCCGGAGTCCAGCTCGACGACCACCGTCTCCACGACGGCGTCCGGGTCGGGGGACGGCAGCGCCAGCGCGCCGGCCCGGCGCAGGGCGACGCCGCGTCCCTTGGCCGGGTACCAGCGCTGAGCGGGCATCCACCGGTGCAGCAGCCGGTCCAGGTCCTCGACCGGCGGGTCGGGCACGGCGCCGTGGCTCCCAGGGGCGCCGTCGCCGGTCACGACGTCACCCGCAGCCAGAAGAAGTCCCGGGACCCCAGCGTCATCGGCAGCCTCCCGTCGTCGCCCACCTTGGGGAAGCCGGCCCCGCCGAAGAGGTCCTCGAGCTGGGCGCCGGCGTGGTCGGGCAGCTGCAGGGTCGTCGCCTGCGGTGTGCTCGACAGGTTGTTGACGCACAGCACGGTCTCGGGCTCGCCGTCCTCGCCCTCGGCCGGCCGGTGGACCCGCAGGTAGGCGAGCACCGCCTCGTTGTCCGCCGGGACCGCGGCGAAGTCACCGAGTCCGAACACCGGGTGCCGCCGGCGGACGGCGAGCATGCCGCGGACCCAGTGCAGCAGCGACGACGACGTCGCCAGCTGCGCCTCGACGTTGACGTTGTTGTAGTGGTAGACGAGCGACTGCACGACCGGCAGGTACAGCTTGCCCGGGTCGGCCGTGGAGAACCCCGCGTTGCGGTCCGGGGTCCACTGCATCGGGGTGCGGGAGGCGTCCCGGTCCGGCAGCCAGATGTTGTCCCCCATGCCGATCTCGTCGCCGTAGTAGAGGCACGGGCTCCCGGGCAGGGAGAGCAGCAGCGCGTTGATGAGCTCGATCTCGGCGCGCGAGCCGTCCAGCAGCGGCGCCAGCCGGCGACGGATGCCGATGTTCGCGCGCATCCGCGGGTCCGGCGCGTACCAGCCGTACATCGCCGCCCGCTCCTCGGTGGTGACCATCTCCAGGGTGAGCTCGTCGTGGTTGCGCAGGAACGTGCCCCACTGGCCGCTGCGGGGGATCCGCGGGGTGTCGGCGAGGATGTCGAGGATCGGCGCGGCCTTCTGGTCGCGCATGGCGTAGAAGATCCGCGGCATCACCGGGAAGTGGAAGCACATGTGGCACTCCGGCTCGTCCTCGGAGCCGAAGTACTCCACGACGTCCCTGGGCCACTGGTTGGCCTCGGCGAGCAGCACCCGCCCGGGGTACTCCCGGTCCACCATCGCCCGCAGGTCCTGCAGCAGCCGGTGGGTGCGGGGCAGGTTCTCGCAGTTCGTGCCCTCCTCCTCGAAGAGGTACGGCACGGCGTCCAGCCGGAAGCCGTCGATCCCCAGGTCCAGCCAGAACCGGACGACGTCGAACACCGCCTCCACGACGTCCGGGTTCTCGAAGTTGAGGTCGGGCTGGTGGCTGAAGAACCGGTGCCAGTAGTACTGCCGGCGGACCGGGTCGAACGTCCAGTTCGACGTCTCGGTGTCGACGAAGATGATCCGGGCGTCGGAGTACCGCTGGTCGGTGTCGCTCCACACGTAGAAGTCACCGTACGGCCCGTCCGGGTCGCTGCGGCTGGCCTGGAACCAGGGGTGCTGGTCGGAGGTGTGGTTCATCACCAGGTCGGTGATGATCCGCAGCCCGCGGGCGTGCGCCTGGGAGACCAGCTCGGTGAAGTCGGGCAGGGTGCCGAACTCCGGCAGCACGGCGCAGTAGTCGCTGATGTCGTAGCCGCCGTCCCGCAGCGGGGAGGCGTAGAACGGCGGCAGCCACAGGCAGTCGACACCGAGCCACTGCAGGTAGTCCAGCTTGCCGATCAGGCCGGTGAAGTCCCCGGAGCCGGACCCGTTGGAGTCGGCGAACCCGCGGACGAGCACCTCGTAGAAGACTGCCTTCTTGTACCAGTGGGGGTCGTGTCGCAGACCGGGCGCGGTGACGTTGAGCCCCTCCACGCTCAGGCCCTCCTGACGTGGACGACGTGCGCGGGGTTCTCCGGGTCGAGGCGGACGAAGACGTGCTCGCCCCAGCTCCAGGTGTGCTCGCCCAGCAGGTCGTGGGCGACGAAGGTGTCGTGCCAGTCCAGTCCGAGCGCGGGCATGTCCAGGTGCAGCATCGTCTCCCGGGTGGAGTGCGGGTCGAGCAGGACGACGGTGACCACGACGTCCTCGACGCCGGTGGGGGACTGGTCGGCCGGCACCCGGCGGGAGTAGGCCAGGACGGCGTCGTCGTCGGTGCGGTGCACGACCGCCCCCCGCAGCCGCTGCAGCGCCGGGTGGGCCCGGCGGATGGCGTTGAGCCGGGTGAGCAACGGCTCCAGGCTGCTGCCCCGCTCCAGCGCACCCTGCCAGTCCCGGGGCCGCAGCTCGTACTTCTCGTTGTCGATCTGCTCCTCGGCGCCGGGCCGGGCGACGTTCTCGACCAGCTCGTAGCCGGAGTAGATCCCCCAGGTGGGGACCATCGTCGCGGCGAGCACCGCGCGCAGCCGGAAGGCGCCCGGTCCGCCGTACTGCATGTACGGGGTGAGGATGTCGTGCGTCGTGGGCCAGAAGCTCGGTCGCAGGTAGTCGGCGGTCTCCTCGGACAGCTCGAGGAGGTAGTCGCCGAGCTCCTGCTTGGAGTGCCGCCAGGCGAAGTACGTGTACGACTGGTGGAAGCCGACCTTGGCCAAGGTGCGCATCATCGCCGGCCGGGTGAACGCCTCGGACAGGAACACGACCTCGGGGTGCCGGGCGGTCACCTCGGCGATGAGCCACTCCCAGAACTCGACCGGCTTGGTGTGCGGGTTGTCGACGCGGAACAGCGTCACCCCGTGGGACACCCACAGCAGGACGACGCGCAGCACCTCCTCGTAGATGCCGCGGGGGTCGTTGTCGAAGTTCAGCGGGTAGATGTCCTGGTACTTCTTCGGCGGGTTCTCGGCGTAGGCGATCGACCCGTCGGCGCGGGTGGTGAACCACTCGGGGTGCTCGCGCACCCAGGGGTGGTCGGGGGAGCACTGCAGGGCGAGGTCGAGGGCTACCTCGAGGCCGAGCTCGCGGGCCCGGGCGACGAAGGCGTCGAAGTCCTCGAACGTGCCGAGGGTCGGCTCGACGGCGTCGTGCCCGCCGTCCGGGGAGCCGATCGCGTAGGGGGAGCCGGGGTCACCCGGCTGCGCGGTCAGCGCGTTGTTGCGGCCCTTGCGGTTCGTGGTCCCGATCGGGTGCACCGGGGTGAGGTAGACGACGTCGAAACCCATCCCGGCGATCCGGGGCAGCGCCTCGGCCGCGGTGCGCAGGGTCCCCGAGCGCCACTCGCCGGTGGCCGGGTCGCGCTGTGCGCCGTGCGAGCGCGGGAAGATCTCGTACCAGGAGCCGACGAGCGCCCGCTCCCGCTGCACCCGCAGGCCGAGCGGCTCGCTCCGCGTCACGTGGTTGCGCACCGGCAGCCGGGCCAGCGCGGCGTGCACCTCGGGGGAGGTGCCGGCGGCGAGCCGGGCCTGGGCCGGACGGTCGGTGTCCCGCAGGCCCTCCACCGCCGCCCGCAGCACCGCCGCTCCCTCGGCGTCGCGGCCCTCCTGGGTGGCGGCGCGCTCGAGCAGCAGCGCGCCCTCGGTGAGCATGAGCTCGGTGTCGACGTCCGCGGCGACCTTGATCACCGCGTCGTGCTCCCAGGTGCCGTACGGGTCGTCCCAGCCCTCGACCCGGAAGGTCCACTCGCCCTCGGCGTCCGGGACGACCCAGGCCCGCCACCGGTCGGTGCCGGGCTCCGTCGGCTGCATCCGCACCCGGGTGTGCTCCGAGCCGTCGGGCCGCAGCAGCACGGCGGTCGCGGCGACGGCGTCGTGCCCCTCGCGGAAGACCGTCGCGGTCACCGGCACGGCCTCGCCGACGACGCAGCGGGCCGGCCAGCGGCCGCAGTCCACGCTCGGGCCGACGTCCAGGACGGGGATCCGGCCGACGCGGGTGCCGGTCGCCGGGTGAGGGGGTGTGGGAGCGGTGACCTCGCTCCGGGGGGACCGGCGTGGGGTGCGTGTGTCGCTCACCCGCGGAAACCTACCGAGACGGGGCGGGCACCGGCACCCGCACGGCGCCGCCGCGCCGGTACGCCGGCCGCCGGCGCCACCAGAGGGCTGAAAGAACTTGCGGTCGGAGCAAGGACACGGCACGGGGGTGGTCTGCGAGCGACCGCGGGCGCGTACCCTGACCGCCCGTGAGAGCGATCCGCCGGTTCACCGTCCGCACCGTCCTGCCCCAGCCCGTCGAGGCGCTCGGCGAGCTGGCCCTCAACCTGCGGTGGTCGTGGCACCAGCCGACCCGGGACCTCTTCGCCGCCATCGACCCGGCCCGCTGGGAGGCCGTGCACCGGGACCCGGTGGCCCTCCTCGGTGACCTGCCGCCGGAGCGGCTCGAGGAGCTCGCCGCCGACGACGCGTTCGTCGCCCGCGTCCAGGACGCCGCCGCGGACCTGCACCGGTACCTGACCGAGCCGATGTGGTACCAGGGACTGGAGGGCTCCCCGCCCGCGGCCATCGCCTACTTCTCCCCGGAGTACGGCATCACCTCCGTGCTGCCGCAGTACTCCGGCGGCCTCGGCATCCTGGCCGGGGACCACCTCAAGAGCGCCTCGGACCTCGGCGTCCCCGTCGTCGGGGTCGGCCTGCTGTACAAGAGCGGCTACTTCAAGCAGGCGCTGACCCGCGACGGGTGGCAGACCGAGACCTACCCGGTCACCGACCCCGACGGGCTCCCGCTGACCCTGCTGCGGGACGCCGACGGCACGCCCGCCTCGGTCACCGTCGAGCTGCCCGGCGGCCGTGAGCTGACCGCGCACGTGTGGAAGGCCGACGTCGGGCGGGTCCCGCTGCTGCTGCTCGACTCCGACGTCCCGTCCAACGACGAGGCCGCCCGCACGGTCACCGACCGGCTCTACGGCGGCGGCGGGGAGCACCGGCTTCAGCAGGAGATGCTGCTCGGCATCGGCGGGGTCCGGGCGCTGCGGCTGTGGTCGCGGCTGTCCGGCGCCCCGGCCCCGGAGGTGTACCACACCAACGAGGGCCACGCCGGCTTCCTCGGCCTGGAGCGGATCCGCGAGCTCGTCGCCGCCGGCCTCGAGTTCGACGCGGCGCTCGAGGCGGTCCGGGCCGCCACCGTGTTCACCACCCACACCCCGGTGCCGGCCGGGATCGACCGGTTCGGCCGGGACCAGGTCGAGCTGTACCTCGGCGACTCCGACGTCCTGGCCGGCGTCCCCGTCGAGCGGGTGCTGGCGCTCGGCGCGGAGGACTACGCGGGCGGCGACCCGACGGTGTTCAACATGGCGGTGATGGGTCTGCGGCTGGCCCAGCGCGCCAACGGCGTCTCCCAGCTGCACGGCCGCGTGAGCCGGGCGATGTTCAACGGTCTGTGGCCGGGGTTCGACCACTCCGAGGTGCCGATCACTGCGATCACCAACGGCGTGCACGCGCCGACGTGGGTGGACCGCCGGGTCTACGAGCTGGCGGCCGAGCACGTCGGTGGCCGGCCGGGCCCCCGCTCGTTCGAGCACGTCGACGACGTCCCCGCTGCCGCCATCTGGAACGCCCGGCGGGAGATGCGCGAGCAGCTGGTCCGCGACGCCCGCCGGCGGGTGCGGGCCTCCTGGCGGGAGCGCGGGGCCACGGACGCCGAGCTCGGGTGGGTGGACGACGTCCTGGACCCCGACGTGCTGACCATCGGCTTCGCCCGCCGGGTCCCGACCTACAAGCGGCTCACCCTCATGCTGCGGGACCCGCAGCGGCTGCGCTCGCTGCTGCTGGACCCGGAGCGGCCCGTCCAGATCGTCATCGCCGGCAAGTCGCACCCCGCCGACGAGCAGGGCAAGCGGCTCATCCAGCAGATGGTGCGGTTCGCCGACGACCCCGGGGTGCGCCACCGGATCGTGTTCCTGCCGAACTACGACATCGAGATGGCGCAGACCCTCTACCCGGGCTGCGACGTCTGGCTCAACAACCCGCTGCGACCGCTCGAGGCGTGCGGCACCTCAGGGATGAAGGCCGCCCTGAACGGGTGCCTGAACCTGTCCGTCCGCGACGGGTGGTGGGACGAGTGGTTCGACGGCGAGAACGGGTGGGCGATCCCGACCGCCGACGGGGTCGAGGACCCCGACCACCGCGACGACCTGGAGTCCGCGGCCCTGTACGAGCTCATCGAGTCCCAGATCGCCCCCCGGTTCTACGACCGGGACGCCGACGGGCTGCCCCGGCGCTGGCTGGAGATGGTCCGGCACACCCTGGCCAGCCTGGGCCCCAAGGTGCTCGCCACCCGGATGGTCGCCGACTACGTTCGCCAGCTCTACCTGCCCGCCGCGCACGCCCAGCGGTCGCTCAACGGCCCGCGGTACGCCGGCGCCGCCGAGCTCGCCGCCTGGAAGCGGCGGCTGCGCGCGGGCTGGCACGGCGTCCGCGTCGACCACGTCGAGTCCTCCGGGCTGGGCGACTCCCCGCAGGTGGGTGAGGTGCTGCACGTCAACGCCTACGTGTCGCTCGGCGACCTCGACCCCCGGGACGTCGCCGTCCAGGTGGTCCACGGCCGGGTCAGCGAGAACGACGAGCTGACGGACGTGCGCACCGAGACGCTCGCGCACGTCGAGGCCTACGAGGCGGGGCGGCACCACTTCGCCGGTGACGTCACCCTGCGCCGGACCGGCCCCTTCGGGTACACCGTGCGGGTCGTGCCACGGCACGAGCACCTCGCCAGCGTCGCCGAGACCGGTCTGGTCGCGAACGCCTGACCGGGGCGGGGCGCGCTGCCCGGCTCAGCCGGCGGCGCCGTAGAGCCGCATCGACAACGCCGTCACCGGCACCGAGGTCCCGCCGGCCTGCGTCTCGCCGTCCTGCCCGGCGTCCCGGGGGCTGCGCCAGGCGCTGTCCCACAGCAGCTGCCAGGCCCGTGCCCACGGCGGGCCCGGCAGCAGCACCGGTCCGTCGTCCAGGTCCCCGTGCAGGACCAGCAGCAGCGAGGTGCCAGGTCCCTCGCCGTCCAGGTAGGCCTGCAGGGTGCGCAGGCCCGGGTCGTGCCACCGGGCGTGGTCGATGGGGGCCGCGTCCGGCCCGAACCAGGCCAGGTCCCGGGTGCCGTCGGGGTGCACCGGCCGGCCCGCCCAGAAGGTGTCCCGGCGCAGGACGGCGTGCTCGCGGCGCAGCCGCAGCAGCTCGCGGACGGTGGCGAGCAGGTCCTCCCGCCAGCTGCCCGGCACCGCCGCCCAGTCGAGCCACGTCGTCGCGTCGTCCAGGCAGTAGGCGTTGTTGTTGCCGAGCTGGGTGCGGCCGATCTCGTCGCCGGCGGTGAGCATCGGCACCCCGGCGGACAGCAGCAAGGTGCCGAGCAGGTTGCGCGCCGAGCGCCGCCGGACCTCCTCGATGACGTCGCCGTCGGGCCCCGGCGGCGCCCAGCCCTCGGTCCCGTGGTTCCAGCTGCGGTTGTCGGGGTGGCCGTCGCGGTTCCCCTCGCCGTTGGCCTCGTTGTGCTTGTGCTCGTAGGCGGTGAGGTCGGCCAGGGTGAAGCCGTCGTGCGCGGTGACGTAGTTCACCGAGGCGTGCGGTCCCCGGTCGCCGGCGGTGAACAGGTCCGCCGAGCCGGCGACCCGGGTGGCGAGCTCGCGGACCCCGTGGCCCGGGCCGTGCCCGCGCTCCAGGCGCGCCGGGTCGGCCAGCCAGAAGGTGCGCACCCCGTCCCGGAACCGGTCGTTCCACTCGGCGAACGGCGGCGGGAACTGCCCGGTTCGCCACCCGTGCGGCCCGACGTCCCACGGCTCGGCGACGAGCTTGACATCGGCCAGCACCGGGTCGGCGCGGGCCGCGACGAGAAAGGGGTGGTCCGGGTCGAAGCCGTTGCGCCCGCGTGCCAGCGTCGTGGCCAGGTCGAACCGGAACCCGTCCACGCCGAACGCCTGCACCCAGTAGCGCAGCGAGTCCAGGGCCAGCTGCACGACCCGCGCGCTGGTGAAGTCGAGGGTGTTGCCGCAGCCGGTGACGTCGACCGCGCCGCCCGAGCCGTCGAGCAGGTAGTGCGCGGCGTGGTCGACGCCCTTGAGGCTCAGCACCGGGCCGTGCGGACCTCCCTCGGCGGTGTGGTTGTAGACGACGTCGAGCAGCACCTCCAGCCCGGCGGCGTGCAGGGCGCGGACCGCGTCGTGCAGCTCGTCGAGCACCGCCTGCGGGCCCGCCGCCCGCGCCGCCGCGCTGGCGTACCGCGGTTCGGGGGCGAAGAACGCCAGGGTGTTGTACCCCCAGTAGTTGCGCAGCCCCCGCCGGACCAGCGCCGGCTCGTCGGCGATCGCGTGGACCGGCAGCAGCTCGAGCGTCGTGACACCCAGGTCGAGGAGGTGGCCCACCACCGCCGGGTGCGCCAGCGCCGCGTAGCTGCCGCGCAGCTCCTCCGGGACGTCCGGGTGCCGCATGGTCAGGCCGCGCACGTGCGCCTCGTAGACGACCGTGTCGGCCCACGGCACGCGCGGCCGCTCGGCCGGGTCCGCCACCGGCGCCCGGACGACGACCCCGTGCGGCACGTGCCCGGCGGAGTCCCGCTCGTCCCGCACGTCGCCCGGCCGCGGCGCCCAGGTGACCGGGTCGACCTGCTGGCCGAACACCTCCGGCCCCCAGCGCACCCGTCCGGTCACCGCCCGGGTGTACGGGTCCAGGACGAGCTTGGCGGGGTTGAAGCGGTGCCCCGCGGCCGGGTCCCACGGGCCGTGCACCCGCAGGCCGTACCGCTGGCCCTCGGCGACACCCGGGAGCACGTCGTGCCACACGCCGTGAGTGCGCCGCCGCAGCGGCAGCCGGCGCTCGGTGAGACCACCTCCGGGACCGCCGTCGAGCAGGGCCACCTCGACGGCGTCGGCGTGCGGGGCGTGGACGGCGACGTGCGCGCCACCGTCCCGCAGGTGCAGGCCGAGGGGCCAGGGACCGGAGCGTTCCACGGCGCGCAAGTCTGCCCCAGGGCCGGTCCCGGGCCGTGCCCGGTCGCGGCTACGGTGGACGGGTGAGCGATCCCACTGCACTGCCGAACTTTCCCCCGCCGGAGAGCGAGCACCCGCTGCGAGGCCGGGTGCTCGACGCGCTCATCGACCTCGGCCAGCAGCCGAACGTGGACGCCCAGGGCGACGTGTCGGTCACCGTCCAGCAGCAGAAGCTGTTCGTCCGCTGCGCGGACAAACCGCTCCCGCTCATGCGGGTGTTCGGGCAGTGGCGGATCGGGGAGTCGGTGCCGGCCGACCCGCTGACCCGGCTGCGCGCCGCGAACGACCTCACCGCGCGGAGCAACCTCGTCAAGGCGACCGTCCACGACGACGTGCTGCTCGTCGCCGTCGACCTCGTCGTCCCGCAGCCGGCGCCGCTGCGCCAGCTGCTTCAGGGAGCCTTCGCCGGGATCTTCCAGGCGGTCAAGACCTGGCACGTCGCCGCCGGCGGCACCGCCCCCGGTGACACCGGCGCCGGTCCCCAGGACGCCGGCGGGTCGCCCGGGGGCGACGACCCCCGGGCCTGATGCCCGGCCACCATCCCTGCTCCGACCAGCACCCCTGCGACGAACTGGAGGCACCGTTGGGCGAGTACGTCAGGCTCGAGGTCGACGGCGGTATCGGCACCATCCGGCTGGACCGACCGCCGATGAACGCGCTGAACTCTCAGGTCCAGGAGGAGCTGCGGGCCGCCGCGACGGAGGCCGCCGAGCGGCGCGACGTCGCCGCCGTCGTCGTCTACGGGGGCGAGAAGGTGTTCGCCGCCGGAGCGGACATCAAGGAGATGCAGGCGATGTCGTACACGGACATGGTCGAGCGCTCCACGGCGCTGCAGTCCGCGTTCACCGCCGTCGCGCGGATCCCGAAGCCCACCGTGGCGGCGGTGACCGGCTACGCCCTCGGCGGCGGCTGCGAGCTGGCGCTGTGCTGCGACATGCGGGTGGCCGGCGAGTCCGCCCGCCTCGGTCAGCCGGAGATCCTGCTCGGCATCATCCCCGGCGCCGGCGGCACCCAGCGCCTGCCGCGGCTCGTCGGTCCTTCGCGGGCCAAGGACCTGATCTTCTCCGGTCGGCACGTGACGGCCGACGAGGCGCTGCGGATCGGTCTGGTCGACCGCGTCGTCCCGGACGAGGAGGTCTACACCGCCGCCCGGCAGGGCGTCGAGAGGTACGTCGGGGCCGCCTCGTTCGCCCTACGAGCGGCCAAGGAGGCCGTCGACCGGGGGCTCGAGGTCGACCTGGACACCGGGCTGGCGATCGAGCGGATGCAGTTCACCGGCCTGTTCGCCACCGCCGACAAGGACACCGGCATGAGGTCGTTCGTCGAGGAGGGGCCCGGCAAGGCCCGCTTCGAGGGGCGGTGACCTCCGCCGGCGAGCACTCTGCTGTGGTTCGGCGGGCGGCTGTGGTGTCGGCGGGCGGAGTGGGAAGGGTCACGCCGGCACCGGTTGAGCCCGGGGCTACTCGTAAGTAACCATGGGTCGGAAGCGACGGGTCTCGAGAGCACCGTCACATTCCCGGGACGGTTCCGATCTGGCACCCTGACCGGGGTCCACGGGACCGCCCGGTCCCGCGTCGGCGCACCGCCGACGACGCGAGCACAGGAGGTCGGCCCACGGCCATGAAGATCGTCGTCTTGGTCAAGCACGTCCCTGACGCCCAGGGCGAGCGCACGTTCAACGCCAGCGACAACACCACCGACCGCACCGCGGTCGACGGACTGCTGTCCGAGCTCGACGAGTACGCCGTCGAGGAGGCGCTCAAGCTCAAGGAGTCCGCGGAGGCCGAGGTCGTGGTCCTGACCATGGGCCCGGCGGACGCCGTCGACGCCGTCCGCAAGTCCCTGCAGATGGGCGCCGACTCCGGCGTCCACGTCCTCGACGACGCCCTGCACGGCTCGGACGCCCCGGCGACGTCCCTCGTCCTCGCCCACGCCGTCCGCAAGATCGGCGAGAGCGGCCCGGTCGACCTCGTCCTCACCGGTATGGCGTCCACCGACGGCACGATGGGCGTCGTGCCCGCGATGCTCGCCGAGCGGCTCGGTCTGCCGCAGGTCACCTACGCCTCGGAGCTGACCGTCGGCGACGGCACCGTGACCATCCGGCGGGACGGGGACGCCTCGACGCAGGTCGTCGAGGCGAGCCTGCCTGCGGTGGTCAGCGTCACCGACCAGATCAACGAGCCCCGTTACCCCTCGTTCAAGGGGATCATGGCGGCGAAGAAGAAGCCGGTCGAGACCTGGTCGCTCGCCGACCTCGGCCTCGACCCCTCCCAGGTCGGGCTGGCCGCCGCCTGGACGAAGGTCGAGTCCTTCACCGCTCGTCCCCCGAGGACCCAGGGCGAGGTCGTCACCGACGAGGGCGACGGCGGCGTGAAGCTCGCCGAGTTCCTCGTCTCCCGCAAGTTCGTCTGACCGGCGTCGTCCACGCCACGAAGGAGGAGAACCTCAGATGACCGAGGTCCTCGTGCTCGTCGACCACGTCGACGGCGCCGTCCGCAAGACCACTCACGAGCTGCTCACCATCGCCCGCCGGATCGGCGAGCCCGCCGCCGTGCTCATCGGTGACGGCTTCGACGCCGCCCGTCCCTCGCTCGCCGAGTACGGCGCCGCGAAGGTGTACGTCGTGCCGTCCGGCGACGTCACCGACTACCTCGTCGCGCCCACGGCGGAGGTGCTCGCCCAGCTCGTCGAGCAGGCCTCGCCGGCCGCGGTGCTGCTGCCCTCCAACGCCGAGGCCAAGGAGGTCGCGGCCCGGCTGTCCATCAAGACCGGCAGCGGCCTGATCACCGACGCGGTCGACGTCCAGGCGGACGGCGGGCTGCGCACCACCCAGTCGGTGTTCGCCGGCTCCTACACGGTGGAGGCCACCGTCACCACCGGCACCCCGATCATCACCGTCAAGCCGAACTCGACGACCCCCGAGCCGGCCCCGGCTGCCGCCGAGCGGGTCGACGTCACGCCGACCGTGTCCGAGGCGGCCAGGACCGCCCGGGTGACCGAGCGCAGGCCGCGCGAGAAGAGCGGCCGCCCCGAGCTCACCGAGGCGGCCATCGTCGTCTCCGGCGGGCGGGGCACGAACGGCGACTTCGGTCCGGTGGAGGCGTTCGCCGACGCGCTCGGGGCGGCGGTCGGTGCCTCCCGCGCTGCTGTGGACGCCGGCTGGTACCCGCACGCGAACCAGGTCGGGCAGACCGGCAAGACGGTCTCGCCGCAGCTGTACGTCGCCGCGGGCATCTCCGGGGCGATCCAGCACCGGGCCGGGATGCAGACCTCGAAGACCATCGTCGCGGTCAACAAGGACGAGGAGGCGCCGATCTTCGAGCTCGTCGACTTCGGCGTCGTCGGTGACCTGTTCACCGTGCTGCCGCAGGCCACCGAGGAGATCCTCCGCCGCAAGGGCTGAGACCCGGCGCGTCGTCGAGCCGACCTAGACTCCTCGGTCGTGACGGCCTACCTCGACCACGCGGCGACCACGCCGATGCTGCCGGAGGCGGTGGCAGCGATGACGGCCGAGCTCACCGCCGTGGGCAACGCCTCGTCGCTGCACACCTCCGGCCGGCGTGCCCGCCGGGTGGTCGAGGAGTCCCGGGAGCTGCTCGCGGCCGCGCTCGGTGCCCGCCCGGGCGAGGTCGTCCTGACCGCCAGCGGCACCGAGGCCGACAACCTCGCGGTCAAGGGGCTGTTCTGGGCCCGCCGGGACGCCGACCCGCGCCGGCGCCGCGTGCTCGCCTCGGCGGTGGAGCACCACGCCGTCCTCGACGCGCTGGAGTGGCTCGCCGTCCACGAGGACGCCGAGGTCGTCCTGCTGCCCGTC
The DNA here is from genome assembly GCA_020881835.1 of Kineosporiaceae bacterium SCSIO 59966. Lineage (NCBI taxonomy): Bacteria > Bacillati > Actinomycetota > Actinomycetes > Kineosporiales > Kineosporiaceae > Kineosporiaceae bacterium SCSIO 59966. The sequence continues at coordinate 844,848 of CP052876.1, forward strand.
GACACGGTCGGCCGGGTGGACGTCGACGCCCTGCGCGCCGAGCTGGCCGCCGACCCCGGGTCCGTCGCCCTGGTGACGGTGATGTGGGCGAACAACGAGGTCGGCACGGTCCAGCCGGTCGCCGACGTGGTCGCCGCCGCGGCCGAGTACGGCGTCCCGGTGCACTCCGACGCCGTCCAGGCGGTCGGGGCGCTGCCCGTCGACTTCACCGCCAGCGGGCTGGACGCGCTCACCGTCTCGGCGCACAAGCTCGGTGGTCCGGTCGGAGCCGGGGCCCTGCTGCTGCGCCGCGGCGTCGACGTCGTCCCGCTGCTGCACGGCGGTGGCCAGGAGCGCGGGGTGCGCTCGGGCACGCTGGCTGCCGCCTCCTTCCGGGGCTTCGCGGTGGCCGCGGACACCGCGGTGCGCCGCCGCCCGCAGACCGCCGCACGGGTGGCCGCCCTGCGCGACCGGCTCGTCGCCGGGTTGCTCGAGACGGTGCCGGACGTCGTCCTGCGCGGCGACCCGGACCCGGCCGGACGGCTTCCCGGCAACGTGCACATCACCGTGCCCGGCTGCGAGGGGGACTCGCTGCTCTACCTGCTCGACGCCCGTGGCGTGGAGTGCTCGACCGGGTCCGCCTGCCAGGCCGGGGTCGCCCGGCCGAGCCACGTGCTGCTCGCCATGGGCCTGGACGAGCAGACCGCCTCGGGCGCGCTGCGGCTCACCCTCGGCGCGGCCTCGACCGAGCAGGACGTCGACGCGGTGCTCGAGGCCATCGGGCCGGTGGTGCAGCGGGCCCGTTCAGCCGGGCTGGCCGCGGCCGCGCCCCGGGTGGCGTCGTGAGGGTCCTGGCCGCGATGAGCGGCGGGGTCGACTCGGCCGTCGCCGCGGCCCGCGCGGTCGACGCCGGCCACGACGTCGTCGGCGTCCACCTGGCCCTGTCCCGGGAACCGGCCGGGGAGCGGACCGGCGCCCGCGGCTGCTGCACGGTCGAGGACGCCCACGACGCCCGGCGCACCGCCGACGTCCTCGGCGTCCCGTTCTACGTCTGGGACCTGTCCGCGCGCTTCGCGACCGACGTCGTCGACGTCTTCACCGCCGAGTACGCGGCCGGTCGCACACCCAACCCGTGCCTGCTGTGCAACCAGCGGATCAAGTTCTCCGCGCTGCTCGACCGCGCCCTGGCGCTCGGCTTCGACGCCGTCGCCACCGGGCACTACGCCCGGATCGCGCCGGGCCCGGACGGCCGGCCCGCCCTGCACCGGGCGGCCGACCGCGTCAAGGACCAGTCGTACGTGCTGTCGGTGGTGCCCGCCGCCCGGCTGGCCCACGCGCTGTTCCCGCTCGGGGACGCGGTGGACAAGGCCGCCGTGCGCGCCGAGGCGGCTGAGCGCGGGCTCGCCGTGGCCGGGAAGCCGGACAGCCACGACATCTGCTTCGTCCCGGACGGCGACACCCGCGGCTGGCTGGCTCGCCGGCTGCCGCCGCAGCGTCCCGGCCCCGTCGTGGACACCGCCGGGCAGGTCGTCGGCAGCCACGACGGCGCCGCCGGGCACACCGTCGGCCAGCGGCGCGGACTCCGGCTGGGCACCCCGGCGCCGGACGGCCGGCCCCGCTACGTGCTCGACGTCTCGGTGGCCACGAACACCATCACGGTCGGCTCGGCCGAGGACCTCGGCGTGGACCGGGTCGCCGGCACCGGGCCGGTCTGGTGCGGCCCACCGGCCCAGCCCGGTGCCGTCGTCGGCGTGCAGGTCCGCGCGCACGGGGAAGAGGTGCCGGGCACCGTCACCGAGGCCGGCGAGCGGCTCGTGGTCGCCCTGCACCGGCCGGTGCGCGGGGTCGCCCCCGGGCAGACGGCCGCCCTGTACGACGGCGACCGCGTCGTCGGCAGCGCCACCGTCGAGGCGGCGGGGCGCGACCGGTGACCCGCGCCACCGGTATCGGCTCCTGGCCCGGGGCCGACCCGCTGGAGGCCGCTCGCACGGTGCTCGGCGAGCTCGGCGCCGGCCACCTGCCGCACCTCGTCGAGCTGCCCGCACGCGGTCCCGGCGCCGACCTGACGGGGCGAGCGGCCGCCGTCCTCGTCGAGCTGCCGGTGGACCTGCAGCCGAGCGGGTGGCGGTTGGTCGACCGGCCGGGGCGTGACCTCGAGCGGGCCCGGGCCCTGCTGCGTGCCGACCTCGACGCGCTCGCCGAGGCCGCTGACGGGTGGACCGGGGAGCTCAAGGTGCAGGTGTGCGGGCCGTGGACGCTGGCCTCCACGGTGCGGCTCGCCCGCGGGGAGCGCGTCCTGGCCGACCGCGGGGCCCGCCGCGACCTGGCCCTGTCGCTGGCCGAGGGGGTCGCGCAGCACGTACGGGAGGTGCAGCGGCTCCTCCCGGGCGCCCGGGTCGTCGTCCAGGTCGACGAGCCCGGGCTGCCGGCCGTGCTCGCCGGCCACCTGGCGACGTCCAGCGGGTGGGGGCGGCTGCCCGCCGTCGACCGCCCCGAGACCACCGAGGCCCTGCGCTCGGTGCTGGCCGCGGCGACCGGCGCCGGCGCCGGGAGCACGGCGGTGCACTGCTGCGCGGCCGAGCTGCCGGTGGCCCTGCTCCGCGACGCCGGCGCCGGCGCGCTGTCGGTGGACGTCGCGCTCCTGGGTGCCGGCGCCTGGGAGTCGGTGGCCGTGGCGGTCGAGTCCGGTGTGGGGCTGTGGGCGGGGGCGGTGCCGACGTCGGGCCCGCTGCCGTCGGTGACCGCGGTGGTGGACGCCGTTCGTCGCCCGTGGGCGCGGGTGGGGCTGCCGGACAGTGCCCTGGCGGACGTCGTCCTGTCGCCGGCCTGCGGGCTGGCGGGGTCCTCACCGGCGCACGCCCGCGCCGTCCTGGCGCTGCTGGTGGAGGCGGCCGGAGCGCTGACCGAGGTCGCCGCCTGACCCCCGGCCGGAGGTTCGCGCACCCAGTGGCGGTGATGTGGCCCCTGACGGCCCGGTTTGACGACCACTGCGTGTGCGAACCCCGGCGGAGGTGGGCTCGGGCAGGATGGGCGCGTGAGCGAGAGCAGCCCCGCCGATCTCCCGGACGACGTCCCGCCGGCGACCGAGCAGGAGGCGCCGCCACCGGAGGCCCAGCACGAGTGGACCGAATTGGCCGAGGAGATCCGCTCCCACCAGTTCGCGTACTACGTCCGGGACGCACCGGTCATCAGCGACGGGGAGTACGACGCGCTCGTCCGCCGGCTGGCGGAGCTCGAGGAGCGGTACCCGGGTCTGCGCCGACCCGACTCGCCCACGCAGGTGGTCGGCGGGACCTTCTCCACCGACTTCGCCCCCGTCGACCACCTCGAGCCGATGCTCAGCCTCGACAACGCCTTCTCCACCGAGGAGCTGCTCGCCTGGGCGGCCCGCGTCGAGCGGGAGGTCGGGGGCGCCGACGTCCACTACCTGTGCGAGCTGAAGATCGACGGGCTGGCGGTCAACCTGCTGTACGAGGAGGGCCGGCTCACCCGGGCCGCCACCCGCGGGGACGGCCGCACCGGCGAGGACGTCACGAACAACGTGCGCACCATCAGCGGTGTCCCGCACGTGCTGGCCGGCGCCGGGCACCCCCCGCGGGTGGAGGTCCGCGGCGAGGTGTTCTTCCCGGTCGAGGCGTTCACCGACCTCAACGCAGCGCTCGTCGAGGCAGGCAAGCCACCGTTCGCCAACCCCCGCAACGCCGCCGCCGGCTCCTTGCGGCAGAAGGACCCGCGGGTCACCGCATCCCGGCCGCTGCGGATGCTCGTCCACGGCCTCGGGCTGCACGACGGTCTGCACGTCGAGCGGCAGTCACAGGCCTACGAGGTGCTCGCCTCGTGGGGGCTGCCGACCTCGCCGCACACCCGTGTCGTCGACACCATCGAGGAGGTCCAGGCGATCGTCGCCGCCTACGGCGAGGACCGGCACGCGGTCGAGCACGAGATCGACGGTGTCGTGGTCAAGGTCGACGAGGTGGCCCTGCAGCGGCGCCTCGGGTCGACCAGTCGGGCACCTCGGTGGGCGATCGCGTACAAGTACCCCCCCGAGGAGGTGACCACCGAGCTGCTCGACATCCGGGTCAACGTGGGGCGCACCGGGCGGGTCACCCCCTACGCCGTGATGCGACCCGTCCGGGTCTCCGGCTCGACCGTCGAGATGGCCACCCTGCACAACGCCGACGAGGTGCGCCGTAAGGGCCTGCTCATCGGGGACACCGTGGTGGTCCGCAAGGCCGGCGACGTCATCCCCGAGATCGTCGGCCCGGTCGTCGACCTGCGCGACGGCGACGAGCGCGAGTTCGTCATGCCCACCCACTGCCCCTCGTGCGGCACCGAGCTGCGCCCCGAGCGCGAGGGCGACAAGGACATCCGCTGCCCCAACACCCGGTCCTGCCCGGCCCAGCTGCGCGAGCGGCTCTTCCACGTCGCCAGCCGTGGGGCGTTCGACATCGAGGCGCTCGGGTGGGAGGCGGCCGGCGCCCTGCTCGAGGCCGGCGTCCTGGACGACGAGGGCGGGCTGTTCGACCTGACCGAGGACGACCTGCGCCGCGTCCCGCTGTTCACCCGCAAGGACGGGCAGCTGTCCGCGAACGGGCGGCGGCTGCTGGACAACCTCCAGCGAGCCCGGTCCCAGCCCCTGTGGCGGGTGCTCGTGGCGCTGTCGATCCGGCACGTCGGTCCGACCGCGGCCCGGGCGCTGGCCCAGCACTTCGGGTCGCTGGAACGGATCTTCGCCGCGGACGTCGAGGAGCTGGCGGCCGTGGACGGCGTGGGACCCGTCATCGCCGAGGCCGTCCGCGCCTGGTGGCAGGTCGACTGGCACCGCAGGGTCGTCGAGCGCTGGGCGGCTGCCGGGGTGCGCACCGCCGACGAACGGGACGAGTCGGTACCCCGCACCCTCGAGGGCCTCACCGTCGTCGTCACCGGCAGCCTGGCCGGGTTCACCCGCGACGAGGCCAAGGAGGCGATCCTGGCCCGGGGCGGCCGCGCCGCGTCCAGCGTGTCGAGACGGACGTCGTTCGTCGTCGTCGGGGACTCCCCGGGCAGCAAGGCGGACAAGGCAGCCGAGCTCGGCGTGCCCGTCCTCGACGAGGAGGGGTTCCGCGCTCTGCTCGAGGGCGGTCCGGGTGCCGTTGCCGGCCGCTCCGAGGGCTGAGGGGGCACCCGACCGGCTCAAGAACCGCCCGCCGGTGCCGATGGTGGACCAGGCCATCGGCGCGGGAGCGAGACGTGGAGCGGATGACGGCACGATGACGAGCGCGACGGACGTCGAGCGCGAGCGTCCGGCGCCGGCCCGGCCCGCGGTGTTCTGGGGACACGTCGTCACCGTGCCCGTCCTCGCCGTCCTGCTCGTCGCGTGGCAGACGGCGACTGCCGGGCCGTGGTGGCCTGCCGACGGCCAGGCCTTCCCCACCGGTGCGGCAGTCGCGCTGGCGGTCGGGGTCGTGCTCGTCGTCGGGGGCGAGCTGTGGCCCGTCCTCGGCAGCCGGACCGTCGATCCCAGCGGAGTCGCCTGGTCGACCACGTTCGCGTTCGCCGTCCTGCTGTTCGCCGGGCTGCTGCCGGCGGTCGCCCTGCTCGCCGGTGCCTCGGTGCTCTCCGGGGTGCTCGCCCGCAAGGCCGCCTACCGCTGGGTCTTCAACGCCGGCCAGTACAGCCTCAGCCTGCTCGCCGCCTGGGGCGTGCTGGTGGTGTTCGACCGCGACGCCCGCCCCTCGGAGCTGTGGTCCCCGGCGGACCTGTCCGACCTCGGTGTGGTCGCGCTCGCGGCCGCCGCGTACTTCGTCGTCAACGAGCTGCTCGTCACCTTCGCGGTCAGCGCGCTGAGCGGCACCAGCCTCCTCGACGACCTGCGGTCGGTCCTCTACTTCGAGCTGGTCGCCAACGGTGCGCAGCTCGGGCTGGCGCCGCTGGTCGCCGTCGTGATGGAGCACGCACCGGCGCTGACCGCCCTCGGCGTGCTGCCCGTGCTGGCCATCCACCGGCAGGCGGTCGCCGAGCGGGAGAGCCGGCACGCCGCCACCCACGACGACCTCACCCAGCTCGCCAACCGCAAGCACTTCCTCACCCTCGCCGAGAGCGCCATGGACCTGGCCGCCCGCAGCGACCAGTCCCTCGCCCTGCTCGTCGTCGACCTCGACCGGTTCAAGGAGGTCAACGACGTCCTCGGCCACCAGGCCGGTGACCGGACGATCGTCGAGGTCGGCCGGCGGCTGCGGCACGCCGTCCGGGACGGGGACGTCGTCGCGCGGCTCGGCGGCGACGAGTTCGCCGTCCTCGTCCCGGCGATCACCTCCCTCGACGACGCTCTCGGCGTGGCCCAGCGGGTGGTCGCCGAGCTCGAGCGGCCGTTCGAGGTGGAGGGCCGGCTCGTCGACCTCGGCGGCAGTGTCGGAGTGGCGCTGCTGCCGCAGCACGCCGGGGACTTCGAGGCCCTGTTCTCCCGGGCGGACGCCGCCATGTTCGCCGCCAAGCGCGACGGCGGCGGCATCCGGGTCTACGGCCCGGAGCTGGACTCCGGTGCTACCGGGCGGGTGGGCCTGCTCGGGTCGCTGCGCCGCGCGATCGAGGCCGGCGACCTCGTCGTGGAGTACCAGCCCAAGATCGACATGCGCACCGGTGCGACGGACGGCGTCGAGGCACTGGTCCGCTGGCGCACCACCGACGGCGTGCTCGTGCCGCCGGACGACTTCGTCCCGCTGGCGGAGCAGTCCGGGCTCATGCCGCGGCTCACCGCGTCGGTGCTCGAGCAGGCGCTCGCCCAGTGCGCGGCGTGGCAGCAGGCGGGGCTGCGCGTCCCGGTCGCGGTCAACGTGTCGCTGCGCGACGTGCTGGACGCCCGGTTCGCCGTCGGGGTGGCCGAACGGCTCGTCCGCTACGGCGTGCTCGGGCCGATGCTCACGCTGGAGATCACCGAGCGCGTCCTCGCCGAGGACATGCTGCGCGTCCAGGCCACCCTCGAGGAGGTCAGCGGGCTCGGCGTGCGGGTCTCGCTGGACGACTTCGGCACCGGCTGGTCCTCCCTCGTGCTGCTGCGCCGGCTGCCGGTCGCCGAGGTCAAGCTGGACCGATCCTTCGTCGCCCAGGTCGCCCGGTCCCGCAGCGACGCCGCCATCGTGCGCGCCGTCATCGACCTCGCCCACGAGCTCGATCTCGTCGTCGTCGCCGAGGGGGTCGAGGACGCCGCCACCTGGTCCGCGCTGGCGGCGATGGGCTGCGACACCGCCCAGGGGTGGCACATCGCCCGGTCGCTGCCCGCGCCGGCGGCGACGGCGTGGGTGCGTGAACGAGCCAGGGACCGCCACGGTGCGCGCCAGGTCGGCGACCGCACGGAGCGCCCGCAGCCCGTGCCGGGCCAGACGGGGGACGGGGCCGGCCTGGCCGGTCGGTAGAGTCCGTCCCCATGTCCGCCATCTCCCGCAGCGAGGTCGCGCACCTCGCTCACCTGGCGCGGATCGACCTCACCGACGACGAGCTGGACCGGCTCGCCGGCCAGCTCGACGCCATCGTCGACGCCGTCGCCACCGTGTCCACGGTGGCCGGTGAGGACGTGCCGGCCACCTCCCACCCGCTGCCGCTGACCAACGTCACCCGCCCCGACGAGGTCCGGCCCTCGCTCACCGCCGAGCAGGCCCTCTCCGGCGCGCCGGACAGCGAGCAGCAGCGGTTCCGGGTGCCGCGGATCCTCGAGGAGGAGCAGTGACCGACCTCACCCGCCTGGACGCCGCCGACCTCGCCGGCCGGCTCGCCGCCGGGGAGGTCAGCTCGCAGGAGGTGACCAGGGCCCACCTGGACCGGATCGAGGCCGTCGACGGCGTCGTCCACGCCTTCCTCCACGTGGCCGTCGACCGGGCGCTGGCCGCCGCCCGGGACGTCGACCGGCGGCGGGCCGCGGGTGAGCCGCTCGGCCCGCTGGCGGGCGTGCCGGTGGCCGTCAAGGACGTCCTGGTCACCACCGGCATGCCGACGACCTGCGGCTCCCGGATGCTCGAGGGCTGGGTACCGCCCTACGACGCGACCGTGGTGCGCCGGCTCGCCGACGGCGGCCTCGTCGTCCTCGGCAAGACGAACATGGACGAGTTCGCGATGGGGTCGAGCACCGAGCACTCGGCGTTCGGGCCCACCCGCAACCCCTGGGACACCGACCGGATCCCGGGCGGGTCCGGGGGCGGCTCCGCCGCGGCCGTCGCGGCCTTCGAGGCGCCGCTGGCCATCGGCACCGACACCGGCGGGTCCATCCGTCAGCCCGGTGCCGTGACCGGCACGGTCGGGGTCAAGCCGACCTACGGCGGCGTGTCCCGCTACGGCCTCGTCGCCCTGGCCTCCAGCCTCGACCAGGCCGGTCCGGTCACCCGGTCGGTCCTCGACGCGGCCCTGCTCCACGAGACCATCGGCGGGCACGACCCGCTGGACTCGACGTCCCTGCCGGACGACGTCCCCGCCCTGGTGGAGGCCGCCCGTCGGGGCGCGTCCGGCGACGGGGTCCGGGGCCTGCGCGTCGGACTGGTCCGGGAGCTCGACGGTGAGGGGTACGCCCCCCAGGTGCGCGCCCGCTTCCACGAGGCCGTCGACCTGCTCGCCGGCGCCGGCGCCGAGATCGTCGAGGTGTCCTGCCCGAGCTTCGCGTCCGCGCTCGCCGCGTACTACCTCATCCTGCCGAGCGAGGCGAGCAGCAACCTCGCCAAGTTCGACGCGATGCGCTACGGACTGCGGGTGCTGCCCGACGGGGTCGGTGCCCCCACCGCGGCCCAGGTGATGGCCGCGACCCGCGCCGTCGGGTTCGGCGAGGAGGTGAAGCGCCGGATCATCCTCGGCACCTACGCCCTGTCCGCGGGCTACTACGACGCCTACTACGGCAGCGCGCAGAAGGTCCGCACGCTCATCCAGCGCGACTTCGCCGCCGCGTTCGAGCGTGCCGACGTCCTGGTGTCCCCCACGGCGCCGACGGTCGCGTTCCGGCTGGGGGAGAAGCTGGAGGACCCGCTGGCCATGTACCTCAACGACATCGCGACGATCCCCGCCAACCTCGCCGGCGTGCCGGGGATGAGCCTGCCCAGCGGGCTCGCCGAGGACGACCTGCCCGCCGGCGTCCAGCTGCTCGCCCCGGCCCGCGCCGACGACCGGCTCTACCACGTCGGCGCCGCCCTCGAGGCCATGCTCACCGAGCGCTGGGGCGGCCGCCTGCTCGACCGGGCCCCGGAGGTGACGGCGTGAGTACCGAGACGGTGACCCCCATGGGGTTCGAGGAGGCGATGGAGCGCTTCGACCCGGTGCTGGGGCTGGAGGTCCACGTCGAGCTGAGCACCGCGACGAAGATGTTCTGCGGGTGCCCGACGGAGTTCGGCGCCGAACCGAACACCCAGGTCTGCCCCACCTGCCTCGGTCTGCCCGGGGCGCTGCCGGTGCTCAACGCCGCCGCCGTGGAGTCGGCCGTCCGGATCGGGTTGGCGCTCAACTGCGACATCGCCTCGTGGTGCCGGTTCGCGCGCAAGAACTACTTCTACCCGGACATGCCGAAGAACTACCAGGTCTCCCAGTACGACGAGCCGATCGCCACCGGCGGCTGGCTCGACGTCGAGGTGCCGGCCCCCGAGGGCAGCGACGCCGCGCCCGAGGTGGTGCGGGTCGAGATCGAGCGCGCCCACATGGAGGAGGACACCGGCAAGTCCCTGCACGTCGGCGGCGGCACCGGCCGCATCCACGGCGCGGACTACTCGCTGCTCGACTACAACCGGGCCGGCGTGCCGCTGATCGAGATCGTCACCAAGCCGGTCGAGGGTACCGGGTCACGGGCCCCGGAGGTCGCCCGCGCGTACGTCGCCACCCTGCGGGACCTGCTGCGGGCGCTCGGGGTGTCCGACGTCCGGATGGAGCAGGGGTCGCTGCGCTGCGACGTCAACCTCTCCCTGCGCGAGAGCCCGCAGGCCCCGCTGGGCACCCGCACCGAGACGAAGAACGTCAACTCGCTGCGCTCGGTCGAGCGGGCCGTCCGCTACGAGATCGGCCGGCAGGCGGCGGTGCTCGCCGCGGGAGGCCGGGTGCACCAGGAGACCCGGCACTGGCACGAGGACACCGGGCTGACCACCCCGGGGCGCAGCAAGGAGACCGCCGAGGACTACCGCTACTTCCCCGAGCCCGACCTCGTGCCCGTCGCCCCCGACCCGGCCTGGGTGGAGGAGCTGCGCGGCACCCTGCCGGAGCCGCCGGCGCAGCACCGGCGCCGGCTGCAGGCGCAGTGGGGGTTCTCCGACCTGGAGATGCGCGACGTCCTCAACGCCGGTGCGGTGCCGCTGATCGAGGCCACCGTGGCGGCGGGGGCCAGCCCCGCCGCCGCCCGCAAGTGGTGGAGCGGTCCGGTCGCGCGGCGGGCCAAGGAGGACGGCGTCGACCTGGCGGACCTCGGCATCACCCCCGCGCAGGTCGCCGAGCTGCAACGGCTCGTCGACACCGGCCGGATCAACGACAAGCTCGCCCGCCAGGTCCTCGACGGGGTACTGGCCGGTGAGGGCGACCCCGAGCAGGTGATCGCCGCCCGCGGGCTCGAGGTGGTCAGCGACGACGCGGCCCTCGGTGCCGCCGTCGACCGGGCGATCAGCGCCAACCCCGACGTCGCCGACAAGATCCGGGCCGGCAAGGTGGCCGCTGCCGGTGCCCTGATCGGCGCGGTGATGAAGGAGATGCGCGGGCAGGCGGACGCCGGTCGGGTCCGCGAGCTCGTCCTGGAGCGGCTCGGCCAGTCCGGCTGAGCGGGCGTCAGCCCAGCGGAAGGCGGACCAGCCGGTCGTCGCCGGGGCGGGGCTCGCCGCGGGCGGTGTTGTTCGTCAGTACCCACAGGGCGGCCCCGTCCGGGGCCAGGACGACGTCGCGCAGCCGGCCCAGCTCCCCGGTGAGCAGGGCCTCCGGCTCGCCCACCTGGCCGTCGACCAGCGGCACCCGCCACAGCCGCTGCCCGCGCAGGGCGGCCAGGTAGACGGCGTCACCGGTGACGAGCAGCCCGCTGGGGGAGGCGTCCGCGGTCGGCCAGATGAGCAGCGGGTCGACGAAGTCGTCGTCACCGCCGGGCCCCTCGACGTACGGCCAGCCGTAGTTGGCGCCCGGCTCGAGCAGGTTCAGCTCGTCGAGCCGGTCGGTGCCGAACTCGCTGGCGTACAGCCGGCCCTCGGCGTCCCAGCCCAGGCCCTGCACGTTGCGGTGCCCCACGGTCCAGACCGGGGAGCCCGGGAACGGGTTGTCGGCGGGGACACCGCCGTCGGGAGTGAGCCGGAGCACCTTGCCCCCCAGCGAACCCAGGTCCTGGGCCAGGTCGGCCTGGCCGGCGTCCCCGGTGGTGGCGTAGAGCATGCCGTCCGGGCCGAACGCGATCCGCCCACCGTTGTGGTTGGCCCCGGCGGGGATGCCGTCGAGCAGCACCTCCGGGTCCCCGAGAGTGAGCCCGTCGAGCGGCGCCCGCACGACCCGGTTGCCGTCCGCGGCGGTGAGGTAGAGGTACACCAGGGCGTCCTCGGTGAACGTCGGCGAGACCGCCACGCCGAGCAGCCCGCCCTCCCCGTCCGGCCGCACGTCCGGGACCCGGCCGTCCGCGCCGGTGGCCGTGACGACCTCCGGCGTGCCGTCCGCGCCGACTCGGACCAGCTGCGCCCGGTCACGCAGCGAGACCAGCGCCGACCCGTCCGGCAGCACCGCCACCGACCACGGCACGTCGAGGTCGGTGACGACGTCGCGCGGTGCTCCTGGGCGTCCCGTCACCCGGGTCGCGGCGTGCGGGCCGACGGCGGTGGGCGTGGCGGCCGGTTCGGACCCGGCCCCGTCCCCGGTCACCGTGGGTGCCGGCGCCGCCGCCCGGCCGGTGCCCCCGCCGGTCGGCTCCGTGGACCCCGTGCACGAGGCGAGCAGGGCGGCCGCGACGGCGGCGGACAGGGCGGCGAGCGCAGCGCGGGGCACGGCAGCAGTGTCCCCCAGGGGTGGCCGCAGGCACGGCGTCGCTGCCACGATGCCGGGCATGCTGTCGTTCCCGGACTCGTGGGTGATCACCCTGCCGGACTCCCAGTGGGTGGAGGACCTCGGCGACCTGCCCGACGGGGTACGCCCCGCCGTCTGGGACGTCGAGCACCCGCCCGCGGGCGCGCTCGGCGCCGACCTCGCCGACGTGGCCGTCGTCGTCCCGCCCTACCTGCACCCGGCCCCCGCCCTCCCGTCGCTGCGCGACCTGCCGGCGCTGCGGCTGGTCCAGACGCTCACCACCGGGTACGACACGGTCGCCCCGCACGTCCCGCCCGGGGTGGCCCTGGCGACGGCGTCCGGGGTGCACGACGCGGCGACCGCCGAGCTCGCCGTCGGGCTCGCCCTCGCCTCGCTGCGCGGCATCGACGACGCGGCGCGGGACATGGAGTCCGCCCGCTGGCGGCACGTGCTGCGGCCATCCCTCGCCGACCGGCGGGTGCTCGTCGTCGGCACCGGCGGTATCGGCCGCGCCGTCGTCGAGCGGCTGCGGCCGTTCGAGGTCGTCCTCACCCGGGTCGCGACCCGGGCCCGGCAGGACGACGACGGTCACGTGCACGGTGTGGACGAGCTGCCCGCGCTGCTGCCCGGGCACGACGTCGTCGTGCTCGCCGTGCCGCTGACCGAGCGCACGCGTCACCTCGTCGACGCCGCGTTCCTCGCCGCGATGCCGGACGGCGCGCTGCTCGTCAACGTCTCGCGCGGCCAGGTCGTCGACACCGGCGCGCTGCTCGCCGAGCTGCGCCGGCACCGGCTGCGGGCGGCACTGGACGTGGTCGACCCGGAGCCGCTGCCGGCCGACCACCCGCTGTGGGGAGCCCCCGGGCTGCTGCTCACCCCGCACGTCGGCGGGGACACCACGGCGATGCGGCCACGGGCACTCGAGCTGCTGCGCGACCAGGTGGCCCGGCTCGCGCGCGGCGAGCCGCCACGCAACCTCGTCCCGGACTCCCGTCTCGGCAGGTGAGCACAGCGTCTTAGGACTCGGACGCTCGGTAGAGTGCGGACATGACCGAGGCGCCTTCCCAGCCCGACATCAAGCCCCGCAGTCGGGACGTCACCGACGGCCTGGAGCGTGCTGCCGCCCGCGGCATGCTGCGCGCGGTCGGGATGGGGGACGAGGACTTCGCCAAGCCCCAGATCGGCGTCGCCAGCAGCTGGAACGAGATCACCCCGTGCAACCTGTCGCTGGACCGGCTCGCCCAGGCGGTCAAGGACGGCGTGCACGCCGCCGGCGGCTACCCGCTGGAGTTCGGCACGATCTCCGTCTCCGACGGGATCTCGATGGGCCACGAGGGGATGCACTTCTCGCTGGTGTCGCGCGAGGTCATCGCCGACAGCGTCGAGACCGTCATGCAGGCCGAGCGCCTCGACGGGTCGGTGCTGCTGGCCGGGTGCGACAAGTCGCTGCCCGGGATGCTGATGGCCGCGGCCCGTCTCGACCTCGCCAGCGTCTTCCTCTACGCCGGGTCGACGCTGCCCGGCGTCGCCAAGCTGTCCGACGGCACCGAGCGCGAGGTCACCATCATCGACGCCTTCGAGGCCGTCGGGGCGTGCGCGCGGGGACTGATGAGCCGGGCGGACGTCGACGCGATCGAGCGCGCGATCTGCCCCGGTGAGGGCGCCTGCGGCGGCATGTACACCGCCAACACCATGGCCAGCGCGGCCGAGGCCCTCGGCATGTCCCTGCCCGGCAGCGCCGCGCCGCCGGCCACCGACCGCCGCCGCGACGGGTACGCCCGGCGATCCGGGCAGGCCGTCGTCGGCATGCTCGCCCGCGGTATCACCGCCCGGCAGGTGATGACCCGCGAGGCGTTCGAGAACGCGGTGGCCGTCGTCATGGCCCTCGGCGGGTCGACCAACGCCGTCCTGCACCTGCTCGCCATCGCGCACGAGGCGGAGGTCGAGTTCACCCTCGACGACATCCAGCGCGTCGGCGACCGCGTCCCGCACCTCGCCGACGTCAAGCCGTTCGGCCGGCACGTCATGACCGACGTGGACCGGGTCGGTGGCGTCCCGGTCGTCATGAAGGCGCTGCTGGACGCCGGGCTGCTGCACGGCGACTGCCTCACCGTCACCGGCCGCACCGTGGCGGAGAACCTCGCCGACATCGCGCCGCCCGACCCCGACGGACAGGTCCTGCGGGCGATCGCCGACCCGATCCACGCCACCGGCGGCCTGACCATCCTGCGGGGGTCGCTGGCACCTGACGGCGCGGTCGTCAAGAGTGCCGGCTTCGAGCGCACGGAGTTCGTCGGCACCGCGCGCGTGTTCGACCGGGAGCGGGCCGCGATGGACGCGCTCGAGGACGGCACGATCGGCGCCGGGGACGTCGTCGTGATCCGCTACGAGGGTCCAAAGGGCGGCCCGGGCATGCGGGAGATGCTCGCCATCACCGGGGCCATCAAGGGCGCCGGCCTCGGCAAGGACGTGCTGCTGCTCACCGACGGCCGGTTCAGCGGCGGGACGACCGGGCTGTGCGTCGGGCACCTGTGCCCGGAGGCCGTCGACGGCGGGCCGATCGCCTTCGTCCGCGACGGCGACCGGATCCGCCTGGACCTGCGGACCCGCGCCCTCGACCTGCTCGTCGACGACGACGAGCTCGAGCGGCGCCGGGCCGGCTGGCAGCCGCTGCCACCGCGCTACACCCGCGGCGTCCTGGCCAAGTACGCCCGGCTCGTCGGTCCGGCGTCCGGGGGGGCCGTGTGCGACTGACCGGCCGGCCGCTGCCGGCGGCGTCCGGATGCCGAGCGTCCGGATACCGAGCGTCCGGATACCGAGCGTCCGGATACCGAGACGTGCGTCCCACTGCGTTGACACCCGGGGTGAACCGCAGCAACCTGGCGGCGTGCGGACCAACTCCCGGCTCCTCGTACTCGGACGGCGCGCGTAAGCCGACCCGAGAGCCGACCTGACCGCGCGCGACCCCTCGCTGAGCCTCCGGGCCGAGGGGTTTTTTCGTGCCGCAGCACCGAGCGGACCACCCCCGGCCCGCGTCACCACCGAAGGGAAGCCAGATGTCCAGCGGACCACGTGCGGTGCCCCGCCCCGCACCCCGGCCCAGCGGCCGGCGCGTCGACGAGGCCCCGGCCGACCGACCGGCCCCGGCACACCCGGAGCCGGTACGCACCACCGGGGCCGGCAGCCTCGTCCTGGCCCTCGAGGCCGCCGGGGTGGACGTGGTCTTCGGCATCCCGGGCGGGGCGATCCTGCCGGCCTACGACCCGCTGCTGGACAGCGAGAAGGTCCGCCACATCCTCGTCCGCCACGAGCAGGGCGCCGGGCACGCCGCGGCCGGCTACGCCCAGGCGACCGGCCGGGTCGGGGTCTGCATGGCGACGTCCGGACCTGGGGCGACGAACCTCGTCACCGCCATCGCCGACGCCCACATGGACTCCGTGCCGGTGGTCGCGATCACCGGTCAGGTGTCCAGCGCAGCGATCGGCACCGACGCCTTTCAGGAGGCGGACATCGCCGGCATCACGATGCCCATCACCAAGCACAACTACCTCGTCACCGACGCCGACGACATCCCGCGCACGATCGCCGAGGCCTTCCACATCGCCGGCACCGGGCGGCCCGGTCCCGTGCTCGTCGACATCTCCAAGGACGCCCTGCAGGCGGCGACGACGTTCCGCTGGCCCACCCGGATCGACCTGCCGGGCTACCGCCCGGTGACCCGCCCGCACGGCAAGCAGGTGCGCGAGGCCGCCCGGCTGCTCGCCACCTCCCGTCGTCCGGTGCTGTACGTCGGGGGCGGGGTGATCAAGGCTGACGCGACCGAGGAGCTGCGGCGGCTCGTCGACCTGTCCGGTGCACCCGCGGTCACGACGCTGATGGCCCGCGGCGCCCTGCCGGACTCCCACCCGCAGAACCTCGGCATGCCCGGGATGCACGGCACCGTCGCGGCCGTCACCGCGCTGCAGAAGGCCGACCTCATCGTGTCCCTCGGTGCCCGGTTCGACGACCGGGTCACCGGCCAGCTGTCGACGTTCGCCCCGCACGCCACCGTCGTGCACGCCGACATCGACCCGGCCGAGATCTCGAAGAACCGGGTCGCGGACGTGCCCATCGTCGGGGACGCCAAGGAGGTCATCGCCGAGCTCGTCGCCGCGCTGGCCGAGGAGCACGCCGGCTGCGGGCGGCCCGACCTGGCGCCCTGGTGGCGGCAGGTGGACTCCTGGCGGGAGACCTACCCGCTCGGGTACACCGAGCCGGACGACGGCACGCTGTCGCCCCAGTACGTGATCGAGCGGTTGGGTGCGCTCGCCGGCCCGGACGCCGTCTACGTGGCCGGGGTCGGCCAGCACCAGATGTGGGCGGCCCAGTTCATCCGGTACGAGAAGCCTCGCAGCTGGATCAACTCCGGCGGCCTGGGGACGATGGGCTTCGCCGTCCCGGCCGCCATGGGGGCCCAGGTCGGGCGCCCGGACGCCACCGTCTGGGCGGTCGACGGCGACGGCTGCTTCCAGATGACGAACCACGAGCTCGCCACCTGCGCCATCAACGGCATCCCGATCAAGGTGGCGATCATCAACAACTCCAGCCTCGGCATGGTGCGCCAGTGGCAGACCCTCTTCTACGACGGCCGGTACTCCCACACCGACCTGCACACCGGGTCGGCGGTCGAGGCCGGCCAGCGGGTGCCCGACTTCGTCAAGCTCGCCGACGCCTACGGCTGCGTGGGCCTGCGCTGCGAGCGGCCCCAGGACGTCGACGACGTGCTGCGCCGCGCGATGGAGGTCACCGACCGGCCGGTGGTCATCGACTTCGTCGTCCACCGGGACGCGATGGTCTGGCCGATGGTGCCCGCCGGGGTCAGTAACGACGACATCCAGGTCGCCCGGGGCACCGCGCCCGTCTGGGACCGGGAGGAGGGGTAGCGATGAGCCGTCACACCCTGTCGGTGCTGGTGGAGAACAAGCCCGGCGTGCTGACCCGGGTCGCCGGCCTGTTCGCCCGCCGCGGGTTCAACATCCACTCCCTGGCCGTCGGCCCCACCGAGCACGACGACGTCTCCCGGATGACCGTGGTCGTCGACGTCGACGAGCTGCCGCTGGAGCAGGTCACCAAGCAGCTCAACAAGCTCGTCAACGTGCTGAAGATCGTCGAGCTGGCGCCGGAGGCCTCGGTGCAGCGCGAGCAGGTGCTGGTGAAGGTCCGCGCCGAGGCGGCGACCCGCTCCCAGGTCCTCGACGTCGTCACCCTGTTCCGCGCCAAGGTCGTCGACGTCGCTGCCGACTCCCTCACCGTCGAGGCGACCGGCGACAGCGAGAAGATCGAGGCGCTGCTGCGGGTGCTCGAGCCGTTCGGCATCCGCGAGCTCGTCCAGTCCGGGATGGTCGCCATCGGACGGGGCGGGCGCTCGATCACCGACCGGGCGCTGCGCACGGCCTGACTCCAGGACCTCACGAGACCGGACCTGACCCCGACCGATCCCCAGACACACCGCCAGACACCCCCAGACACAGGAGAACCCCTACCGTGGCCGAGATGTTCTACGACGACGACGCCGACCTCAGCGTCATCCAGCAGCGCAACGTGGCCGTCCTCGGCTACGGCAGCCAGGGGCACGCCCACGCCCTGTCCCTGCGCGACTCCGGCGTCGACGTCCGGGTCGGGCTGCCGGAGGGCAGCCGCAGCCGGGCCAAGGCCGAGGCCGAGGGGCTACGCGTCGTCACCCCGTACGAGGCGTGCGAGGAGGCGGACCTGATCATGGTTCTCGTTCCCGACCACGTGCAGCGGCACCTCTACGCCGAGGCGGTCGCCCCCAACCTCGTCGACGGCGACGCCCTGTTCTTCGGTCACGGCTTCAACATCCGGTTCGGCTACATCGAGCCGCCGGCGGGCGTGGACGTCGCGATGGTCGCCCCGAAGGGCCCCGGCCACCTCGTCCGCCGGGAGTACGTCGACGGCCGGGGCGTGCCGGTGCTCGTCGCGGTGGAGCAGGACCCGAGCGGCGGCGCCTGGCCGCTCGCCCTGGCCTACGCCAAGGCCATCGGCGGACTGCGCGCCGGCGGCATCCGGACGACGTTCACCGAGGAGACCGAGACCGACCTGTTCGGTGAGCAGGCCGTCCTGTGCGGCGGGGTGTCCAAGCTCGTCCAGTACGGCTTCGAGACGCTCACCGAGGCCGGCTACCAGCCCGAGGTCGCCTACTTCGAGTGCCTGCACGAGCTCAAGCTCATCGTCGACCTCATGTACGAGGGCGGCATCGCCAAGCAGCGCTGGAGCGTCTCGGACACGGCCGAGTACGGCGACTACGTCTCCGGCCCGCGCGTCATCGACCCCCACGTCAAGGAGAACATGCAGGCGGTGCTCGAGGACATCCGCAACGGCTCGTTCGCCCGGCGGTTCATCGAGGACCAGGACGCCGGCGCGCCGGAGTTCCGCCGACTGCGCGCGCAGGAGGAGCAGCACCCGATCGAGGCCACCGGACGTGAGCTGCGCAAGCTCATGAGCTGGGTGCGCAGCGACGACTCCGACTACACCGAGGGCACCGCGGCCCGCTGACAGTCCGGAGGGTGAGACGGGATGGACCGGCACGTGGACGACAGGCGTAGCCTGGGTCCTGCTATGCGGCACGCCCTCATCCTTCGCTGCCGCGGCGGGGCCTGAGCCGGTCGGTCGCCCCGCCGCGGAGACCCCGCGCACCGACCGCAGGTCCGACCACAGCGAAACCGACGCCGGCAGCGAGCCGGCACACCGAGAGGGGCACTCCCGTGGACGACGCAGCTCGCCAGGCACTGCAGGAGTCGATGGACCGCCGCGACCAGGGTCGTTGACCCGCGGCACCACCACCGGACGGACCCCGGGCGCATGAGGCGCCCGGGGTCCGCGCACGTGCCGGACTGTTCAGCTGCTGGACGCACCGTCCGACTCGTGGACGTCGCGCCGTAGGGTCGGAGGATGAGCGACGCGATCCGGGTGGCCGTGGTGGGCGGGGACGGTATCGGTCCGGAGGTCACGGCGGAGGCCCTCAAGGTGCTGCGCGCGGCCGACCCGGGCGCGACCGTGGAGACCACCGAGTTCGACCTCGGCGCCCGCCGCTGGCACGCCACCGGCGAGACCCTGCCCGACTCGGTGCTCGAGGAGATCCGCGGGCACGACGCGATCCTGCTGGGGGCCGTCGGGGACCCTGGCGTGCCGAGCGGCGTCCTCGAGCGCGGGCTGCTGCTGCGGCTGCGGTTCGAGCTCGACCACTACGTCAACCTGCGCCCCGCCCGGCTGTTCCCCGGGGTGGTCTCCCCGCTGGCCGAGCCCGGTGATGTCGACTTCGTCGTCGTCCGGGAGGGGACCGAGGGCCCGTACACCGGTAACGGCGGCGCGCTGCGGGTCGGGACGCCGCAGGAGGTCGCCACCGAGGTCAGCGTCAACACCGCTTTCGGCGTCGAGCGCGTCGTCCGCGACGCCTTCGCCCGGGCGCAGCGCCGTCCCCGGCGGCGGCTGACCCTCGTCCACAAGCACAACGTGCTGTCCTACGCGGGGCACCTGTGGCGCCGCACGGTCGACGCTGTCGGGGCGCAGTTCCCCGACGTCACGGTCGACTACCTGCACGTCGACGCGGCCACCATCTTCCTCGTCACGGACCCGGCGCGCTTCGACGTCGTCGTCACCGACAACCTCTTCGGCGACATCGTCACGGACCTGGCCGCCGCGGTGACGGGCGGCATCGGGCTGGCGGCGTCCGGCAACATCAACCCGGACCGGACCACGCCGAGCATGTTCGAGCCGGTGCACGGGTCGGCTCCGGACATCGCCGGCACCGGCAGAGCGGACCCGACGGCCGCCATCCTCTCCGCGGCGATGCTGCTGGAGCACCTGGGACGCACGGACGCCGCGGCCCGGGTGGTGGAGGCGGTCGCCGCCGACCTCGCCGTCCGGGGGACGGCCCCGCGCAGCACCCAGGAGATCGGTGACGCCGTGGCCGGTCGCCTCGGCTGACGAGTACGGTGCGGACCCATGAGTACGACCGCGCCGCACCGCACCTCGTCCCTGCAGTTCGAGCTGACGCCCAGTGCGCACCCCCGGTCCGAGGCGGAGCGGGCAGCGATCCTCGCCGCCCCCGGCTTCGGCAAGTACTTCACCGACCACATGGCGCGGGCCCGGTGGACCGCCGAGAGCGGTTGGGGAGAGGCCCGGGTGGAGGCCTACGGTCCGCTCCAGCTGGATCCCTCGGCCGCCGTCCTGCACTACGCGCAGGAGATCTTCGAGGGGCTCAAGGCCTACCGGCACGAGGACGGGTCGATCTGGGCCTTCCGGCCCGAGGCGAACGCCGCCCGGTTCACCCGCTCGGCACGCCGCCTGGCGCTGCCCGAGCTGCCCGAGGACGCCTTCCTGGCCTCCATCGAGGCTCTCGTGGCCGCCGATGCGGCGTGGGTGCCGACCGGCGGTGAGGCGTCGCTGTACCTGCGGCCGTTCATGTTCGCCTCGGAGGCCTTCCTCGGCGTCCGGCCGGCTGCCCGCGTGGACTACGTGGTGATCGCCTCCCCGGCCGGCGCGTACTTCCCGGGGGGAGTGCAGCCGGTGAGCATCTGGCTCTCCCGCGACTACACCCGCGCCGCTCCCGGGGGCACCGGCTCGGCGAAGTGCGGCGGGAACTACGCAGCGAGCCTGGCTGCCCAGCGGGAGGCGGCCGAGCACGGCTGCGACCAGGTCTGCTTCCTCGACGCGGTCGAGGGGCGGTGGGTCGAGGAGCTCGGTGGGATGAACCTGTACTTCGTCCACCGGGACGGCACCGTGGTCACCCCCGCGCTGACCGGGACCATCCTCGAGGGCGTGACCCGGGACTCCATCCTCACCCTGGCCCGCGAGCAGGGGCTCGGCGTCCAGGAGCGACCGGTCTCGGTGCAGGAGTGGACCGAGGGCGTCGCGTCAGGGGACATCGTCGAGGTCTTCGCCTGCGGGACGGCCGCCGTCATCACCCCCGTCGGCCGGCTGCTGGACGGCGACACCGAGGTCTCGACCGGCGACCGGCCCGGCGAGGTGACGATGCGGTTGCGGGACGCGCTGCTCGACCTCCAGTACGGCCGCACCGAGGACACCCACGGCTGGATGCGCCGCCTCACCCCCTGACCCCCGTGACCCGTCCGACCTCCCCTCCGTGATCATGCAATCCCGCCACCCTCGGTGTGCGTGGTCCCTCCACCCCCTCGTCCGTGATCATGCAATCCCGCCACCCTCGGTGTGCGTGATCCCTCCACCCCCTCGTCCGTGATCATGCAATCCCGCCACCCAGCCGCCGCAACAGAATGCTGTGCTCCGCAGGCTTCTTGCGGCGTGTTGCGCCAGCAACCCAGCATTCTGCGAGCGGACGGACGGTGGTGCGGGTGGCGGGATTGCATGATCACGAAGGGGTGGACGGTGGTCCGGATGGTGGATGGGTGGTACCGGACGGCGGGACGACGTGCCAGGATGTCGCCGTGACCACCACCGTGATCATTACCTGAGGCGCGCCGGCACCACCCCGCCGAGCGCGCAGACCTCCCGTACCCGGGGGGTCTTTTTCGTTGTCGGAGCAGCTCGACGTCTGAGCAGCTCGTACTCCAGGCCCGAGGGACATCGTGAACGCCAGCACCGCCAGCACCTCGAGAGCAGCCGGCATCGAGGTCTACGACACCACCCTGCGCGACGGGGCCCAGCAGGAGGGCCTGTCCCTGTCGGTGGGTGACAAGCTCGCCATCGCCGGGCACCTCGACGACCTGGGCGTCGACTACATCGAGGGCGGCTGGCCCGGCGCGATCCCCAAGGACACGGAGTTCTTCCACCGTGCTGCCCAGGAGCTGACCCTCCGGCACGCGGTCCTGACGGCGTTCGGCGCGACCCGCCGACCCGACCGTCGGGCGGACGACGACCCGCAGGTCCGGGCGCTGCTGGACTCCCAGGCCGCTGTGGTCACCCTCGTCGCCAAGAGCCACCCCCGGCACGTGGAGTCCGCGCTGCGGACGACGCTCGCCGAGAACCTGGCCATGGTGCGCGACACGGTGCGCCTGCTCCGGCAGGAGGGGCGACGCGTCGTCCTGGACGCCGAGCACTTCTTCGACGGGTACCGCGCCGACCGCACCTACGCGCTCGAGGTGGTGCGCGCCGCCGCGGAGGCCGGGGCCGAGGTCGTCGCGCTGTGCGACACGAACGGCGGGATGCTGCCGGCCGACGTCGCCGGCGCGGTCGCCGACGTGCTGGAGACGACCGGAGCCCGGCTCGGGATCCACTGCCACAACGACACCGGCTGCGCCGTGGCGAACACCCTCGCCGCGGTGGACGCCGGCGCGACCCAGGTGCAGGGCACGCTCAACGGGTACGGCGAGCGGACCGGGAACGCCGACCTGCTCACCGTCGTCGCCGACCTCGTGCTCAAGCAGGGCCGCCCGGTGCTGGACCCGACGCGGCTTCGGGAGGCGACCCGGGTCGCGCACGCGGTCAGTGAGATCACGAACGTGCCGCCCTACTCCCGCCAGCCCTACGTCGGAGCGAGCGCCTTCGCGCACAAGGCGGGCCTGCACGCCTCGGCGATCCGGGTGGACCCCGACCTGTACCAGCACGTCGACCCCGGGGCGGTCGGCAACGACATGCGAATGCTGGTCTCGGACATGGCGGGCCGGGCCAGCATCGAGCTCAAGGGCCGCGAGCTCGGCTACGACCTCGCCGGCGAGCCAGAGGTCCTCAGCCGGGTCATCGCGCGGGTCAAGGCCCTGGAGGCCGCCGGGTACACGTTCGAGGCCGCGGACGCCTCCTTCGAGCTGCTGCTGCGCGAGGAGGTCGAGGGGGCCCGCGCGGCCCTGTTCGACGTGGAGAGCTGGCGGGTCATCACCGACTACCGCGAGGCCGACCGGGACGCCCGGTCCGAGGCCACCGTCAAGCTGCACGCGGCCGGTCGCCGGCACGTCGCCACCGGCGAGGGCAACGGCCCGGTCAACGCCCTGGACCAGGCCCTGCGCCAGGCGCTGCTGCCCGCCTACCCCGAGCTGGAGCGGATGGAGCTCATCGACTTCAAGGTCCGGATCCTCGACGCCGCGCACGGCACGGACGCCGTCACCCGGGTGCTGATCGAGACCACGGACGGGCAGACGAGCTGGCAGACGGTCGGCGTCGGTCCGAACGTCGTCGAGGCCTCCTGGGAGGCGCTCGTCGACGGGGCCGTCTACGGCCTGCTGCGCCAGGGCGTGCAGCGTCGGTGACGTCGAGCCGTCATGCTGGTGGCGTGACCCAGCCCGACGACGGCCAGACCGACAGCACCACCTTCGCCGACCTGGGCCTGCGCAGCGAGCTGCTCGAGGCCCTTGACACCCTCGGCTACGAGGAGCCGACCCCGATCCAGCGGGAGTCGATCCCCTGCCTGCTCGAGGGGCGGGACCTCGTCGGCCAGGCGGCCACCGGGACCGGCAAGACCGCCGCCTTCGCCCTGCCGATCCTGCACCGGCTCGTGGCGGGCTCCCGGCCGGACGCCGCCGGGCCGGCTGCACTCGTGCTCGTGCCCACCCGTGAGCTCGCCGTCCAGGTCTCCGAGGCCGTCCACCGCTACGGCCGCAGCCTCGGCGTCCGGGTGCTGCCGATCTACGGCGGTCAGCCGATCGGCCGCCAGCTCGCCGCCCTCAAGGCCGGCGTCGACGTCGTCGTCGCCACCCCCGGACGTGCCCTCGACCACATCGGACGCCGCACCCTGCGCCTGGACGACCTCGCCGTCGTCGTCCTGGACGAGGCCGACGAGATGCTCGACATGGGTTTCGCCGAGGACATCGGCGCCATCCTCGACGCCACCCCCGGTGAGCGGCAGACCGTCCTGTTCTCCGCGACGATGCCGCACCGCATCGACGCCATGGTGCGTCGGTACCTGCGCGACCCGGTCCGGCTGCGGATCGAGCGGGAACGGCCGGCCGAGGGGGAGCAGCCGCAGCTGCGGGAGAGCGCCTACCTCGTGGCCCGTGCCCACAAGCCCGCCGCCCTGGGGCGGATCCTCGACGTCGAGGTGCCGACCGCCGCTCTCGTCTTCTGCCGGACCCGCGACGAGGTCGACCAGCTCACCGAGACCCTCAACGGGCGCGGGTACCGGGCCGAGGCGCTGCACGGCGGGATGGGCCAGGAGCAGCGGGAGCGGGTGATGTCCCGGCTGCGCTCGCAGACCGCCGACCTGCTCGTCGCCACCGACGTCGCCGCGCGCGGGCTGGACGTCGAGCACCTCACCCACGTCGTCAACTACGACGTCCCGTCCGCACCGGAGGCGTACGTGCACCGGGTCGGCCGAGTCGGCCGCGGCGGCCGTGAGGGCGTGGCCATCACGCTCGCGGAGCCGCGGGAGCACCGGATGCTCAAGACCATCGAGCGGGTCGCCCGGCGCCGCATCACGATGGAGCGGGTGCCCACCGTCGCCGACCTGCGGGCGCGCCGCCTGGAGCTCACCAGGGCCGCGCTCGAGGAGAGCCTGCTCGCCGAGGACCTGGAGGCCTTCCGTGTCGTCGTCGAGGCCCTCACCGACGAGCACGACCTCATGGAGGTCGCCCTGGCGGCCGTCCGGCTGGCGCACGAGGCCACCGGCGCCGGGGACGAGGCCGAGATCCCCCAGGTCGCCACCCGGCAGGACCGGACCGGCCGAGGCGCTCGGGGCGAGCGTGCGGCGCACGACGTGCGGGGACGCGGCGAGGTGGAGCGACGCGACAACGGCGGGCAGGAGACCCGCTCGCAGCGCCGCGGCCCGCGGCCCGTCACGCCCGGTACCACGCGGCTCTACGTCGGCCTCGGCCGGCAGGCGGGTCTGCGCCCGCAGGACCTCGTCGGCGCCATCACCGGCGAGACGTCGCTGTCGGGCAAGCAGATCGGCGCCATCGAGATCACCGAACGGTTCGCTCTCGTCGAGGTGCCGCAGGACGCCGCGCAGGAGGTCATCGACGGCCTGCGCGCCAGCACCGTCCGGGGCCGGACCCCGTACGTCCGCCTCGACCGCCACGGCTGACTCACATCCGGGTGACTGGGCGCTCAGACACACCGGTGTCCGCCCCCGGTGCCCCCTCGCCGGTGAGCACGGTGTCGCAGACGGCGAGCAGCGCCGCGCGCAGCGGAGCCGCCCGGTCGGCGAACGCCCGCTGGGCCCGGACGTACTCCGCCTTGCCGTCCGGGGTCTCGATCGCGACGGGGGAGTACCCCAGCGCGGACAGGTCGTAGGGCGAGGCGCGCATGTCGAGGGTGCGGACGTCCCGGGCCAGCTCGAGGCAGTCGAGCAGCAGCTCGCCGGGGACGGCGGGCCCGAGCCGGAACGCCGCCTTGTAGAGGTCCATGGTGGCGTGCAGGCAGCCGGGCTGCTCCAGGTCCACCTGCGTGGCCCGGGTGGGCCGCAGCTCGTTGCGGGGCACGGCGTCGTCGGTGAAGAACCGGAACGCGTCGACATGGCTGCACCGCAGGCGGTGGGACTCGACGACCTCGTCGGTGCCCCGGCTGCCCAGGCGCAGCGGCCAGTCCGCGTGCCGGACGGCGTCGGCCGGGCGCCGGTAGACCATCGCCCACTCGTGCAGGCCGAAGCAGCCCAGGTGCGGCGGGCGGGACGCGGTGGCCCGCAGCAGGGCCGCGGTGGCGCGCACGACCCGGCCCTGGTCGGCGAGCAGGGCCGCCACGTCGACGTGCAGGTCCCCGCCGGACCCGGCGGCGTACCAGCGCCAGCCCCGCCGGGCGTCGTCGGCGGGCACGTCGGCCAGCGTGACGCCGACGCCCGGGTGCCAGCGCCGTAGCCGGCCGGGCCGCAGGGAGTAGTACGTGAACAGGAAGTCCTCGACCGGGTGCCGGACGCCGCCGGCGGCCCGGGCACGGTGGGCGGCGGTCAGCCGGTCGGCGCGGTCCTCGTGGGCCGCCTGCCGCGCCGTCCACACCTCCGGCGCCAGCACGGTCACCGGACCAGGGTAGGCCGCCGCCTACAGTGGCCGGATGCGACGCCGCACCGTGGCCGCCGTGCTCGGCGCCGTGCTCCTCGTCCTCCTCCTGGCCGCCGTGGCCGCGGTCGTCGGCCTCGGCGGGCGCGACGGCGCCGGGGACGACGGTGCGGCCGGGCCCGCGCCGGCCGCCACGACGCCCGCTCCGCCGGCGACCACCCCGGACGGCTCCCCGGTCACCGATCTCGTCGTCCTCGGCGACTCGCTGGCCGCCGGCTACCAGCCGACGCCGCCGGGGGACCGTACCGACCGCGACGGCGGGTACGCCGGCGTCCTGCGGGACGCGCTCGGCGAGGCCGCGGGGGAGCCGCCGGCGCTGACCAACCTCGCCTGCCCGGGGGAGACCGTCGGCACCTTCCTGGCCGGCGGCACGTGCGACTACCCGGCCGGCAGCCAGGCCGCCGCGGCGGACGCGGCGCTGCGGGCACTGCCCGACGGCGGCGCGGGGGCGCTCGTCACGGTCCAGCTCGGCGCCAACGACGTCCAGCGCTGCGCCCGGTTGGACGTGGGCGGGCCCACCGGTCCGTCCGCCAAGGTCGACGAGGCCTGCGCGGCGGCCGGTCTGGACGCCGTCCGGCAGGGGCTGGCCGAGGTGCTCGCCGGGGTCCGGGACGCCGCACCGCAGGCCCGGGTCGTCGTCCTGGACTACTACAACCCCTACGCCGTGGCCGCCCTGCTCGGCCCCGGGCTGGCCGAGTTCGCGACCCGCGCCGACGAGGTGCACACGGCGCTGAACGAGCTCGTGGCGGACGTCGCCCGGGACGTCGGAGCCGTCGTCGCGCCGGTCGGTGCCGCGTTCACCGCGGGGGACGACGGCGAGCCGCCGGTGGGGCCGATCTGCTCACTGACGTGGATGTGCGCCGACCCGCCCGACATCCACGCCACCGACGCCGGGTACCGGGTCATGGCCGAGCAGGTGCTCGCCGTCCGCTGACCTGCCCGCCGGGGGGACCCCGGTGGCCGCCGGTAGGGTCGCCGGGTGCGCATCGCGAGGTTCACCGACGGAGAGGATCCCCGCTTCGGCGTCGTCGAGGGTGCCCCCGGGCAGGAGGTGCTCCACGTGGTCGCCGGCGATCCCCTGTACGCCCCGCTCCAGCCGACCGGCGAGACGGTGCGGCTCGAGGACGTCCGGCTGCTGGCTCCGACGATCCCGCGCAGCAAAGTCGTCGGCATCGGCAAGAACTACGCCGACCACGCCGCCGAGATGGGCGGGGAGCCGCCCGCGGAACCGCTGGTCTTCCTCGCCCCGAACACGGCCGTCGTCGGACCGGACGACCCGATCGTGCTCCCGCCGTTCTCCGCCGAGGTGCACTACGAGGGCGAGCTGGCCGTCGTCATCGGCAGGATCTGCAAGGACGTCCCGCTCGAGCGGGTCCCCGACGTCGTCCTCGGCTACACCTGCGCCAACGACGTCACCGCCCGGGACGTGCAGCGCACCGACGGGCAGTGGGCCCGCGCCAAGGGGTTCGACACCTCGTGCCCGATCGGGCCGTGGATCGTCACCGACCTCGACCCCGGCGACCTGCGGGTGACCACCCGGCTCGACGGCCGCACCGTCCAGGACGGGCGGACGAGCGACATGGTCTTCGGCGTCCCCGAGCTCGTCTCGTACGTCAGCCGGGCGTTCACCCTGCTGCCCGGGGACGTCCTGCTCACCGGGACGCCGGCCGGGGTGGGACCCATGGACGCCGGCCAGCGCGTCGAGGTGGAGATCGAGGGGATCGGCGTGCTCGCCAACCCGGTCGTGCGCCGGTGACTCGGCCGCTGACCCGGCCGGTGACTCGGCCGGTGAACGGTCGTGGGACCCGCCGATAGGCTCGTCCTCCGTGACCTCCGAAGACCAGACCCCGTCGCCGGACCTGGCCGCCGGTGCGGGCGCGACCGCCGTCCGGGTGCGCTTCTGCCCCTCCCCGACCGGGACGCCGCACGTCGGCCTGCTGCGCACGGCACTGTTCAACTGGGCCTACGCCCGGCACACCGGCGGCCGGCTGGTCTTCCGCATCGAGGACACCGACGCCGCGCGCGACAGCGAGGAGAGCTACCACCAGCTGCTCGACGCGATGCGCTGGCTCGGCCTGGACTGGGACGAGGGTGTCGAGGTCGGCGGTCCGCACGCGCCGTACCGGCAGTCGCAGCGCGGGGAGATCTACGCCGACGTCCTGGCTCGGCTCGTCGAGGGCGGTCACGTCTACGAGTCCTTCTCCACCCCGGAGGAGATCGAGCGTCGGCACCTCGCGGCCGGCCGGGACCCCAAGCTCGGCTACGACAACCACGACCGCGACCTCACCGTCGAGCAGCGGACTGCGCTGCGGGCCGAGGGCCGCACCCCGGTGCTGCGGCTGCGGATGCCCGACCAGGACGTCGTGGTCCACGACCTCGTCCGCGGGGAGGTCCGGTTCCCCGCCGGGAGCGTGCCCGACTTCGTCGTCGCGCGCGCCACCGGCCAGCCGCTGTACACCCTGGTCAACCCCGTCGACGACGCCCTCATGGGCATCACCCACGTGCTCCGCGGCGAGGACCTGCTCTCCTCGACCCCACGGCAGATCGCGCTGTACCAGGCGCTGCAGGACATCGGGCTGACCGACCGCGTACCGCAGTTCGGCCACCTGCCGTACGTCCTGGGGGAGGGCAACCGCAAGCTGTCCAAGCGCGACCCCGAGTCCAACCTGTTCCACCACCGCGACCGCGGGTTCCTGCCCGAGGGGATGCTCAACTACCTGGCCCTGCTCGGCTGGGCAATCGCCCCGGACCGGGACGTGTTCACCGCCGAGGAGATGGTGGCCGCCTTCGACGTCACCGCGGTCAACCCCAACCCGGCGCGGTTCGACGTCCGCAAGGCCGAGGCGATCAACGCCGCCCACGTCCGCCGGCTGACGGCCCGTGAGCTGCGTGACCGGCTCGTGCCGTACCTGCGCGCGGCCGGACTGCTCGGCGAGGAGCCCACCGCCGACCAGCTCGCCGTCCTGGACGCCGCCACCCCACTGGTCCAGGAGCGGATGACGCTGCTCGGTGAGGCGCCGGGGATGCTGGGGTTCCTGCTGCGGGACGACGCCGAGCACGTCGTCGAGGACGACGCGCTGGCCGCGCTGCCTCCGGAGGCGGCGCAGGTGCTCGCGGCGGCCATCGAGGCGCTCGAGCCGGTCACGGACTGGCGGGCGGCCACCATCGAGGCGGCGCTGCGGGAGGCGCTCGTCGACCGGCTCGGCGTCAAGCCCAAGTTCGCCTTCGCCCCGGTCCGGGCGGCCGTCACCGGTCGCCGGGTGTCGCCGCCGCTGTTCGAGTCCATGGAGATCCTCGGCCGCGACCCGAGCCTGCGCCGGATCGCCGCGCTGCGCGAGCGACTGTGACGCCACCGGGCCCGCCGGACGCCTGGTCGCCGCGGCCGTACCACCAGGTGCTGCGGGGACCGGCCCACCGCTGGTGGCGCCCGCTGCTCGGCCTCGGCGTCGTCCTGGCAGGGCTGGCCGTCATCCTCCTCGGCACGCTGGCGGTGACGGTGGTCGCCGCTGCCGTCGGCGCCGTCCGGCTCGAGGACCCCGCGGACGCCCTCGACGAGTGGTGGGTGCTGCTCGTCACCAACGTCGGGCTCGCGGCGCTCATCCCCGTCTCCGCCCTCGCCGTGCTGGCCGGTCACGGCTGGCGACCCGGCTTCCTGTCCTCCGTCGAGGGCAGGCTGCGGTGGCGGTGGCTGCTCGTCTGCGCCGCGGTGTCGGCGGTCGTGCTCGTCGGCGGCACGGCGGTGCTGTGGGGTGTCGGGGGCGTGCCCTCGGGGCGGGGCGGCGAGGACGTCGTCCTGCTGCTGGCCGTCGTGCTGCTCACCACGCCGTTGCAGGCCGCGGGGGAGGAGTACCTGTTCCGCGGCTGGCTCACCCAGGCGGTCGGGTCGTGGCTGCGCGGGCCGGTCGTCTCGGCGGTGGTCGCGGCCCTCGTCAGCGCCTCGCTGTTCGCCCTGGCGCACGGCGCCCAGAACGCCTGGCTGTTCACCGACCGGTTCGCCTTCGGCCTGCTGGGCTCCTACCTCGTGTGGCGCACCGGTGGGCTCGAGGCGGCGATCGCCGTGCACGCCCTCAACAACGTCGTCGTGCTGGTGCCGACGGTCCTCACCGGCGGGCTCGCGGACGCCCTGTCGGTGACGTCGGCGCCCGCGCTGCCGGTTCTCCTCGACCTCGCCGTGATGGCCGTCACCGGGGTGGCGCTGACGCTGGCGGCCCGGCGGGCCGGGGTGCGACGGCTGCTCGTGCCGCCGTCACCTGCAGCGGGCGTTTTGGCCCCCTCCCGACCCCTCGGGTAGAGTCCTGCGGCGGTAGGACGCCGGCGCGCAGCACCCGGTGGAATACCCCTTGGGGTATGGTGTAATTGGCAGCACGACTGATTCTGGTTCAGTTAGTCTAGGTTCGAGTCCTGGTACCCCAGCGCGAGTTGGGACTCCCCGCCCTCACCGGCTAGAGTCCCCTTCGCTCCGGCTCCTCGGAGCAGCGCACGGCCCCGTTGTGTAGCGGCCTAGCACGCCGCCCTCTCAAGGCGGTAGCGCGGGTTCGAATCCCGTCGGGGCTACGTCGACAGCCCGGTGCACCACCAGGTGCGCCGGGTTTTGTCGTCCGAGCGGGTGAGACGTCGCCGATCAGTCGACAGTCCCCCTCTTCGTGATCATGCAGTCCCGCCACCCACCAGTCACTGGCCCAGCCCACGGGTCCAGCCCGCAGAGTGCTGGCTTGGAGGTGCGACACGCCGGCCACACCGTGTCGAGGACAGCATTCTGTGGTCCTGACCGACGTGGGCTGCCACGACGTCAGGTGCCGGAGCGGCGCAGCACCTCGGTGAGCCGGTTGGCCGCCGAGACCACGGCCGCGGCGTGCTGGCGGCCCGGCTGGCGGGTGAGCCGCTGGATCGGCCCCGAGATCGACACGGCGGCCACGACCCGGCCGGACGGACCGCGGACCGGCGCGGACACCGACGCGACCCCCGGCTCGCGCTCGCCGACGCTCTGCGCCCAGCCGCGACGGCGGACGCCGGACAGCACCGTCGCGGTGAACCGGGCGTCGCGCAGGCCGCGGTGGAGCCGGTCCGGCTCCTCCCAGGCCAGCAGCACCTGAGCGGCGGAGCCGGCCTGCATGGTCAGCGTCGAGCCGACCGGGATGGAGTCCCGTAGACCCGAGGGGCGCTCCGCCGCGGCCACACACAGCCGGACGTCGCCCTGGCGGCGGAACAGCTGTGCGCTCTCACCGGTGTGGTCCCGCAGCGCGGTCAGCACCGGGCCGGCGGCCGCGAGCAGCCGGTCCTCCCCGGCGGCCGCTGCCAGCTCGGACAGCCGGGGACCGAGGACGAACCGGCCCTGCAGGTCCCGGGCGACCAGACGGTGGTGCTCGAGCGCCACCGCGAGCCGGTGCGCGGTCGGCCGGGCCAGGCCGGTCGCGGCCACCAGCTGGGCGAGGGTGGACGGGCCGGCCTCCAAGGCGGAGAGGACCACGGCGGCCTTGTCCAGGACGCCGACTCCGCTACTCTTGTCCATAAGCCGATACTGCCGTCTCGCTGCCTGAGACGCAAGCGGGACACGAGCTCGACACGTCCGGAGGGACCGCCATGGGTCGCACGCTGGCCGAGAAGGTGTGGGACGCGCACGTCGTCCGCCGCGGGGAGCCGGGCGAACCCGACCTGCTGTACATCGACCTCCACCTCGTCCACGAGGTGACGAGCCCGCAGGCGTTCGACGGGCTGCGCCTGGCCGGTCGTCAGGTCCGCCGGCCCGACCTCACCATCGCCACCGAGGACCACAACGTCCCGACCCAGGCCATCGACCTGCCGATCGCCGACGCGACGAGCCGGACCCAGGTCGAGACGCTGCGCCGCAACTGCGCGGAGTTCGGCGTCCGGCTCCACCCGCTCGGCGACGCCGAGCAGGGCATCGTGCACGTCGTCGGTCCCCAGCTCGGACTCACCCAGCCCGGGATGACGGTGGTCTGCGGTGACTCGCACACCTCGACCCACGGCGCGTTCGGTGCGCTGGCGTTCGGGATCGGGACCTCGGAGGTCGAGCACGTCCTGGCGACCCAGACGCTGCCGCTCGTGCCGTTCCGCACGATGGCCGTCACCATCGAGGGCGAGCTCGCGGACGGCGTCACGGCGAAGGACGTCATCCTCGCCGTCATCGCGCGGATCGGGACCGGCGGCGGCCAGGGCTACGTCCTGGAGTACCGCGGCGAGGCGATCCGCCGCCTGTCGATGGAGGCCCGGATGACGATCTGCAACATGTCCATCGAGGCCGGCGCCCGCGCCGGGATGATCGCCCCTGACGAGACGACGTTCGAGTACCTGCGGGGTCGGCCGCACGCGCCCCAGGGGGAGCAGTGGGACGAGGCGGTCCGGACGTGGCGCACGCTGCGGACCGACCCGGACGCGGTCTTCGACGCCGAGGTCGTCCTGCACGCCGACGAGATCGCCCCGTTCGTCACCTGGGGCACCAACCCGGGTCAGGGACTGCCGCTGTCGGCCTCGGTGCCCGCGCCGGAGGACTTCACCGACCCCGACCAGCGGGCGGCCGCCGAGCGCGCCCTGGAGTACATGGGCCTGCGGCCGGGGACGCCGCTGCGCGAGGTGGCCGTCGACACGGTCTTCATCGGCTCGTGCACCAACGGCCGGATCGAGGACCTGCGCGCGGCCGCGGACGTCGTCCGCGGCCGTCGCAAGGCCGACGGCGTCCGGGTGCTCGTGGTCCCTGGGTCGGCGCGGGTGCGCCTGCAGGCGGAGGCCGAGGGCCTCGACGCCGTGTTCACCGACTTCGGCGCGGAGTGGCGGCACGCCGGCTGCTCGATGTGCCTGGGGATGAACCCCGACCAGCTCCAACCGGGGGAGCGAGCCGCCTCGACGTCCAACCGCAACTTCGAGGGCCGGCAGGGCAAGGGCGGTCGGACCCACCTCGTCAGCCCGCTCGTCGCCGCCGCCACCGCCGTCCGGGGCACGTTGAGCTCGCCCGCCGACCTGGCCCCGCTGCGCGAGACCGTCGACGCCTGAGGAGACCGAGATGGAACCGATCACCACCCACACCGGCGTCGGGATCCCGCTGCGCCGCAGCAACGTCGACACCGACCAGATCATCCCGGCCGTCTACCTCAAGCGGGTGACCCGTACCGGCTTCGAGGACGGGCTGTTCGCCGCGTGGCGGTCCGACCCGGAGTTCGTCCTCAACCACCCCGCCTACCGCGGCGGCTCCGTCCTCGTCGCCGGTCCGGACTTCGGTACCGGCTCGTCCCGGGAGCACGCGGTGTGGGCACTCAAGGACTACGGCGTCCGGGCCGTGCTGTCCTCACGGTTCGCCGACATCTTCCGCGGCAACGCGGGTAAGCAGGGACTGGTGGCCGGTCGGTTGGCGCAGTCCGACATCGAGCTGATCTGGAAGGTGCTGGAGAACCACCCTGGCACCGGGGTCACCGTCGACCTGCGGGAGCGCCTCGTGCGCTGCGAGGACGTCGTCGCGCCGATGCACGTCGACGACTACACCCGCTGGCGGCTGATGGAGGGCCTCGACGACATCGCGCTGACGTTGCGGCACGCCGACGACGTCGAGGCGTTCGAGCGGTCCCGGCCGGCCTGGCTGCCGACGACACTGCCGGCTCGCTGAGCTCGGCGGCGGAGCGGCGCCGCGGTCGACGTCTGGACGAAAACCGCTGCGTCACAAGGTCTTTCGCGGTGGCACTGGCGGCGGAGCGGCGACGGATCAGGCCCTGCGGCTCGGTGACGTCTTCGCCGGCCCCCTGTCGAGGCGTTGCGACACAACAGGTTCCTCGGCCGGATGTGGTGGCGAAGATCACCGC
Organism: Kineosporiaceae bacterium SCSIO 59966; assembly: GCA_020881835.1. Lineage (NCBI taxonomy): Bacteria > Bacillati > Actinomycetota > Actinomycetes > Kineosporiales > Kineosporiaceae > Kineosporiaceae bacterium SCSIO 59966. The sequence continues at coordinate 878,545 of CP052876.1, forward strand.
GACGTCGTAGCGTCCCCCTCGAGCCGGGCGCCCGCCCTGCCGCGTTCATCGGAGGGGAAGCAGTGAACAAGGGACAGCTGGTCGAGGCCCTCGAGGCGCGACTGGGCAGCAGGAAGGCCGCGGCCGAGGCCGTGGACGCCGTCATCGACACCATCGTGCGGAACGTCGCGAAGGGCGAGCGGGTCGCGATCAGCGGCTTCGGCACCTTCGAGCGCGCTGCCCGTGCAGCCCGCACCGGTCGCAACCCGCGCACCGGTGAGACCGTGCGGATCAAGAAGACGTCGGTGCCCCGCTTCAAGGCCGGCTCGGCGTTCAAGGGATTCGTCGCCAAGCCGAGCACGCTGCCGAAGCAGGCACGGGCAGCGGCCGGGACGGCGAAGGCCGCGACCACCCGTGGGGCCGCGACGACGTCGGCGACGCCGTCCTCCGGTACGGCGGCGAGGAGCACGACCTCGCGGACCCCGGCGACGAGGACCGCCGCCAAGAAGGCCACCCCCGCGAGCAGGTCGACGACGGCGAGCAAGACGACACCGGCGAAGAAGACCACGGCGACGAAGACCACAGCGACGAAGGCCACAGCGACGAAGAAGACGGCGGCGAAGAAGACCGCGACGGCAGCCAGGACGCCGGCCGCGAAGAAGAGCACGCCGGCGAAGAAGACGACGGCCGCCAAGAAGACGACGGCCGCGAAGAAGACGACGGCTGCCAAGAAGACGACGGCCGCCAAGAAGACGACCGCCGCGAAGAAGACGACGGCGCGCTCCACTGCGCGGACGACGACCAGCCGGTCCTGACCACCGCGTTGCCGACCGGGGCGGTCCTCTCCGCGGAGGACCGGCCCCGGGTCGCGCCGGCACCCGAGCCGCCGGCGCGGCGTCCCGTCCCCGGGTGGGGCAAGATGGAGGTGCTCCGGCGGCCGTGCCGGGGTCCTCGCAGCACCCGATGATGGGAACCTATGAGCACCGTCCTGACCGTTGACGGCGGTCGTCCGCTGACCGGCAGCATCCAGGTCCGTGGCGCGAAGAACTTCGTCTCCAAGGCGATGGTCGCCAGCCTGCTCGGGGACACGCCGAGCCGGTTGCGCAACGTGCCGGCGATCCGCGACGTGTCCGTCGTCACGGGTCTGCTCCAGCTGCACGGCGTCGACGTCTCGGTCGGCGACGAGGACGGTGAGCTCCTCCTCGACCCGGCCAACGTCGAGCAGGCCCACGTCGCGGACATCGACGCGCACGCCGGAGCCAGTCGGATCCCGGTGCTGTTCTGCGGACCGCTCCTGCACCGCCTCGGGGAGGCGCACATCCCCGACCTCGGCGGGTGCCGCATCGGTGACCGGCCGATCAACTACCACCTCGACGTCCTGCGGCAGTTCGGGGCCGTCGTCGAGAAGCGCACCCAGGGCATCTGGATCAGCGCACCCCGCCCGCTGCGCGGCACCCGTCTCGAGCTGCCCTACCCCAGCGTCGGGGCGACCGAGCAGGTCCTGCTCACCGCGGTCCGGGCACAGGGAGTCACCGAGCTGCGCAACGCCGCCATCGAGCCCGAGATCGCCGACCTCATCGCCGTGCTGCAGAAGATGGGCGCGGTCATCAGCGTCGGCACCGACCGGGTGATCCGGATCGAAGGCGTGGACCGGCTCACCGGGTACACCCACCGCGCCCTGCCCGACCGGATCGAGGCCGCGTCGTGGGCGTGCGCGGCGCTCGCCACCGGTGGCGACGTGCACGTCATCGGCGCGCAGCAGCAGCCGATGCTCACGTTCCTCAACGTCTTCCGGAAGGTCGGCGGCGCCTTCGACATCGACGACGACGGGATCCGCTTCTTCCACCCCGGCGGCCAGCTCAACTCGATCGCCCTGGAGACCGACGTCCACCCGGGCTTCATGACGGACTGGCAGCAGCCGCTCGTCGTCGCCCTCACCCAGGCCAGCGGGTTGTCGATCGTGCACGAGACCGTGTACGAGAACCGGTTCGGCTTCGTCGAGGCGCTGCAGCGGATGGGCGCCACCATCCAGGTCTACCGCGAGTGCCTCGGGTCGGCACCCTGCCGCTTCAGCAGCCAGGACTTCCGGCACTCCGCGGTCATCTCCGGCCCGACGCCGCTGCGGGGCGCCGACATCGTCGTCCCGGACCTGCGCGGCGGGTTCAGCCACCTCATCGCCGCACTCGCCGCCGAGGGAACCTCCCGGGTGCACGGCATCGACATCATCGACCGTGGCTACGAGCACTTCTCGGCCAAGCTCACCGCGCTCGGCGCGGACTTCAGCTACGAGGAGGCGCCGGTCCTCACGGGCTGACCCCGAGGATCCGGACGCTGTCGACGCGCCGTGCGCCGACCGGGCCGCTCACCGTCACCGTGACCCGCTGCCCGGGTCGCAGGTGGCGCAGCCCGCTGCCGTCGAGGGCCCCCGGTGCGAGGTCGAGCTCCACGCCGTCGTCGAGGACGCACGCACCCGTCGCGTCATCGCGGTCGTAGCGCAGCACCGTCGCTTGCACGCCGACAGCCTAGTCAGGCGGGCTGCCGGCCCACGGACAGCTGAGCGGTGCGCGGTCCCACCCCCAGGGTCAGCGCCTGCTCGAGGTCGGCGGGGGTGTCCACGTCGCGGCGCAGGCGGGGCAGGTCCGGTTCGAACCGGACGGCGCCGAGCGCCTCGTGCGCTGCGGCCGAGCCCGGACCGAACGCCGTCCGCAGGCCCCGCGGCCCTGGCGCCGCCAGGAGCACCGTGCCGGTCCCCTCGGCGTCCGGGACGACGACGGCCGGCGCACCGGCGGCGAGCAGCCCTGCGGCACCGTCCAGGGCGGTGGACAGGTCCCCGGGACGCAGCGCGGGCACGTCGGCGAGCAGGACGGCGAGCGGTGCGTCCGGCAGGACGGCCAGACCGTCCTGCACCGCGGCGTCCAGACCCGCCCCCGGGACGGACTCGTCGACCACGCGTGCCCCGGCTGCGGTGACCGCGGCCGCCGCCCGGGCGTCGCCGGTCACGACGACGACGTCGTCCACGGCAGGACACCCCAGGACCGCTGCCAGAGTGTCCAGGGCGACCGCCTCCGCCAGCTGCCGCCGTGCCGCGGCGTCCCCGGCGAGCCGCGACTTCGCCGTCCGGCCGCCCTTGACCGGCAGCACGACGCGCCAGCGGCTCGACGGGGTGCGCACGCCGGAGATCGTCGCACGCGTGCCAGGATGGGCGCCCGGCCCGGCCAGCCGCCGGGCGCCGGCCGACCGCCGGCAGCAGCGATCCCAGGAGGACCCGGGTGCCCAGGCGCGCAGCAGGTGGCGGGTACCTGGTCGCCGTCGCGATCGTCCGGCCGCTGCTGACGGCCCTCACCCGCCGGGACTGGCGGGGTGCGCAGCACCTGCCGGCCGACGGCGGCTTCGTCGTCGTGTCGAACCACCTCTCGCACGTCGATCCGTTCACCCTCGCGCACTTCCTGTGGGACAACGGCCACCCGGTGCGCTTCCTGACCAAGGAGTCGGTGTTCCGCATCCCGGTGGTCGGCTCCATCCTCCGCAGCGCCCGCCAGATCCCCGTCTACCGGGAGAGCGCGGACGCCGCCCGGGCGCTGTCGGCCGCCGTGGACGCCGTCCGGGCCGGGGAGTGCGTGGGGATCTACCCCGACGCGACGCTGACCCGTGACCCGGACCTGTGGCCGATGGTCGGCAAGACCGGGGCCGCCCGGGTCGCCCTGACCACCGGCTGCCCGGTGGTCCCGGTCGCCCAGTGGGGACCCCAGGAGATCCTGCCCCCGTACGGGCGCCGGCCGCGGCTGTGGCCCCGTCGCACGGTCCACGTCTGGGCCGGTCCGCCGGTCGACCTCAGCCAGTGGCAGGGGCGCCCCCTGGACCAGAGGACGCTGCGGGAGGCGACGGACGCGATCACCGCGGCGATCGTCGGGCTGCTCGAGGAGATGCGCGGCGAGCAGGCCCCGCCCCGCCGCTGGGACCCCCGCCAGCACCCGGCGCCGCGCACCGGCAACCCGAGGAGGCGCCGGCGATGACGACCCGCGCGGCGGTCCTGGGCACCGGCAGCTGGGGGACGACGTTCGCGATGGTCCTCGCCGACGCCGGCTGCCAGGTCCGGATGTGGGGACGGCGTCCCGAGGTCTGCCAGGACATCACCCGGCGCCACCGCAACGGTGACTACCTGCCCGGCGTCGAGCTGCCCGCGACGATCAGCGCCGGCACCGACCCCGCGCAGGCCCTCGCGGACGCCGACATCGTCGTCCTCGCCGTACCGTCGCAGTCCCTGCGGGAGCACCTCGGCGCGTGGAAGGACCTCATCGCCGAGGACGCGCTCGTCGTCAGCCTCATGAAGGGCGTCGAGCTCGGCACCCACCTGAGGATGAGCGAGGTCGTCCACGAGGTCGCCGCCGTCCCCGCCGAGCGCGTCGTCGTCGTCTCCGGGCCCAACCTGGCCGCTGAGATCGCCGCCCACCAGCCGACCGCGACGGTCGTCGCCTGCACCGACCACGCCGCGGCCGACCGGGTGGCACAGGCGTGCTCGGCGCCGTACTTCCGCCCCTACACCCAGACCGACGTCGTCGGGGTGGAGCTGGGCGGGGCGGTGAAGAACGTCATCGCGCTGGCCGTCGGGATCGCCGAGGGGCTCGGGTACGGGGACAACACCAAGGCGTCGATCATCACCCGCGGACTGGCCGAGACCGCCCGGCTCGGTGCCGCGCTCGGCGCCGACCCGGCCACGTTCGCCGGCCTGGCCGGCCTGGGGGACCTCGTCGCGACGTGTGCGTCACCGCTGTCCCGCAACCGGACGGTCGGGGTGAACCTCGGTCGCGGGCGGTCCGTCGAGGAGGTCCTGGCCGGCACCCGGCAGACCGCCGAGGGTGTGAACTCCTGCCGGTCCGTCCTCGACCTGGCCCGCTCCGCCGGTGTCGAGGTGCCGATCGTCGAGCTCGTCGTCCGGGTGCTCCACTCCGGGATGCCGGTGCACGACATGGCCGGGGCCCTGCTGTCCCGGGCCCGCAAGCACGAGCTGGACTGAGGCCCTCAGCCGGCGGCGTCGTCGAGAGCCGCTCGCAGGTCTGCCCACAGGTCCTCGACGTCCTCGACACCGACGGACAGGCGGACCAGGGACTCCGGGACGACGGGTGGCTCGGCGGCGTGCCGACGGCGGCGCTCCAGCGTCGACTCCACACCGCCCAGACTCGTAGCGGGCACCCAGAGCGCGACGCCCGCGACGACCCGGTCGGCGGCCTGCGCGCCGCCACGGACCTCGACCGAGACCATCGTGCCCCAGCCGGGGTACCGGACCCGCTCCACGGCCCGGTGGCCGCGCAGGCGCTGCGCCAGCTCTCGGGCGCTGGCCTCGGCGCGGTCCACCCTCAGGTGGACCGTACGCAGCCCGCGCAGCGCCAGCCACACCTCCCAGGGCCCGGGGACGGCGCCGTGCACGGTCCGGTGCCGGCGCAGGGCGGCGGCCAGGTCGGGGTCGGCCGTCACCGCGGCGCCGAGCAGGACGTCGGAGTGACCGGCGAGCAGCTTCGTCGCAGAGTGCACGACGACGTCTGCGCCGAGGGCGAGGGGCAGCTGCCGCAGCGGGGTGGCGAAGGTGCTGTCGACGACCGCGGTCGCCCCGTGTCGCCTCGCCGCGGCACAGCAGGCTGCCACGTCAGCGACCTCGAGCATCGGGTTCGTCGGTGACTCCAGCCACAGCAGGGCCGCGCCGTCCAGGGCCGCGGTGACCGCCTCGGCGTCCGTGACGTCGACCCGGCGCACGGTGATGCGGTCGGCGGCGGCGAGCTCGTCGAGCAGCGCCAAAGTGGTGTTGTACGCGGCAGTGGGCACGACGACCACCGGCGCCGCGCCCGGTCCTGCCTCCCTGGCCGCTCCGGCCGGCGCGGCGTCGCCGGTGGCACGGCGGCGCGCCAGCGCGACCTCCACCACCGCGGACACCGCGGCCATCCCGGAGGCGAACGTCACCGCGGTGCCGCCCTCGAGGGTGCCGAGCGCCGACTCGAAGTCCTCCCAGGTCGGGTTGGCGTACCGGCCGTAGCCCCGCGCAGCCGGGTCCTCGGAGGCGACGAACGTCGAGGACAGCACCGGCGGGGAGGTCAGGGGGGCGTCCGGCCGCCGCGGTGGGCGACCGGCGACGACGGCCCGGGTGGCCGGGCTCCAGCGGGGATCCACCTGCCGGAGCGTAGTGCCGCGGACCGATAGGGTCCGGCTCCGATGAGCGCCTCCGTCACCCCCGGCCCTGCCGGTCGCCGTGCCCGGGTCGCCGTGGTCTTCGGTGGCCGCTCCTCCGAGCACGCGATCAGCTGTGTCACGGCTGCCGGCGTCCTGCGCGCGATCGACCGGACCCGGTGGGACGTCGTCCCGATCGGGGTCACCCGGACCGGCCGGTGGGTGCTCGCCGCCGACGACCCCGCCCGCTGGGAGATCACCGGCGGGCGGCTGCCCGAGGTGCCTGCGGAGGGCGGGGACGTCGTCGTCCCGCTGTCCACCGGACAGCGCGAGCTCGTCGTCCTGGAACCCGGCGAGGTGCCGCGCGCACTGGGCGCCGTCGACGTCGTCCTGCCCCTGCTGCACGGCCCGTACGGGGAGGACGGCACGGTGCAGGGCCTGCTCGAGCTCGGCGACGTCCGGTACGTGGGGTCCGGTGTGCTGTCGTCGGCGCTGAGCATGGACAAGCACTACATGAAGCTCGTGCTCGCCGGGTCGGGGCTACCGGTCGGAGCGCACACGGTGCTGCTGCCGGGGCAGTGGGACACCGACCGGGCGGCCTGCCGGGCGCGCGTCGACGCGCTCGGCTACCCCGTCTTCGTCAAGCCGGCCCGCGCCGGCTCCTCGATCGGCATCACCCGGGTGGCCGGCCCGGAGGGACTGGACGCCGCGGTCGCCACGGCCGCCGAGCACGACCCCAAGGTCGTCGTCGAGGCAGGCCTGCAGGCCCGCGAGATCGAGTGCGGCGTCCTGGAGGACCCGGACGGCGGACCGCCGGCGGCGTCCCTGCCCGGAGAGATCGTCGTCACCAGTGAGCGGCACGAGTTCTACGACTTCGACGCCAAGTACCTGGCCGAGGACGGCGCCGTCCGGCTGGACTGCCCGGCCGACCTGCCCCCGGGCACCTCGGACGCCGTCCGCGAGCTCGCCGTCCGGGCGTTCACCGCGATGGGGTGCGAGGGTCTGGCCCGGGTGGACCTGTTCCTCACCGCGGACGGCCGACTCGTCGTCAACGAGATCAACACCATGCCCGGGTTCACGCCGGTGTCGATGTTCCCGCGGATGTGGCAGGCCACCGGACTGGACTACCGCGGACTCGTGGACCGCCTGCTCACCCTGGCCCTGCGACGTCCCACCGGTCTGCGCTAGAACGGTCTGCGCTAGAACGCCGCCCGGCCGGGCTCACGGCCGGCTCACGGGCGGGTCACAGGCACTCGCGCACCTGGGGGAGCTGCTCGACGAGCGGTCCCAGCTCGACGAGCACGGCCTCGGAGCCGGAGGTGTCCTCCGGCGGGAACGACACCTCCACGGCGGGCACGCGGCCGTAGGTCGTGAACACCGGGCGCTCACCGGAGTCGTCGAGCACCCAGTCCACGCCGTCCACGCGCACGCACGCGTCGGTCGTGGGCCCGGGGGTGGGTACGCCGCAGCGCAGCAGCACCGGTGGGTCGCCCCAGGCCGCGGTCGACTGCGCGGTGGTGTCCCGGCGGGGGCGGTCGGCGAGCTCGTCCAGGCTTCCGGAGCGCAGTGACACCATGACCTCGGCGCACAGCGGGTCGGCGGCCTCGGGAGCCGCCTCCACCGGGACCGCCGAGGCACAGCCCGTCAGCGTCACGAGCGTCGCGAGCGCCCCCGCGGCGAGGGTCAGGCGTGGACGACGGTGCACGTGACGGTGCGGGTGATGCCCTTGACGCCCTGGATCTTCGACATCACGAGCGGCCCGAGCTCGTCCACCGTCGCGGCCTCCACCCGCGCGATGACGTCGTACGGGCCGGTCACGTCCTCGGCCAGCACCACGCCGGGCAGTCCCGCGATCTCCGCGGCCACCTCGGCGGCCTTGCCCACCTCGGTCTGGACCAGAACGTAGGCCTGAACCACCACGGCGTCCTCCTCGGTCGTGCTCGTCTCGTCACCGGGTCCGGTGCGGTCGCACGCTACCGTGTCCGCTGCGCTGACCGGCAGGACGGAGGCCCACGTGCAGGACGGCCCGCGCCTGGACGACCTCGGCGAGGCGGGCGTGCTCAGCCGGATCGTGGCGCTGCTGCCCGCCGGGGAGAGCACCCTGCTCGGACCGGGCGACGACGCGGCGGTCGTCGCTGCGCCCGACGGCCGGGTCGTCGTCAGCACCGACGTGCTGGTCGAGGGGGAGGACTTCCGCCGGGACTGGTCCACCGGCGCCGACGTCGGGTGGAAGGCCGCGGCGCAGAACCTCGCCGACGTCGCGGCGATGGGAGCCGTGCCGACGGCCCTCGTCGTCGGACTCGCCGCTCCGGGCCGCCTGCCGGTCGCCTGGGCCGAGGACCTCGCCCGGGGGCTCGCCGCCGCGTGCGGCCCGCACGGCGTCGGCGTCGTCGGCGGGGACCTGTCCGCGGCGGCGCAGGTGGTCGTCTCGGTGACCGTGCTCGGAGACCTGGAGGGTCGCTCGCCCGTCCGCCGGGACGGCGCCCGGCCGGGGGACGTCGTCGCCGTGGCCGGGACCCTGGGCCGGTCCGCCGCCGGTCTCGCCCTGCTCCGCTCCGGGCGCCCGGGGGACGGCGCTGACCTCGTGGCCACGCACCTGCGACCGCGGCCTCCGCTGGCCGCCGGTCCGGCGGCCGCGCTGGCCGGGGCCACCGCGATGATCGACGTCTCCGACGGTCTCCTGCTGGACCTGTCCCGGGTCGCCGCGGCGTCCGGGGTCGGGGTGGACCTGGACCGCAGCGACCTGGCCGTCCACGTCGACCCCCTGGTGGGACCGCTGGCCCGGCTCGCGGACGACGGTGCGGACGGCGGGACCCAGCGGGGGAGGTCCGAGGCGTTGCGGGCGGTGCTCACCGGGGGCGAGGACCACGCGCTGGCCGCCTGCTTCCCGTCGGGGACGGCGCTGCCACCGGGTTTCGACGTCGTCGGCCGGGTCGTTGCGGCGTCCCCGCCCGGGTCGGTGCTCCTCGACGGCGCGCCGCCCCCCGACGGTGCTGCCGGCTGGGACCACTTCACCCCGCGGTGATCAGCCGAACACCCCCTCGGTGATCATGCAATCCCGCCACCCTGCACAACCCCCTCGTGATCATGCAATCCCGCCACCCCGCACAACCCCGTCGTGATCATGCAATCCCGCCACCCACCGGCTCGCAGAATGCTGGGTTGGTGGCGCGACACGCCGGTCGAGCCGTGCTGAGCGCAGCATTCTGTGGTGGAGGCGCGCGACGCGGCATGGGCTGACACGGCAACCAGGACCAGCCTTCGCCCCTCGAGGTGGCCGCCAGCGGCCATGGGGCGTTCATGCAGGCCCTTCGGCCGCGGGGCGACACGTCGAGTGGCGCACCTCGCGGCGATGAAGGTAGGCCCCAGCTGCCCACCGCCCGACGACCGGGGGTCGGCTACACGATGCTGGATTCGTCCCCGCTGTGCCGGCGTGTCGGGCCTACAACCCAGCACTCTGCCGGCGGCGGGAGGGGCTGGGGTGGCGGGACTGCATGATCACGACGGGGGCGTGCGGGGTGGCGGGATTGCATGATCACGACGGGGTCGTGCGGGGTGGCGGGATTGCATGATCACGACGGGGGTGGCGGGTGGGCGAGGCCCGGTCAGGGTGACGAGGGGGAGCGGGTCAGCGGGTGACCTTGCCGGCCTTGAGGCACGAGGTGCACACGTTGAGCCGCTTCGGGGTGGACCCGACCATCGCGCGGACCCGCTGGATGTTCGGGTTCCAGCGCCGCTTCGTGCGACGGTGCGAGTGCGAGATGTTGTGACCGAAGCCCGGCCCCTTGCCGCAGACGTCGCAGTTGGCAGCCACGGGTTCTCTCCTGACAGGTCTTGGTGCCACCGGCGGTGGTGGCGTCGTGCACGGATGTGTGTCCGCCCGGCGGACGCGCGGACGTACCCGGGTGGCCGGGCAACCCCGCAAGGGTAGCCGAGCGTCGTCCGCTGTCCCAAACCCGCTGGCCCGAACCGACCAGGTCGCGGCGGCCGACCTGCTCGTTATCCTGCCCCGGACTGCAGGAGGGAGACCCGCGTGACGGCACCGCTGGCGGTACTCGACGCCGCTGCCGCCCGGCGGTGGGCCTCCGCCGCCGCCGGCGCACTCGAGGCGATGCGGGCGCAGATCGACACCCTCAACGTCTACCCCGTCCCGGACGGCGACACCGGCACCAACCTGCACCTCACCGTCGTCCAGGGTCTCGCCGAGGTGCAGGCCCTGCCGGACGGCGCCTCGCTCGGCGAGGTCAGCGCGGCGTACGCCCGAGGATGCCTGCTCGGGGCGCGCGGCAACTCGGGGATCATCGTCGCCCAGCTCCTGCACGGCTGGGCGGAGGAGCTCGCCGGCCATGACGAGGCAGGCCCGGACGTCGTCCGCCGGGCTCTGCGCCGGGCGGACGCCGAGGCGTGGGTCGCCGTGGCGGACCCGGTGGAGGGCACGATCCTGTCGGTGACGAGGGCGGCCGCGGACGCCGCCGCCGGCAGCGCCGGGACCCTGGACGAGCTCGTGACCGAGGTCGTCGACGCCGCGCGGGCGGCGCTCGCCCGGACTCCTGAGCAGCTGCCGGTCCTCGCCGCCGCCGGTGTGGTCGACGCCGGCGGTGCCGGGCTGCTCGTCCTGCTCGAGGCCCTGCAGGACGTCGTCGCGGGCCGCCCTGGACGCCCTGGCGAGCTACCGGCCGCGGTCGTGCCGGCGGGCTCGGCGGCCTCGCAGGCGGCCCAGGGGTGTGCCCGCGCCCGGGACGACGACGATGACGATGACGACGACTCCTTCGGCTCCGAGGTCATGTACCTCCTGGAGGCCGACGACGCGGCCATCCCGGCTCTGCGCGAACGGCTGCGCTCCCTCGGCGACTCCCTCGTCGTCGTCGGTGGCCACGGCCTGTGGAACGTGCACGTGCACACCGACGACCCGGGGGCCGCGGTCGAGGTCGGTATCGACGCCGGGCGTCCCCGGCAGGTCCGGATCACCCACCTCGCCGAGCAGGTGCGCCGGACCGCCGGCGTGGCGGCGCGTTCCCCGGCCCGGCCCAGGGCGCTCACGGTGGTGGCCTTCGCCGCCGGTCCGGGCCTGGCGGGTGCCTTCGAGCAGGCCGGGGCCCTCGCCGTCCGGCCCGCCGCCGGGCACCGAGTGTCCACCGCGGAGGTCCTCGAGGCCGTCCGCGCGGCCGGCGCCCGCACGGTCGTCGTCCTGCCCAACGACCCGGACACCCTCGCCGTGGCGCAGGCGGCCGCCGAGCAGGCCCGGGCGCAGGGGGTGCAGGCGGTCGTCCTGCCGACCCGCACCCAGGTGCAGGGCCTGGCCGCGGTCGCCGTGCACGACCCGGGTCGCGATCCCGAGGAGGACGTCCTGGCGATGTCGGCCGCCGCCGCCGGGACCCGGCACGGTGCCGTGACCGTGGCCGCCCGGGAGGCGATCACCTCGGCAGGCCGGTGCCGGCCCGGGGACGTGCTCGGCGTTGTGGACGGCGACTTCGCGCTGATCGGCGAGGACCTGGTGGCCGTCGCCGTCGACGTCCTGCGCCGGCTGCTGTCCGGGGGTGGCGAGCTCGTCACCCTGGTCACCGGTGACGGTGCGCCGGACGACCTCGTGCCCGCCGTCCGGGGCGCCATCTGCGCGGACCGCCCGGACGTCGAGGTGCAGGTCGTCGACGGCGGCCAGCAGCGCTACCCGCTGCTCGTCGGCGTCGAGTGAACCGGCGCCGGCAGGCCGCGGGTGCGCCGCTCCGTCGTGGGTGCCGGGTGACAGGCTGAGCGCATGTCGCGGATGGAGGAGTCCCTCACCCGGGTGCTCGGGCCGCGGACCGCGAAGGCGATGGAGTCGGCGCTCGGGCTGCGCACCGTCGGTGACCTGCTGCGGCACTACCCGCGTCGGTACGCCCACCGCGGCGAGCTCACCGACCTGGGGTCGCTGGTGGAGGGGGAGCACGTCACCGTGGTCGCCGAGGTCGTCTCCGTCACCACCCGTCGGATGCGCAACCGACCGGGCTGGCTCGGCGAGGCCGTCGTCACCGACGGCCGAGGCCGCGTCCGGCTCACGTTCTTCTACCGGCACGAGTACATGGCCGACCTGCTCACCGCGAAGCTGCGGCCTGGGACGACCGCCCTGTTCTCCGGCAAGGTCGAGTCCTACCGGGATCAGCTGCAGCTGACCCACCCGGACTTCGAGCCGCTGCCCGGCGCGCTCGCCGAGGACGAGGCGCAGGCCCTCGCCGGGCAGCCGCTGCCGATCTACCCGGCCTCGGCACGCCTGCAGACCTGGAGCATCGAGCGCTCCGTGCACGTCGTGCTCGACACCCTGGAGCCGCACGACGTCCCGGACCCGCTGCCGGTGGCGCTGCGCGAGCGGGACCAGCTGCCGTCCCTGCTCGACGCGTTCCACCTGGTCCACCGGCCCACCGACCTCGATCAGGTCGAACGAGGGGAGCGCCGGCTGCGCTACGAGGAGGCGTTCCTGCTGCAGACGGCCCTGGCCCGGCGCCGGGCCGCCGCCGCCGTCCTGCCCGCCTCGGCGTACCCGCCGCGCGACGACGGGCTGCTCGCGGCCTTCGACGCCCGGCTGCCCTTCACCCTGACCGCCGGCCAGCGCCGGGTGGGCGACACGATCGCTGCCGAGCTCTCCCGCCCGCACCCGATGCACCGGCTGCTGCAGGGCGAGGTCGGCTCCGGCAAGACCCTCGTCGCACTACGCGCCATGCTGCAGGTCGTCGACGGCGGCGCGCAGGCCGCCCTGCTCGCCCCGACCGAGGTGCTCGCCGTGCAGCACCAGCGGTCGATCACCGCGATGCTCGGCGACCTGGCCGCCGGCGGGATGCTCGGCGGTCACGACCGCGCCACCCGGGTCGCCCTGCTCACCGGCGCCATGCCGGCCGCTGCTCGGCGGGCCGCCCTGCTCGACATCGCCGGCGGCGCCGCCGGGATCGTCGTCGGCACCCACGCGCTCCTGCAGGAGCACGTCGAGTTCGCCGACCTCGGGCTCGTCGTCGTCGACGAGCAGCACCGGTTCGGGGTGGAGCAGCGGGACGCCCTGCGCGCCAAGGCCGGCGCGCCGCCGCACGTGCTCGTGATGACCGCGACGCCGATCCCCCGCACGGTGGCGATGACCGTCTTCGGCGACCTGGAGCTCTCGACGCTGACCGAGCTGCCGGCGGGCCGGCAGCCGATTCGCACGCACGTCGTCCAGGACGCCAACGAGCGGTGGGTGCGGCGGGTCTGGCAGCGGGTGCGCGAAGAGGTGGACGCCGGTCACCAGGCGTACGTGGTCTGCCCCCGGATCGGGGGCGAGGACGCCCCGGACGACGCACCGCCCCCAGAGGAGGACGACGCCGGCCCGGGTACCGGTGCCCCGGCCCGTCGCCCCGGGGTCGCCGCCCTCGACGTCGTCACCGCCCTGCGCGCCCACCCGGACCTGGCCGGGCTGCGGATCGAGGTGCTGCACGGCCGGCTCGGCGCGGAGGAGAAGGACGCCGTCATGGCGGCGTTCGCTGCCGGCGACGTCGACGTGCTCGTCGCGACCACGGTCGTCGAGGTAGGCGTCGACGTCCCGAACGCCACGACCATGGTCGTGCTGGACGCCGACCGGTTCGGCGTCTCCCAGCTGCACCAGCTGCGTGGCCGGGTGGGTCGGGGCAGCGCCCCCGGCCTGTGCCTGCTCGTCACCGGCCCTGCGCCGGCCGCGACCCTCGCACGCGTCGACGCCGTGGCCGGCACCACCGACGGCTTCCGGCTCAGCGAGATCGACCTCGAGCAGCGCCGTGAGGGTGACGTGCTCGGGGCCGCGCAGTCCGGTGGCCGCTCGTCCCTGCGGAAGCTCCGGCTGCGCCGCGACGAGGGGGTCATCGCCCAGGCCCGCCGGGACGCCGCCGAGATCGTCGCCGCCGACCCCGAGCTCACCGGCTACCCCGAGCTCGCGGCCGCCCTGGCGACCGTCCTCGGCGAGGACCGGCAGGCGTTCCTGGAGCGTGGATGACCCGGATCGTCGCCGGACGCGCCCGGGGACGGCGGCTCGCCGTGCCCCGCGGCGCTGCGACCCGCCCGACCGCCGACCGGGTCCGGGAGGCCCTGTTCTCGCGACTGCAGCACGAGGACGTCCTCGAAGGCGCACGGGTGCTGGACCTGTACGCCGGCTCCGGTGCCCTCGGCCTGGAGGCCGCCAGCCGCGGGGCCGCCCACGTCGTCCTCGTCGACTCCGCGGCGGCGGCGTCGGCGGCCTGCCGCCGCAACGTGGCGGCGCTGGGCCTGGAGGGCGTGTCGGTGCGGGCCCAGGCGGTCTCCACGTTCCTGGCCGGCGACGTCGACGCGCCTTACGACCTCGTCCTGCTCGACCCCCCCTACGACCTGCCCGAGACCACGTTGGCGACCGTGCTCGACGCGCTCGTCACGGGTGAGTGGCTGGCGGCCGGCGCCGTCGTCGTCGTCGAGCGCAGCGCCCGCAGTCCCGAGCCGCCGTGGCCTGCCGGGCTGGCCCGCTACGCCGAGCGCCGCTACGGCGAGACCCGGTTGTGGTTCGCCGAGCCGGCCGCCGCGGCGCGGTAGCGTGACGGCCGTGACCCGCTGCGTGTGCCCCGGCTCCTACGACCCGGTCACCGCCGGTCATGTCGACATCGTCCGGCGTGCCGCTCGGCTCTTCGACGAGGTCGTCGTCGCCGTGCTCGCCAACCCTGCCAAGCAGGGGATGTTCGCGGTGCCCGAGCGGGTCGAGATGCTCACCGAGGCGCTCGAGGGGGTCGACGGCGTCCGGGTCGAGGCCGTCGAGGGGGGCCTGCTCGTGGACTACTGCCGACGGGTCGGAGCCGCGGCGGTCGTCAAGGGGCTGCGGGGCGGCACCGACTTCGCCTACGAGCTGCCGATGGCGCTGATGAACCGGCACCTCACCGGCCTGGAGACGGTGTTCCTGCCGGGGGACCCCCGGTTCGAGCACGTCTCCTCCAGCCTCGTCAAGGAGGTCGCCGGGCACGGGGGTGACGTCAGCGAGCTGGTCCCCCCTGGAGTGTGGGCCCGGCTCGTCGCCCGACGCGGCTGACCGCGTTTTGGGGCCGTCCCGCACGCTGGGATACTCTTGCCCGTCGGCCTCGTCGCTGTGCGCGTCGGGGCCGGGGTCATGTGCGCCCCCGCCGGGGCGACCGGAGCCGACACCTGTGAGGAGACCGTGGCCGCCCTCGACCCGAGATCGCCGTTCGTGCTCGACACCGTCGAGCTCGGTCGCCGTCCGGGGTCGATGCGCACGGTCCGTCGCACGGTGCCGGCGCCGGCGGACCTCGGGACCGACGTGATCGGCGTCCCCCAGGGCAGCGACCTCGAGCTGGACCTGCGGCTCGAGGCCGTCATGGAGGGTGTCCTGGTGTCCGGCACGGCACGCGGACGCGCCGCCGGCGAGTGCGTACGCTGCCTGGACGACGTCGGCCTGGACGTCGAGGTCGACGTCCAGGAGCTCTTCGCCTACCCGGGCAAGGCACCGGACGGTGACGAGGACGACGAGGTGCGCGAGCTCGAGGGCGACCTCCTCGACATCGAGCCCACCCTCCGGGACGCGGTGGTGCCTGCGCTGCCGTTCCAGCCGGTGTGCTCCCCGGA
The DNA here is from genome assembly GCA_020881835.1 of Kineosporiaceae bacterium SCSIO 59966. NCBI lineage: Bacteria > Bacillati > Actinomycetota > Actinomycetes > Kineosporiales > Kineosporiaceae > Kineosporiaceae bacterium SCSIO 59966. Next base: position 894,250 of record CP052876.1, read on the forward strand.
CTGCCCGGGGCTGTGCCCGCAGTGCGGTGCCCGGTACGCCGACGAGCCGGGGCACGAGCACGACGTCGTCGACCCCCGGTGGGCGGCGCTGCAGGGCCTGGCCGGTGAGCAGCCGGCCCGGACGAACGACGAGAGAGAGAAGTGACGTGGCCGTCCCGAAGCGGAAGATGTCCCGCAGCAACACGCGTTCCCGCCGCTCCCAGTGGAAGGCGAGCGCTGCGACGCTGACCACGTGCCCGCGGTGCCGGGAGCCGAAGCTGCCGCACGCCGCGTGCCCGGCCTGCGGCGCCTACAAGACCCGCAGCTACGTCGAGGCGCTGCGTCCGGAGCACGGGCGCGGCTGACCGCGTCGCGGTGGGAGAGCGGCAGCACACCGGCGCCGCCGGGGCCCAGGCCTCGGCCGGGCCGGGCAGCAGCCCGCTGGACGACCTGCAGGCCCGGCTGGGGCTGCGGATCGACCGCGGGCTGCTCGAGCGTGCCCTGACGCACCGGTCCTACGCCTACGAGAACGGCGGTCTGCCGACGAACGAGCGGCTGGAGTTCCTCGGTGACGCGGTGCTCGGGCTCGTCGTCACTGACGCGCTGTACCGGCGGCACCCCGAGCTGCCCGAGGGCCAGCTGGCGAAGCTGCGCGCGGCCGTGGTGAACATGCGGGCGCTCGCGGACGTCGCCCGCGGGCTGGACCTCGGGGCGCACGTCCTGCTGGGGCGCGGGGAGGAGACCACCGGGGGACGGGACAAGTCCTCGATCCTCGCCGACACCCTCGAGGCCGTCCTCGGCGCGGCCTACCTCGACCACGGGATCGAGGTCACCCGGGACCTGGTCCACCGGCTCGTCGACCCGCTGCTCGCCTCGTCGATGACCCTTGGCGCCGGCCTGGACTGGAAGACCAGCCTGCAGGAGCTGACGGCCGGGCTCGCCCTCGGCGTCCCGGAGTACGGGCTGCAGGAGGAGGGCCCGGACCACGCCAAGGTCTTCCACGCCGTCGTCGTCGTCGGCGGCACGACCTGGGGTCAGGGGACCGGGCGCAGCAAGAAGGAGGCCGAGCAGGAGGCCGCCGCGGCTGCCTGGCGCGCACTGCGCGCCGAGGCCGGTCCGGCCCGGGACTAGAGACCGTGCCCGAGCTGCCCGAGGTCGAGGTGGTGCGGCGCGGCCTCGTGCGCTGGGTGGTCGGCTCCCGGCTCGGCGCCGTCGAGGTCCTGCACCCCCGGCCGGTGCGCCGCCACCTGGCCGGTCCCGCGGATCTGGCGGCCCGGCTGCAGGGGGCCGTCGCCGTCGACGCGGTGCGCCGGGGCAAGTACCTGTGGCTCCAGCTCGACTCCGACGAGGCCCTGCTCGTGCACCTCGGGATGAGCGGCCAGCTGCTGGTGCAGCCCCTGGACGCCCCCGCCGAGCGGCACCTGCGGGTGCGGGTGGGCCTGGACGGCGAGCGCGAGCTGCGGTTCGTCGACCAGCGGATGTTCGGCGGGCTGGCCGTCGTCCCCCTCGAGCCCACCGCGGACGGTCTGCCGGCCGGCACCGGCGGCGCCGGGACGCCGTCCGCCGCTGCCCTGCCGCACCAGGTCGCGCACATCGCCCGGGACCCGCTGGACCCGTACCTGGACGTCGAGGCCTGGCAGCGTCGGCTGCGCCGCCGGCGCACCGGGGTCAAGCGGGCCCTGCTCGACCAGACCCTGCTGTCGGGGATCGGCAACATCTACGCCGACGAGGCGCTGTGGCGCGCGCGGCTGCACTACGCCCGGCCCACGGACACCCTGACCCGCGCCGCCGCCGTGGGGTTGCTCGGGCACGTCCGGGCGGTGCTGGGGGAGGCCCTGCAGCAGGGCGGGACGAGCTTCGACGCCCTCTACGTCGACGTCAACGGGCGCAGTGGCTGGTTCGACCGGTCGCTGGCGGTCTACGGCCAGGCGGGCCGACCCTGCCCGAGGTGTGCAGCGCTCGTGCGCCGCGAGCCGTTCATGAACCGTTCGTCGTTCACCTGCCCGGCGTGCCAGCGCCCGCCCCGGCGGGCACGCTGGTGACCGGAGCGGGTTCGTCACCGCTGTGCCGGGACTGCATGATCACGAAGGGAGGGTCGAGTGGGCGCACCGCAGGACGTCGCGCGGCTCACCGCCGTGGTGCGCGGGCACGTCCAGGGGGTCGGGTTCCGCAGCTGGGTCCGCTCGCAGGCGCTCGCGCTCGGTCTGGTCGGCCACGCGCGTAACACCGACGACGGTCGCGTCGAGGTGGTCGCCGAGGGGGCCCCGGCGGCTCTGGCCGAGCTGCTCGCGCGGCTCGAGGGGCCGGTGCCCGGGCGGCCCGGTCGGGTGACGGGGGTCAGCGCCCGGTGGGCCGAGGCCACCGGGCGGCCGGCCGGCTTCGTCGAGCGGTGACCGCTTCCGGTTGACCGCGCATACCCCCCTGGGTATTGTTCGGACAACCGTCCCACCGACCCGGAGGAGATCGCCATGTGCAGCCCCGTCGTCTGCCGTCAGTGCAACAAGATCACCTGGTCCGGTTGCGGCATGCACGTCGACCAGGTGATGGCCGGCGTCCCGCAGGACCGCCGCTGCACCTGCTGAGCCTCGCTCAGCGCAGCTGCCCGGCCTCCCAGTCCACCGCCGCGCGGTAGTCCGGCCGGCCGAGCAGCACCTCGTGCGGGCCCCGGGCCACGACCCGGCCCCCGCCGAGCAGCAGCACCTCGTCGACGGCCGCCAGGCCGGCGAGCCGGTGGCTCACCACGAGTAGACCGCGCCCGCCGGCCCGGCAGGCCGCCGCGAGGTCCGCGACGAGTGCGTCGGCGGACGCCGGGTCCAGGTGCTCGGCCGGTTCGTCGACGAGCAGCGTCGTCGCGCCGGTCAGCAGCGCCCGGGCCACGAGCAGCCGCCGGCGCTGGCCGCCGGACAGGTCCGTCCCCCCGCTGGCCAGCACCGTCTCCAGCCCCTGGGGCAGGGAGGCCAGCCACGGGCCGAGCCCCACCGTCTCCACGGCCCGCACGAGGACGGCGTCCGGGACTGCCCCGGCGGCCAGCCGGAGGTTCTCGGCCACCGTCGTGCCGAAGACGTGCGCCTCCTCACTGGTGAGGTGGACCGTCCCGGCGTGCACCGTGCCGGCCCGCGGCGGCAGCAGCCCGGCCAGCGTGAGCAGCAGGGTGCTCTTGCCCTCCCCGCTCGGCCCGGCGACCGCGACGACGCGACCCGGGGGGACGTCCAGGTCGATCCCCCGCAGCAGGACCGGTCCGTCCGGCCACCCGACGGCCAGCCCACGGGCGACCAGGCCCCCTCCCGCGGCGTGCGAGCGCGGCGAGGGAACCCGGGCGGGGACCGGGGCCCCGGTCTCCTGCCCGGCCAGCAGGTCCGCCAGGCGGGCCGCCGCGTCCCGGCCGCGGACCAGCTCGGTCGCGGCCGCCGGCAGCTGGGCCACCGCCTCGGCGGCCGCCAGCGGCAGCAGGACGACGACCGGCAGCCACACCTCGCCGAGCGTGCCGGCACGGACCGCCGCAGAGCCCAGGACGAGCGCGCCCAGGACGGCCGCCCCGGTGGCGAGCACCTGGACCGCCGAGGCGAGGGCCGCCGGGCGCGCGGCGCGGTCGAGCCGCTGCGCCAGGTCAGCCTCGAGCTCCGCCAGCCGACGCCGCCGGGCGGGGACCGCACCGGCCACCTCGAGCTCGGCGAGCCCGTCGAGCAGTGCCGCGGTCTCGGCGGTGACCGCCTCGCGGGCCTGCTGGGCTCCGCGCAGGGCCTCGGTGGCCGAGCGGGCCGCCAGCTGCGGGGCCACGACGCCGGCCACGAGCAGGGCAGCCAGCAGCACGACGCCGGCGGCCGGCAGCACGAGGGTGGTGGCGAGCACCGCGCCCAGGCCGACGACGAGCGCCACCGCGAACGGCAGGATGCCGCGGACGACGACGTCCCCGACGGCGTCCACGTCGTCGCCGAACCGCGTCAGCAGCTCCCCGCGGCGCAGGGCCGCGACCCGCTGCGGCGGGGCCGTGGCGAGCGACCGGTACACCCGCTCGCGCAGCACGACGAGCCCGCGCAGGGCGAGGTCGTGGGCGGCGACCCGCTCGAGGTAGCGGAACACCCCGCGGCCGATGCCCAGCGCCCGGACGCTGACCACTGCCAGGGTCAGGTCGAGCACCGGCGGCTGCTGCGAGGCCCGGGCGATCAACCACGCCGAGACGCCGGTGAGGGCCACGGCGCTGCCGAGGGCGAGGGCTCCGGCGAGGACGGCGACCGCGGCGCGCCGGGGCTCCACCTCCAGCGCGGCGAGCACCTCGTGCAGCGGTCGCCGCGGGCGCGGGCTCACACCGGCACCCGCTCAGCGGCGGCGGCCCGGACGGTCACGACGTCGTCGGCGGCTGCGACCAGGGCGGGACGGTGGGCGACGACGAGGACCGCGCACCCGGCGTCGCGCAGCCTCGCGATGACGTCCAGGGGCAGCCGTTCGCTGCCGGCGTCGAGGTGGGCGGTGGGCTCGTCGAGCACGACGACGTGTGCGCCGCGGGCCACCCGCAGCAGCGCGCGGGCCAGGGCGACCCGCTGCCGCTGCCCCGCGGACAGGCCCGACCCGCCGGCCCCCAGCGCGGTCTGCCACCCACCCGGCAGGGTGTCGACCACTTCGTCGAGCCCGGCCTGCGCCGCCGCGGCGCGCACCTCGTCGTCCGTGGCGTCAGGGGCGACGAGCCGGACGTTGCCGGCCAGGGTGTCGGGGACGAGGACGGGTCGCTGGGGGACCCAGGCGAGGCGGGACCGCCAGGCGTCCGGGTCCACCTCGGCCAGGTCCACCGGCGGTCCGCCGTCCGGCGGCACGACGAGCACCCTCCCGGCGTCCGGCCGGCGCAGGCCCAGGAGCACCTCGACCGCGGTCGACTTGCCGGCCCCGCTGTCGCCGACGAGGGCGGTGACCCTCCCGGGGACCAGCTCGAGGTCCAGGTCCGCGGGTGCGGTGACCGCCCGGCCGGGGTGCTCGACGCCCACTGCCTCGAACCGGATGCCACCGACCGCGGGAGCGGGCACCGTGCCGGCCCGGCGCACCGGGCCGGCCAGGACGTCGAGGGCCTCCCCGGCCGCGGCGATCCCGTCGGCGCTGGCGTGGAAGTGCTGCCCGACCATCCGCAGCGGCAGGTACACCTCGGGAGCGAGCACGAGGACGACGAGACCGGTCCGCAGGTCGAGGTCACCGGAGACCAGGCGCAGCCCGATGCCGACCGCGACGAGCGCGACCGCCAGGGTGGTGAACAGCTCGAGCACGAGGCTGGACAGGAACGCCTGGCGCAGCACCGCGCTGGTCGAGCGGCGGTAGGCCTCCCCGACCGCACGAACCCGGGCGGCCTGGTCGAGCTCGCGGCCGAGGGCCCGCAGCGTCGGCAGGCCGGCGACGAGGTCGAGCAGCTGCTCGCCGAGCCGCTCCATCCGCGCCATCCGCACCCGGGCCCGGCTGCGCGTCGTCCAGCCGACGAGGGCCATGAACAGCGGCACCAGCGGGAGGGTCACCGCCATGAGCACCGCGGACAGCAGGTCCTGGGTGAGGACGACGGCCAGCAGGGCCGGGGTCACCAGGGCGGTCGCGAGCAGCTGTGGCAGGTAGCGCACGAGGTAGCCGTCGAGGGCGTCCAGGCCGCGGGTCGCCAGGGTGGTCAGTGCGGCGGTCCTGCCGTGCAGCGCCGCCGGGCCGGCCGCCGCGAGGTGGTCGACGAGGGCGCCGCGCAGCTCGGCGACGACGTCCACGGCCGCCCGGTGGGCGAACCGCTCCTGGGCGCCGGCGAGCAGGGCCCGCGCGCCGACGACGAGGACCAGCCAGGCCACCGCCGTCCCGACCGAGGCGGCCGTGGCCGACCCGGTGACGACCCCGGCCAGCGCGTCGCCCAGCAGGAACGCCTGGACCACGACGAGCGCGGCGTTGCCGACCTGGAGCGCGGCGGCGAGCGCCACCCAGCCGCGGGCCGCCCGGGCCCGGACCAGCAGCCGCGGGTCGAGCGGTGCGCTCACCGGGCCGCGGGCCGGTCGGGCTTCAGGCCGGTGTACTCGGGGATCCGGTCGAGCGTGATCCGGCGGCGGAACACCCAGTACGTCCAACCCTGGTAGAGGAGGACGAAGGGCAGCATCGCGACCGCGATCCAGGTCATCACCATGAGGGTGTACGGGCTGGAGGACGCGTTCTCGATGGTCAGCGAGTAGGCCGGGTCCGTGGTCGAGGGCATCACCGCCGGGAACAGCGAGCCGAACAGCAGGACCACCGCGGACGCGATCGTGACGGTGGTGAGCGCGAACGCCCGGCCCTCACGGCGCACCCGGGTCGCCCGCACCACGCCGAGGAGGGCAGCGGCTGCGACCACGACGGCGACCCAGGTCCAGGTCTTGCCCAAGGCCAGCTGGGTCCACAGGGCGAACACGCCCGCGACGACGCCCACCGGTACGGCGAGCCGCTCGGCCAGCCGGCCGGCGTCCTCGCGCACCGGGCCGTCGGTCTTGAGCGCCACGAAGACGGCGCCGTGCAGCGCGAACAGTCCCAGCGTGGTGAGCCCGCCGAGCAGTGCGTACGGGTTGAGCAGCGTGAGCACGGTGCCGGTGAACTGCTTGTCCGCGTCGATCGGGACGCCGTGGACGATGTTGGCCAGCGCCACGCCCCACAGCAGCGCCGGTACGTAGGAGCCGACGATGATGGCCCAGTCCGCGCGCCGGCGCCAGCGGTCGTCGTTCACCTTGCCCCGCCACTCGAACGCGACCCCCCGGACGATCAGCGCGGCGAGGATGAGCAGCAGCGGCAGGTAGAAGCCGCTGAACAGGGTGGCGTACCACTCCGGGAAGGCGGCGAAGGTGGCGCCACCGGCGACGATCACCCACACCTCGTTTCCGTCCCACACCGGTCCGATGGTGTTGATCATGACGCGGCGGCGGCGGTCCTCGCGGCCCAGCACGGGCAGCAGCATGCCGACGCCGAAGTCGAAGCCCTCGAGCACGAGGTAGCCGAGCCAGAGCACGGCGATGAGCACGAACCAGACGACGGTGAGGTCCACGGCGGTCTCCGGAGGTCAGTAGGCGAAGTGCAGGGGCTCGGACTCGTCGCCCTCGTCGAGGTGCTCCGGGGGCGGGTCCTCAACCGGGGCGCCGTGGGCGGCGTACCGCCGCATGAGCCCGAACCAGACCACGGCGAGGGCTCCGTAGATGACCGTGAAGGCGATCAGCGACACCCAGACCACCCAGGCGTCGTGCCCGGACACGCCGTCCCGGGTGAGCATCCACACGCCGTCGATCCCGGTCGGGTTCGGGGCAACCACCCACGGCTGGCGGCCCATCTCGGTGAAGATCCAGCCGACGGTGTTCGCCAGGAACGGCGCCGGGATCGCCCACAGCGCCCAGCGCCCGAGACGCTCGTCGTCGGGTACCCGGCCTCGGCGGGTGAGCCACAGGCCCGCCAGGGCCAGCAGGGCTGACACCACCCCGAACCCGATCATGAGCCGGAAGCTCCAGTACGTCACCGGCAGGATCGGCACGTAGGACCCGTTGTCGCCGTACCGCTCGGTGTACTCCTCCTGGAGGTCGCGCACTCCCTTGAGGGTGGCGTCAGGGTCCCCGGTCGCCATGAACGAGGTCAGTCCGGGCACGGTGAGCTGACGCACGTCGCAGCGGTTCTGCAGGTCGCCGACGGCGATGATGCTGAACCCGGCCCCGGTCTCGGTGTCGCACAGCGCCTCGGCGGCGGCCATCTTCATCGGCTGCTGCTCGAACATGAGCTTGGCCTGCCAGTCGCCGGTCACCGTGACGGCGACACCGGAGACCAGGATGGTCCACAGCCCGAGGATGGCGGCGGGCCGGTAGACGCGCGCCTCGGCGAGGTCCCCGCGGCGTGCCGAGCGCACCATCCACCAGGTCGCGATCGCCGCCATGAAGGTGGCCCCGGTGAGCACCGAGCCGGCGACCACGTGCGGGAAAGCGGCGAGCGTGGTGACGTTGGTCATCAGCTCCCAGATGCTCGTCAGCTCGGCCCGGCCCGTCTCCGGGTTGAACCGGACGCCCACCGGGTGCTGCATGAAGGAGTTCGCGGCGAGGATGAAGTAGGCGCTCGCCCAGGTGGCCACGGCCACAGCCCAGATGGTGGCGAGGTGGATCGCGCGCGGCAGCCGGTCCCAGCCGAAGATCCACAGCCCGAGGAACGTCGACTCGACGAAGAAGGCGGCGAGGCCCTCGATCGCGAGCGGGGCGCCGAACACGTCGCCGACGAACCGCGAGTACTCGCTCCAGTTCATCCCGAACTGGAACTCCTGGACGATCCCGGTGACGACGCCGATGGCGAAGTTGATCAGCAGCAGCTTGCCGAAGAACTGGGTGAGCCGGTAGTACCGGGCCTGGCCGGTGCGGTACCACATCGTCTGCAGGATCGCCACCAGCGGCGCCAGGCCGATCGTCAGCGGCACGAACATGAAGTGGTAGACGGTCGTCACGCCGAACTGCAGGCGGGCCACGTCGAGGGCGTCCAACGGTCTCCTCCAGGATCGGGTCGGGACCGGGCCGCCGCCAGGTCCGGACAAACGCTAGGCCGCGTCGCGACCGGGGGACCAGGGTCCAAGGTCCCGGTTTCGTCCCCTCCCGGCGCTAGGGTGACCGCCGTCCGCAGGTCGACCAGAACTGAGCCGAGACGTGCACCTCAAGACCCTCACCCTCAAGGGCTTCAAGTCCTTCGCCTCGGCGACCACGCTGCGCCTCGAGCCCGGCATCACCTGCGTGGTGGGCCCCAACGGCTCGGGCAAGTCCAACGTCGTCGACGCCCTGGCGTGGGTGATGGGCGAGCAGGGCGCCAAGAGCCTGCGCGGCGGCAAGATGGAGGACGTCATCTTCGCCGGCACCGCGGGACGCCCACCGCTGGGCCGCGCCGAGGTGAGCCTCACCATCGACAACACCGACGGCGCGCTGCCGATCGACTACACCGAGGTGACGATCACCCGGACGATGTTCCGGTCCGGCGGCTCGGAGTACGCGATCAACGGCGCCCCCGCCCGGCTGCTCGACGTCCAGGAGCTGCTGTCCGACTCCGGTATCGGCCGGGAGATGCACGTCGTCGTCGGGCAGAACCAGCTCGACGCGGTGCTGCGGGCCACCCCCGAGGAGCGCCGCGGCTTCATCGAGGAGGCGGCCGGCGTCCTCAAGCACCGCAAGCGCAAGGAGAAGGCCCTGCGCAAGCTCGACGCGATGCAGGCCAACCTCACCCGGCTCACCGACCTCACCGCGGAGATCCGCCGACAGCTCGGCCCCCTGGGCCGCCAGGCCGAGGTGGCCCGTCGGGCCCGGACCGTGCAGGCCGACGTCCGCGACGCCCGCGCCCGGCTGCTCGCCGACGAGCTCGTCCAGCTCACCGCGACCCTCGAGGCGGAGGTCGCCGACGAGACCGCGCTACGCCGGCGCCAGCAGGAGGTGGAGTCGCGGCTGGAGGAGGCCAGGGCCCGTCTGGGCACGCTGGAGCGGCTGGCGCAGGAGGCCTCGCCGCGGCTCGCCGCGGCGGCCGACACCTACTACGCGCTCCAGTCGCTGCGGGAACGACTGCGCGGCACCGCGACCCTCGCCGCCGAGCGGCTGCGTCTGCTCGGCAGCGCGGCCACCGAGGAGCGCGGAGGCGGCCGGGACCCCGGTGACCTGGAGGCGCAGGCCGCCGAGGTGCGCGCGCAGGAGGCGGCCCTGGCGCAGGAGGTGGCCCGGCTCGGCGCCACCCTGCAGGACGCCGTCACCGCCCGCACCGACGCCGAGCAGGCGCTCACCGAGGAGGACCGCCGGGTCGCCGCCCGGCTGCGGGCCGCCGCCGACCGGCGTGAGGGCCTGGCCCGGCTCGCCGGGCAGGTCGCGGCCCGGCGCAGCCGGGTGGAGGCCGCGGAGGGCGAGATCGGGCGGCTGCGCGACGCCCTCGCCGAGGCCGAGCGCCGGGGCGCGGCCGCGCAGTCCGACTTCACCGCGGTGGAGTCGCAGGTCGCCGGGGTCGAGGAGGGCGAGGAGGACCTGGACGCCGAGCACGAGGCGGCGGTCGCCGCGCTGGCGGACGTCGAGGCCGAGCTCGACCGGCTGCGGGAGGCAGAGCGGGACGCCGAGCGTGACCGGGCCACGTGGACGGCGCGCCGTGAGGCGCTCGAGATGGGCCTGGAGCGCAAGGACGGCGCGGGAGCGCTGCTGGCCGCCGGCGAGCAGCTGCCCGGCCTGCTCGGTCCGCTGGCCGGCCTGCTCGCCGTCGAGGCCGGGTACGAGGACGCCGTCGCCGCCGCCCTCGGGGACGTGGCCGACGCCGTCGCCGTCGACGGGCTCGGCTCCGCCGTGGACGCCCTGCGGCTGCTGCGCGACCAGGACGCCGGCCGTGCGGGGCTGCTCGTCGGCCCGACCGGGGCCGGCGAGCCGGTCGAGGCGCCCTCCCTCGACGGGCTGCCCGAGGGCACGGTCGCGCTGGTGGACGTGGTCGCCGGCCGCGCCCCGGTGGCCGACGTCGTGCGCAGCCTGCTGGCCCGGCACGTCCTCGTCCCCGGGCTGGCCGAGGCCCGGCGGGTCGTCTCCGCCCGGCCCGACCTCGTCGCCGTCACCGCCGCCGGCGACGTGCTGTCCGTCACCACGGCCCGGGGCGGCTCGGCCGCCGCACCCAGCCGGCTGCAGGTGCAGGCGGCGGTGGACGAGGCGACCGAACGGCTGCAGGACGCCGTCCGGCGCGCCGAACGGTCCCGCTTCGGCGTCCAGGAGGCCACCGCCCGCCGGGACGCCGCCCGGGAACGGGTCGAGGCGGCCCTCGAGCGGCTGCACGAGTCCGACGCCCGGCTCGCGGCGGTCGCCGAGCGGCTCGGCCAGCTCGGGTCCGTGGTGCGGGCCGCCCGGGCGGAGGCGGAGCGGCTCACCAGCAGCCTGGCCCGGGCCACCGAGCAGCTCGAGGCCGACCGGCGGGACCTGCACGACCTCACCGAGCGGCTGCGGGCCGCGCAGGAGGAGCCGGCGGAGGCCGAGCCCGACACCGGGGAGCGGGACCGGCTCGCCGCGGCGGCCGCGGCGGCCCGCACCGCGGAGACCGAGGCGCGTCTGGCGCTGCGGACCGGTGAGGAGCGGCTGCGGGCCCTGTCCGGGCGGGCCGAGTCCCTGGAGCGCGCGGCCCGGACCGAGCGCGAGGCGGCGGAGCGCGCCGCCCGCCGGGCCGAGCAGCGCCGCCGCCAGGCCGAGGTGGCGCGCGCCGTGGAGGTCGGGGCCGCCGCGGCGCTCCGGGTGCTCGAGCGGACCCTGGCGGCCGCCGCCGACGACCGGGACGCCGCCGAGGCCGAGCGGGCCCGGCGCGCCGCCGAGACCGCGCAGGTGCGCGAGCAGCTCGACACGCTGGCCGCCGAGCTGCGGGAGCTGACCGACTCCGTGCACGCCGACGAGGTCGCCCGCGCCCAGCAGCGGCTCCGGGTCGAGCAGCTCCAGCAGCGGGCCACCGAGGAGCTCGGACTCGACCCGGAGGTGCTCGTCGAGGAGTTCGGCCCGCACCGGCCGGTGCCCCCGTCGCCGCCGGCTCCCGGGGACCCGGAGCCGGACGAGCCGCCCGCCGCCGTCCCGTTCGTGCGCGCCGAGCAGGAGAAGCGGCTGCGCCGGGCCGAGCGTGCCCTGGCCCAGCTCGGCCGGGTCAACCCGCTGGCGCTCGAGGAGTTCGCGGCGCTGGAGGAGCGGCACAAGTTCCTCACCGAGCAGCTGGAGGACCTCAAGCGGTCCCGCAAGGACCTGCTGGACATCGTCCGCCAGGTCGACGAGCGGGTCGAGCAGGTGTTCGCCGAGGCGTTCGACGACACCGCCCGCCACTTCGAGGAGGTCTTCCCGCGGCTGTTCCCCGGCGGCGAGGGCCGGCTCGTGCTCACCGACCCCGACGACCTGCTGACGACCGGCATCGAGGTCGAGGCGCGGCCGGCGGGCAAGAAGGTCAAGCGGCTCAGCCTGCTGTCCGGCGGCGAGCGCTCGCTGACCGCCGTCGCCCTGCTGGTGGCCATCTTCAAGGCCCGGCCCAGCCCGTTCTACGTGCTCGACGAGGTCGAGGCGGCTCTGGACGACACGAACCTCGGCCGGCTCATCACCCTGCTCGAGGAGCTCCGCGCCTCCAGCCAGCTGATCATCATCACCCACCAGAAACGGACCATGGAGATCGCCGACGCCCTCTACGGCGTCAGCATGCGCGGCGACGGGGTGACGACCGTGGTGAGCCAGCGGCTGCGCGAGCTCGCGGACGCCTGAGCCGCCCCGGCCGCGGGCCGGACCCGTGTGGCCGGGCGGTCGCGGGTGAGGCACCGTAGTGCCGTGACCGTCGTCGCCATCGGGATGCTCGTGAGCCTCGGCACCGCCGTGGTCGTGCTCGCGCTGGTGGCCGTGCCGCGGGTGCGGGAGGGGGAGCGGATCCTCACCCCGGACGGCGAGGCGGCGGTGCGTGAGGCACGTGCCCGTGCCCGCGCTTTCGCCGTCGAGGCCCGGGAGCAGGCCCGGAGCCGTCGCGCCGGGTCCCGCGACCGCGGCGGCGCCCTGCGTGGTGCCGCGACCGGCGTCCGGGCCCGTGCCGGCTCGGTACGGGACACCACCGTCTCCGCGGGGCGCCAGGCCGCGACGGTCGGCGCGGCGGCCATCACCCGGGCCCGGGCGGCGACCCGCGCCGGGTCCACCGCGGTGGTCACCCGCTCGGCGACCGCCGTCGCCGACCCGCCACCGGTACCGGCCGCCGAGGACGACGTCATCGACCTGCGTGACCGGGCACCCGGCCCCGACCGGGAGCCTCCCGCCCTCGCGCGGGCCCGGCTGGCCCGCCGCCTGGAGTGGGGCGAGCCGGAGCCGGGGCCCCGGCACCGTCGCTGACCCGCGCCGGCAGCCCCTGAAGCGCCTGGAAGGCTCTCTGCAGGGCCGTCTGGAAGACCGTCTGGAAGGCCGTCTGGAAGGCCGTCTGGAAGGCTGGACCCCGTGGAGTCCATCGAGCTCGTCATCGCTTTCGCCGTCGCCCTCGCCGTCGTCGCCGCCGGCGTCCTCGTCGGCCTGCTGCGCCGCCGGCCCGGCCGCGACCGGACCGCCCCGCCCGGCGAGCGACGTCCGGGCGTGGACTACCGGCCGGGCGTCGGCGACGACGCCGAGGAGCCGCGGGACACCCCGCTGCGCACGGTCGAGACCGTGCAGGCCCCGAGCCTCGACGCCCCCGCGGCCACGGACGCCGACGTCGCCGAGCCGTCCGCGCCGGCGGCGCCCACGGTCGAGCGGCCGGCGCCCGTGGCGGGCCGGATGGTCCGCCTGCGCGAGCGGCTGTCCCGCTCGAGCTCCACCCTCGGCAGGGGGCTGCTGACCCTGCTGTCCCGGGAGACCGTCGACGAGACCACCTGGGAGGAGGTCGAGGAGACCCTGCTGCTCGCCGACCTCGGGGTGGGCCCGGCCACCGAGCTCGTCGACCGGCTGCGCGAACGGGTCCGCGTGCTGGGCGCCCGTGAGCCCGACCAGGTGCGGGCCCTGCTGCGCGAGGAGCTGCTGCGCGTGGTGGGCCCGGACACCGACCGCTCCCTCGCGGTCGAGCGGCACCCCGACCGCCCGGCGGTGGTGCTCGTCGTCGGTGTCAACGGCACGGGCAAGACGACGACGGTCGGCAAGCTCGCCCGGGTGCTCGTCGCCCAGGACAAGGACGTCGTCCTGGGCGCCGCGGACACCTTCCGGGCGGCCGCCGCCGACCAGCTGCAGACGTGGGGGGAGCGGGTCGGCGTGCCGACGGTCCGGTCCGACCGTGAGGGGGCCGACCCCGCGTCGGTGGCGTTCGACGCCGTCAAGGCCGGGATCGAGGTGGAGGCGGACGTCGTCCTCATCGACACCGCCGGAAGGCTGCAGAACAAGGTCGGGCTGATGGACGAGCTCGGCAAGGTGAAGCGGGTGGTGGAGCGGCACGGCCCGGTCGACGAGGTGCTGCTCGTCCTGGACGCCACGACCGGCCAGAACGGGATGCGCCAGGCGCAGGTGTTCTCCGAGGTCGTCGACGTCACCGGCATCGTCCTGACCAAGCTCGACGGCACCGCCAAGGGCGGCATCGTCGTCGCCGTCCAGCGTGAGCTCGGCGTGCCGGTGAAGCTGGTGGGCCTCGGTGAGGGCCCTGACGACCTCGCCCCGTTCGAGCCGGAGGCGTTCGTCGACGCCCTGCTCGCGTGAGGCGGGCGAAACAGAGGTTTCACCGGGCGGCCACACCCGTCACCTGCCGGTAACACCACAGGACGCCGTCGGAAACACCGCGCCGTCACCGTCTCCTGCGACAGAGCCGGCCGGACCCGACGGCGTCGTCGACGACGACGACCGCCCGGGACGCCGGCCCCGACCACGACTCGCAGGAGGTTGCCGTGGTGAACACCGGCGACACCGCCTGGATCCTCACGAGCGCCGCGCTGGTGCTGCTGATGACCCCGGGGCTCGCACTCTTCTACGGCGGCATGGTCCGCGCCAAGAGCGTGCTCAACATGATGATGATGAGCTTCGGCGCCCTGGCCCTCATCAGCGTCCTGTGGGTGCTCTACGGGTACTCCATGGCGTTCGGCGACGACCTGGGCGCCGGCCTGCTCGGCGACCCGACCCAGTACCTCGGCCTGGCCGGGCTGATGGAGGACACGACGTCGGAGGGCGGGGGCCTGCCCGCGATGGCCTTCGTCGGCTTCCAAGCCGTCTTCGCCGTGATCACCGTCGCGCTGATCTCCGGCGCCATCGCCGACCGGACGAAGTTCGGCACCTGGATGGTCTTCGCCGGCGTCTGGGCGACGATCGTCTACTTCCCGGTGGCGCACTGGGTGTTCGACTTCACCGTCACCGACGACGCCGGCCAGACCACGCACGTCGGGGGCTGGATCGCCAACCAGCTCGCCGCGATCGACTTCGCCGGTGGCACCGCCGTCCACATCAACGCCGGTGCGGCCGCACTGGCCCTGGCCCTCGTGCTCGGCAAGCGGAGAGGCTTCGGCAAGGACGTCCTGCGGCCGCACAACCTGCCGCTGGTGATGATCGGTGCCGGGTTGCTGTGGTTCGGCTGGTTCGGTTTCAACGCCGGCTCGGCCCTCGCCGCGAACAACACCGCCGCCGTCGCCTGGGTCAACACGCTGGTGGCCACCGGTGCCGCCGCTCTGGCCTGGCTGGCGACCGAGAAGATCCGCGACGGGCACGCCACGTCGCTCGGCGCGGCGTCCGGCGTCGTGGCCGGCCTGGTCGCCATCACCCCGGCCGCCGCGGCACTGTCACCGGTCGGGTCCATCGTGCTCGGTGCCGTCGCCGGCGTGCTGTGCGCCCTCGCCGTGGGCCTGAAGTACCGCTTCGGTTACGACGACTCGCTGGACGTCGTCGGCGTCCACCTCGTCGGTGGCCTCGTCGGGACCATCGGGGTGGGCTTCCTCGCCACCGCTGCCGCCCCCGCCGGCGTCGACGGGTTGCTGTACGGCGGCGGCGCCGACCAGCTGTGGCGCCAGGTCGTGGGGGCGCTCGCCGTCCTGGCCTACTCGTTCGTCGTCACCCTGGTCGTCGGCCTCCTGCTGCACCGCACCATGGGCTTCCGGGTCGACCCCGACGACGAGGTGGCCGGCATCGACCAGGCCGTGCACGCGGAGTCCGGCTACGACTTCGGTGGCCTCGGCGCCGGCGGCTTCCGGCCCGGCACCGGTGGCACGCCGGCCACCCGCTCCACCACGTCTACCGAGGAGGTCTCGGCATGAAGCTCGTCACCGCGGTCGTCAAGCCGCACAAGGTCGAGGACGTCAAGACGGCCCTGGAGGCGTACGGCGTCCAGGGGCTGACCGTCAGCGAGGCCAGCGGGTACGGCCGCCAGCGAGGCCACACCGAGGTCTACCGGGGGGCGGAGTACAACGTCGACCTCGTGCCCAAGGTCCGCATCGAGGTGCTCGTCGACGACGTCGACGTCGCGGACGTCGTCGAGGTGGTCGTCAAGGCGGCGCAGACGGGGAAGATCGGCGACGGCAAGGTGTGGACCGTGCCGGTCGAGGACGTGGTGCGCGTCCGCACCGGCGAGCACGGCGTCGACGCCCTGTAGCTGGTGGCGACGGCGTGCGGGTCGCACCGGTGCCGGCCGGGCGAGGGAGCCGGCCGGCCGGCTCCCGGGACCTGCGGGCCGAGCGGTTCGAGCTGGCTGCCCGCTGCGACCTGCGCGACCCGCAGGCCGGCGGCCGGCGCCGCCACGCGCTCGCCGCGCTCGTCGACAGCTGGCTCGGGGACGTCTGGGCGGCCGCGACGCCACCCCCTGCCGGGGTGGCGCTCGCGGCCGTCGGGGGGCACGCCCGTCGGGACGCCGGCCCGGCGGGGGACCTGGACCTGGTCCTGCTGCACGACGGTCGGACGGTGCGCGGGCCCGACGTCGCGGCGCTCGCCGAGTCCCTGTGGTACCCGGTCTGGGACGCCGGCCTGCGGCTTGACCACTCGGTCCGCTCGGTGGCGCAGTGCCGGCAGGTCGCCGCGCAGGACGTCACCGCCGCCGTCGGGCTGCTGGACCTGCGGCCGGTCGCCGGGGACGCCGCTCTCGTGCTGCGGGCCCGCGAGACGCTCCGGGAGGACTGGCGCCGGGGTGCCCGCAACCGTCTGCCCGCCCTGCTCGACACGCTCACCGAGCGCGCGGAGCGGCACGGCGAGCTCGCCTACCTGCTCGAGCCGGACCTCAAGGAGGCCCGCGGCGGCCTGCGGGACGTCGTCGTCCTCGGCGCCGTCGTCGCCACCTGGCTCGCCGACGTCCCGCACGCCCAGGTGCGGGCGGCGACCACGCTGCTGCTCGACGTCCGGGACGCCCTGCACCTGACCACCCGCCGCGCCGGGGAGCGGCTCGGGCTCGCCGACCAGGACGCCGTCGCCGAGGCGCTCGGCCTGCCGGACGCCGACGCCCTGCTCGCCCGCACCGCGCTCGCGGCGCGGGCGGTGACCCACTCCGTCGAGACCACGGCCCGGCGCGCCCGCGGCGCCGCGGCCCGCGGCCGGCCGCCACGTGAGCGCCCCCGGCCGCGACCGGTGGCCCGTGACCTGGTCGAGCACGACGGCGAGCTGTGCCTCGCTGGGTCGGCACGGCCGCAGGGTGATCCGGTGCTCGCGGTGCGGGCCGGTGCGGCCGCGGCCCGCGCCGGCCTGCCGCTGTCACCGGTCACCGCCGGGCTCCTGGCGCGGTCGGCCCCACCGCTGCCGGACCCCTGGCCCCAGGAGGCCCGGGCAGCCTTCGTGGACCTGCTCGGCGCCGGCCCGGCGCTGGCGAGCGTCTGGGAGACCCTCGACCAGGCTGGGCTCGTCACCGCGTGGCTGCCCGAGCTGTGGCCCGTGCGCAACCGGCCCCAGCGCACCGTCGTGCACCGGCACACCGTCGACCGGCACCTCGTCGAGACGTGTATCGAGGCGTCCCGGCTGGTGCGAGACGTGACCCGCCCCGACCTGCTGCTGCTCGCGGCCCTGCTGCACGACGTCGGCAAGCTGCCGGGTGCCACCGACCACTGCGCGGTCGGTGCGCCGATCGCCTGGCGAGTGGCGCGTCGCACCGGCCTCACCGCTGCCGACGCCGCCGTCGTCGAGCGCCTGGTGCGCGAGCACCTCACCCTCGTCGACATGGCCACTCGCCGGGACCCCGACGACCCGCGCACCGTCGAGGCGCTCGTCGCCGCGGTCGACGGCCGCGAGGACGTCCTGGACCTGCTGCGCGCGCTCACCGAGGCCGACGCCCGGGCCGCCGGGCCACCGGCGTGGTCGGCGTGGCGGGCGCGGCTCGTCGACGACCTCGTCGCCCGCGCCCGCCGGGTGCTGCGCGACGAGCCGGTCCCGCCGCCGGCCGACCCCCCCGGGGTGGGGGCCGACGTGGTCGCGGCGGTCGCCGCCGACGGGGTGCCGGAGGTCTCGGTGACAGAGGTGGACGGCGAGCACCTCGTCACCGTGGTGGCACCGGACCGTCGGGGCCTGTTCGCGGACATCGCCGGCACGCTCGCGGCCTCCGGGCTCACCGTGCGCTCGGCGACCGTCCGGACCGTCGACGGGGTGGCGGTGGACACCTGGCGGGTCGGCACCACCGGCTCGGCGCCCGACGCCACCGTCCTGCGCACCACGTTGCGGCGGCTGTCGGCCGGGGAGCCGGCGGTGCTCAAGCTGCTCCGGCGCCGGGAGGCGTCGTGGCGCCCGGGACCGCGGGCCGGGCCCGTGCCCGCGGCCAGGGTGACGCTCGTCCCCGGCGGGTCCAGCGACGCCACCGTCCTCGAGGTCCGCGCCGCCGACCGGCCCGGCCTGCTGCACCGGCTGGGCCGGGCGCTCGTCGGCATCGGGGTGGACGTCCGCTCGGCACACGTCGCCACGTTCGCCGGCCAGGCCGTCGACGTGCTCTACCTGTCCGGCCCGGACGGCGGGCGCCTCACCCCGGCCCTGGAGGCCGCGGCCTTCTCCGCGCTGGCCAGGTCCGCTGACGTACCCTGAGGCCCGTTCGCCGTCCGCCTACGCCGAGGACCCCGCCCCGTGTTCTCCACGCTGTCCGACCGTCTCACCGCGACCTTCAAGAACCTGCGCGGCAAGGGCCGGCTCACCGAGGCCGACGTCGACGCCACCGTCCGCGAGATCCGTCGGGCCCTGCTCGACGCCGACGTCGCCCTGCCGGTGGTGCGCGAGTTCGTCGCGACCGTCCGGGAGCGGGCCCTCGGCGCGGAGGTGTCCCAGGCGCTCAACCCCGCCCAGCAGGTCGTCAAGATCGTCAACGAGGAGCTCGTCGGCATCCTCGGCGGGTCGACCCGCCGGCTCACGTTCGCCAAGACGCCCCCCACGGTCATCCTGCTCGCCGGCCTGCAGGGCTCCGGCAAGACGACCCTGGCCGGGAAGCTCGGCCACCTGCTGCGCCAGCAGGGCCACACCCCGTTGCTCGTCGCGGCCGATCTGCAGCGGCCGAACGCGGTCACCCAGCTCGAGGTCGTCGGGCAGCGTGCCGGGGTGCCGGTGTTCGCCCCCGAGCCCGGCAACGGTGTCGGCGACCCCGTCGACGTGGCCCGCCGCAGCGTGCAGGAGGCACGCGCCCGCCAGTACGACGTCGTCATCGTGGACACCGCCGGCCGCCTCGGCGTGGACGCCGAGATGATGCAGCAGGCCGCCGACATCCGCGACGCCGTCCAGCCCGACGAGGTGCTGTTCGTCCTCGACGCGATGATCGGCCAGGACGCCGTGAACGTCGCCCGCGCCTTCGCCGACGGTGTGGGCATCACCGGGGTGGCCCTGACCAAGCTCGACGGCGACGCCCGCGGCGGCGCGGCGCTGTCGGTGGCCTCGGTCACCGGCCGCCCGGTGATGTTCGCGTCCACCGGCGAGAAGCTCGGGGACTTCGAGCTCTTCCACCCCGACCGGATGGCTTCCCGGATCCTCGACATGGGTGACGTGCTCACCCTCATCGAGCAGGCGGAGAAGGCCTTCGACGCCGGTCAGGCCGAGGACCTCGCCACCCGCTTCCTCGAGGGGGAGGACTTCACCCTCGAGGACTTCCTCGTCCAGATGCAGGGCCTGCGCAAGATGGGCTCGCTGAAGAAGATGCTGGGGATGCTGCCGGGGATGGCCCAGGTGCGCGACCAGCTCGAGCAGTTCGACGAGCGGGAGATCGACCGGATCGAGGCCATCGTCCGCTCGATGACGCCCGCCGAGCGCCGCCAGCCGAAGATCATCAACGGTTCGCGTCGTGCCCGGATCGCGAAGGGGTCCGGGGTCACCGTCACCGAGGTCAACCAGCTGCTCGAGCGCTTCGTCGACGCGCAGAAGATGATGCGCCAGCTCCGTCAGGGCGGCGGGGTGCCGGGGATGCCGGGGATGCCGGGGATGCCCGGCGGTGGCAAGAAGTCCCGCGGCCGGACCGCCCCGGCGAAGGGACGCCCTCGCAAGGCCAAGTCGGGCAACCCCGCCAAGCGAGCCCAGCAGGAGCAGGCGGCGCGGGAGAAGGCCGCCACCGGCCGCGGCTCGGCGTTCGGCGCCGGGGCGCTGGGTGCCGGCGCCCCCGGTCAGGACCCGGACGGCGAGCCGGACCTGTCCCAGGTCCAGCTGCCGCCGGGCTTCGAGAAGTTCCTCGGCGGCCGCTGACCCCCCGGCCCGGACCCGCTGCCCGGTAGGTTGCCGGGCATGACCGACGTCCTGCACCTGACCGGCCCGGTCCTGGTCGACCACACCGACGCCGGGACCGACGTCCGCGACGAGGCCTGGGTGGTCGGCGGCCGGCTGACCTTCGAGCGGCCCACCGGTGACCACGACGTGACCACCCTCGACGGCTGGGTGCTGCCCGGCCTCGTCGACGCCCACTGCCACGTCGGGCTGGACGCGCACGGCGCCGTCGACGACGCCACCGCGGAGCAGCAGGCGCTGCAGGAGCGGCAGGCCGGCGCGCTGCTCCTGCGGGACGCCGGGTCGGCCGCCGACACCCGGTGGATCGACGACCGGGAGGACCTGCCCCGGATCGTGCGGGCCGGGCGGCACATCGCCCGCACCCGCCGGTACATCCGCAACTACGCCCACGAGATCGAGCCCGAGGACCTCGTGGCGTACGTCCGGCGGGAGGCCCGTCGCGGTGACGGCTGGGTCAAGCTCGTCGGGGACTGGATCGACCGCGAGGTCGGGGACCTGACCCCGTGCTGGCCCGCCGACGCGCTGCGTGCGGCGATCGCGGCGGCGCACGAGGAGGGGGCGCGGGTGACCGCGCACTGCTTCAGCGAGGACTCCCTGCCGGACCTGGCCGAGGCCGGGATCGACTGCGTCGAACACGCCACCGGGCTCACGCCGCAGACCACCGCCCTGTTCGCCGAGCGGGGGATCGCCGTCGTGCCGACCCTGGTGAACATCGCCACCTTCCCCGGTATCGCCGCCGCCGCCGAGGCCAAGTTCCCGGTCTACGCGGCGCACATGCGGGACCTGCACGCGCGCCGGTACGAGACCGTCCGCAGCGCCGTCGAGGCCGGGATCGAGGTCTACGTCGGCACCGACGCCGGCGGCTCCCTGCCGCACGGGCTCGTCGGCCAGGAGGTGGCCGAGCTCGTCACCGCCGGGCTGCCGCCGGTGCAGGCCCTGTCCGCGGCGACGTGGGCGGCCCGCCGCTGGCTGGGCCGCCCCGGACTGAGCGAGGGCGAGGAGGCGGACCTCGTGGTCTACCCGCAGGACCCGCGCGCGGACGTCGGGGTGCTGGCCAGCCCCCGTGCGGTCGTGCTGCGTGGTCGGGTGGTCGCCGCCGGTTAGGGGTCCGGCGCCCGGTCTGGCAGAATGCCCGCCGTACCCGGTGCGCTCGGCCCCTCTCACCGTGCGCCGCCGCGTCCGCCCGGGAGCCCCGGTGCCTCCGACCCCACACGGTGGCCGAGAGGCTCCCACCCCCACAAGAGCAGGAGACACCACAGACGTGGCCGTCAAGATCCGACTGAAGCGCCTCGGCAAGATCCGGGCGCCGTACTACCGCGTCGTCGTCGCCGACTCCCGGACCAAGCGGGACGGTCGAGCGATCGAGGAGATCGGCAAGTACCACCCGACCGAGGAGCCGTCGCTCATCGAGATCGACTCCGAGCGGGTCCAGTACTGGCTCGGTGTCGGCGCCCAGCCGACCGAGCAGGTGCTCGCCCTGCTCAAGGTCACCGGCGACTGGCAGAAGTTCAAGGGCCTGCCGGGCGCCGAGGGCACGCTCAAGGTGGCCGCTCCCAAGGCTGACAAGCGGGCCGTCTTCGAGGCCGCCGCCAAGGAGGCCATGGACGAGCCGACCGCCGAGGCGACGACTCCGCGGAAGAAGGCGACGAAGGCCGCTGAGCAGCCCGCCGCTGAGCAGCCCGCCGCTGAGCAGCCCGCCCCTGAGCAGCCCGCCGACGAGTCGGCTGCCGAGGGCGAGACCGTTCCGGCTGAGCGAGCCGAGGCCTGACCGTGCTGGCCGACGCGTGCGAGCACCTCGTCCGCGGGATCGTCGACCACCCGGACGACGTCCGGGTGGCCGAGAAGAACCTGCGCCGCGGAGTGCTGCTCGAGGTGCGGGTGCACCCCGAGGACCTCGGTCGGGTCATCGGCCGCTCCGGTCGCACCGCCAAGGCGCTGCGCACCGTGGTCGGGGCGCTGGCCGGTGACCGCGGGGTCCGGGTCGACCTCGTCGACGTCGACCGCCGCTGACACCGCCGCCTCGAGCGGGCTCCCGAGCGCGGGGGCCCGCTCGAGGCGCGTGAGCGCCTGAGCACAGGAGGACCTATGGACGTCGTCGTGGCCCGGGTGGGCCGCCCGCACGGGGTCCGCGGCGAGGTGACCGTCGAGGTGCGCACCGACGTCCCGGAGCTGAGGCTGCGTCCCGGGGCCGTGCTGTCCACCGACCCCGACCGCGGCCGGTTCACGGTCGGGTCGGCACGCGACCACAACGGCCGGCTGCTGCTCACCTTCGCCGAGGTGACCGACCGCACCACGGCCGAGGGCCTGCGCGGCGTCCTGCTCGTGGCCGACGTCGACCCCGAGGCCGAGGAGCCCGAGCACGACGCCTGGCCGGCCGCGCGGCTCGTCGGCCTGCGGGCGGTCACCGTCGACGGGCGGGAGGTGGGACGAGTCGCCGGGGTGCTGCACCTGCCCGCCCAGGACCTGCTCGAGGTGGACCAGCCGTCCGGGGCCACCGTCCTCGTGCCGTTCGTCCGCGCCATCGTGCCGCAGGTCGACGTCGACGGCGGCCGGGTCGTACTCGACCCGCCCGGCGGGCTGCTGGAGGACTGAGTGCGCCTCGACGTCGTCACGATCTTCCCCGAGTACCTCGCCCCGCTGGACCTGTCGCTCATCGGCCGGGCCCGGCGCGACGGCGTCCTCGACCTCGCCGTCCACGACCTGCGGGACTTCACCCACGACCGGCACCGGACCGTCGACGACTCCCCGGCCGGCGGGGGAGCCGGCATGGTGATGCGGCCTGAGCCGTGGGGCGAGGCCCTGGACGCCGTCCTGGCCGCCGGCCGCTCCGCGCTCGGCGACGACACCGCCTTGCCCACCCTCGTCGTGCCCACCCCGAGCGGGACGCCGTTCACCCAGGCGGCCGCGCACGAGCTCGCCGGACTGCCCTGGCTGGCGTTCGCCTGCGGTCGGTACGAAGGCATCGACGAGCGGGTGCTCGAGGACGCCGCCGAGCGGATGCCGGTCCGACCGCTGAGCATCGGCGACTACGTGCTGGGCGGCGGCGAGGCCGCCGTCCTCGTCGTCGTCGAGGCCGTGGCCCGGCTCCTGCCGGGGGTCGTCGGCAACCCCGAGTCCCTCGTCGAGGAGTCGCACGCCGCCGGCCTGCTGGAGTACCCGGTGTACACCCGGCCAGCCACCTGGCGCGGCCGGTCCGTGCCCGAGGTGCTGTCCTCCGGGAACCACGCGCTCGTCGCCCGCTGGCGCCGGGACGAGGCTCTGCGCCGCACCGCGCGACGGCGACCCGATCTCGTGGAGCGGCTGGACCCGGCCGGTCTGGACGCCGCCGACCTGGCCCTGCTCGACGACCTCGGTTGGGTGCTCGAGCACGGGCGGCTGCGCCGGGCCGGGCCCTGAGCCGGCACCCGGAGCCCGCGGTTTCGCCCCGCGGGCTCCGGCTGTGGCAGACTGAGCGATCGTGTCGCGCCCGCGACCGTCCGGTCCTGCCGCAGGGGGACCGGTCCGAGGCGGGACGCGCGACACCCACCGAACCGGACACCCCGGCGCCACGCCGCGCCGCCGAGCAGCGCGCACGTGACCTGTGGCACGGCGCAGAGAGCGACTGACATGCACACCCTGGACTCCGTCGACGCCGCCAGCCTGCGCGACGACCTGCCGGACTTCCGCGCCGGCGACACCGTCAAGGTCCACGTCAGGGTCGTGGAGGGCAACCGCTCCCGCGTCCAGGTCTTCCAGGGCGTCGTCATCCGCCGCCAGGGGGACGGGGTCCGCGAGACCTTCACCGTCCGCAAGGTCAGTTTCGGCGTCGGTGTCGAGCGCACCTTCCCCGTGCACACCCCGGTGATCGAGAAGATCGAGCGGGTCAGCCGAGGTGACGTCCGCCGCGCCAAGCTGTACTACCTGCGCAACCTGCGCGGCAAGGCCGCCAAGATCCGCGAGAAGCGCGAGACCACCCCGGCGCGCTGACACCCGGCGCAGCGGCACCCGGGGCGCCGAGGCCCGTCGGCCGAGGCTCCGCCGTGCCGGCTCGCAGGTGGCCCTGGTGGGCCGAGGTCGCCGCCGCGGCCGTGCTCGCGGTGCTGGTCACCGTGGCGCTGCGGCTGCTCGTCGTCCAGGCGTTCGTCATCCCGACGGCGTCCATGCAGCCGCTCCTGCAGCCGGGGGACCGGGTGGCGGTCCTGCGGCTGCCGGCGTTCACCGGCGACGTTCAGCGCGGTGACGTCGTCGTGTTCGACGGCCGCGGGACCTTCCCCGACGGCGGCGACTACGCCAAACGGGTGGTCGGCGTGGCCGGGGACCGGGTCGCCTGCTGCGCCGCCGACGGCCGGCTCACCGTGAACGGTGCGCCGCTCGAGGAGCCCTACCTCTATCCTGGCGACCGGCCGAGTGACCTCCAGTTCGACGTGGTCGTCCCGCAGGGGCGGCTCTGGGTGCTGGGAGACCACCGCAGCGTGTCCGCAGACTCGCGTTCCCTCCTGGGTCGCCCAGGCGGTGGGATGGTGCGTCAGGACCGGGTCACCGGCCGCGTCGTCGCGGTCCTGTGGCCGGTCGACCGGATCGGGATCGTCGAGAGGACGCCGTGAGCGAGCGCACCGAGGA
The DNA here is from genome assembly GCA_020881835.1 of Kineosporiaceae bacterium SCSIO 59966. Classification (NCBI taxonomy): domain Bacteria; kingdom Bacillati; phylum Actinomycetota; class Actinomycetes; order Kineosporiales; family Kineosporiaceae; species Kineosporiaceae bacterium SCSIO 59966. Next base: position 918,909 of record CP052876.1, read on the forward strand.
ACGTCGCGCCGGCACCCGGCTGCTGGGTCTGGTCCGCGAGACCGTCATCGTCGTGGGCACCGCCCTCGTGCTGTCCCTGCTGATCAAGACGTTCCTCGTCCAGGCCTTCTACATCCCGAGCCCGTCGATGGAGCCGACCCTCGTCGCGGGGGACCGGGTGCTCGTCAGCCAGCTCACACCCGGGCCGATCGACCTGTCCCGAGGTGACGTCGTCGTCTTCCACGACCCCGGCCAGTGGCTGGACCCGGTGCCGCAGCCCGACCGCAGTGCGGTCGGGGACGTCGTCGTCGACCTGCTGACGTTCGTCGGGATCCTGCCGCAGGACTCCGGCGAGCACCTCATCAAGCGGGTGATCGGGCTGCCCGGGGACGTCGTCGCCTGCTGCGACGCGCAGGGCCGGGTGACCGTCAACGGCGTCCCGCTGGACGAGCCGTACGTCTACCCCGGCGATGCACCCAGCGACATGACCTTCGAGGTGACCGTCGGTCCCGACGCGCTGTGGGTGATGGGCGACCACCGCGGGGCCTCCCAGGACTCCCGTTGGCACCAGGACCTCCAGGGCGGCGGCACCGTGCCGGTCGACGAGGTCGTCGGGCGTGCGATCGCCGTCATCTGGCCGCCGTCGCGGCTGGACTGGCTGGGGAACCACCCCGAGGTCTTCGAGGCTGTCCCCGAGCCGTGAGCGCCGGAGCCGCCGACCGGGGTACCGGGACGGCACCCGCGGGGCGGCGCGCCGCCCGGGTGCTGTGCCTCGACCCGGACGGCGCCCTGCTGCTGGTCGGCGGCACGGACCCGGCGCGCCCGCTCGCCCCGGCGGTGTGGCTGCCGCCCGGTGGCGGGGTGACGGCCGGGGAGAGCGCCGAGGCCGCCGCCCGCCGGGAGCTCTTCGAGGAGACGGGGCTGTGGCTGGACGACGTCGGCCCGGCCGTCACCGCGCGGACCGTCGAGTTCGACTTCGCCGGACGCCGCTTCCGCCAGCGGGAGACCTGGTTCGCCGTCCGGGTCGCACGTTTCGAGCCCCGTCCGACGGCGTGGACCCCGTGGGAGCGCAGGTCGCTCGTCGGTACGACGTGGTGGCGTCCGGGGGACCCGCCGCCGGGGCCCGTCCCGGACGACGTCGTCCGGCTCGGCCTCGGCGCCCACCGGGACCTGCCGGCCGCGCCCAGGCGGGTGGGGCTGTGACGGTGGCAGCCGCCCGCCGCGGGCCGCGCTCGACGGTCCCCACGCTGCGGGAGGAGCGCCGGCTGCTGCGCGCCGGTGCCCGGCTCGTCGCCGGCGTCGACGAGGTGGGCCGCGGAGCGCTCGCCGGGCCGGTGACGGTCGGCGTCGTCGTCGTGCAGGCCACGACCCGCAGCGCGCCGGCCGGTCTGCGCGACTCCAAGCTGCTCACCCCCGCGGCCCGCGAGGCACTCGTGCCCCGGCTGCGCCGCTGGGCCACCTCCTGGGCGGTCGGGCACGCCGAGCCGCACGAGATCGACGCCCACGGCATCCTGTCCGCTCTGCGCCTCGCCGGGAACCGGGCGCTGGCCCGCCTGCCCGAGCCCCCGGACGCCGTCCTCCTCGACGGGTCCTACGACTGGCTGACCCGCCCGGCCCTGCCGCTGTCCCTGTTCGGCGACCTCGAGCCGGACGCCGCCCCCGACGTCCACCTCGCCGAGGGCTGCGTGCGCACCCTGGTCAAGGGCGACCTGCGGTGCGCCGCCGTCGCCGCGGCCAGTGTCCTGGCCAAGACCGAGCGGGACGCGCTGATGCGGCAACGGGCGCAGGTGTACCCGGACTACGGCTGGGCCGGGAACAAGGGCTACTCCGCGCCCGAGCACCTCGAGGCTCTTGGGCTCCTGGGCCCCTGCGAGCAGCACCGGCGCAGCTGGCGCCTGCCCCGCAGCGGGCCCGCGGACGCCGCCCGGACCGGTGCCGGCGAGCCGGCCGCCGGGGTCCCTGAGCCCGGCGCCGGGACCGTGCCGCTCTTCGAGGACCCGTCCGACGGCACAATGGCCCCGTGAGCGCCGAGGACCTGGAGAACTACGAGACCGAGATGGAGCTCGCGCTCTACCGCGAGTACCGGGACGTCGTGGGGCTGTTCTCCTACGTCGTGGAGACCGAGCGGCGCTTCTACCTGGCCAACCGGGTCGAGCTCGTCCCCAGGACTTCGGACGGCGAGGTGTGGTTCGAGCTCACCCTCACCGACGCCTGGGTCTGGGACGTCTACCGCTCGGCCCGGTTCGTCAAGAGCGTACGGATCGTGACCTTCAAGGACGTCAACGTCGAGGAGCTGTCGAAGACGGACCTCGAGGTGCCCAAGCCGGAGGGCTTCTCCCGGTAGCAGCCGCGGCACCTGTCCCGCACAGGCGGGCCAGCCGGGCCGGCCGTCCACAGGGTTCCCCGGAGCGGCCCTCGCCCCGCCCGGCGCACGTCACCGTGGCGCCCGGAGGTGGTTGCGGTGCGGGCGAAGGACGCCGTCGGACGGTACGGGGAGCGGGTCGCGGTACGGCACCTGCTCGACCTCGGCTACCAGGTGCTGGACCGCAACTGGCGCTGCTCCCTCGGCGAGCTCGACGTCGTCGCCGTCGACGACGACTGCCTGGTCGCGGTCGAGGTGAAGACCCGCCGGTCGCTGGCCGCCGGGCACCCGCTGGAGGCGGTCACCCCCGCCAAGCTCGCCCGGCTGCGCCGGCTGCTCGGCGTCTGGCTCGCCGAGCACGCGGACGACCCGGTCCGTGGGCGGCGCTGGCCGCAGGTGCGCATCGACGTCGTCGCGGTGCTGCGGCCCGCGCGGGGTGCGGCCGTCGTCGACCACGTGCAGGCGGTCGGGTGATGCTCGGGCGCACCCGCTCGGTCGCCCTGCTCGGGGTCGAGGGGCACGTCGTCGAGGTGGAGGCGCACGTGGCCGACGGGCTGCCGGCGTTCGCGCTCGTCGGTCTGCCCGACGCGTCGCTGTCCGAGGCCCGGGACCGGGTCCGGGCCGCCCTGGCCAACGCCGGCCACGGCTGGCCGCAGCGACGGGTGACCGTCAACCTGTCCCCGGCGTCCCTGCCGAAGACCGGGTCCGGGTTCGACGTCGCCGTCGCCGTCGCCCTGCTCGCCGCCCTCGGGCAGGTGCCGCCGGACTCCGCCGCCGGCACGCTGCACGTCGGCGAGCTCGGGCTGGACGGCCGGCTGCGGCCGGTCCGCGGCGTCCTGCCGGCCGTGCTGGCCGGTGCGAGGGCGGGGGTGCGGCGGGTCGTCGTGCCCGCCGCGGACGCCGACGAGGCCCGCCTCGTCGGGGACGTCGACGTGGTCGCCGCGGTGGACCTCGCCGACGTCGTCCTCGCCCACGGCGGCCTTCCCGGGCGGCCCCCGGGGCGCTCGGTGCCGGTGCCGCACCCGGTCGCCGCCCGGGCGGGTGCGCCGCGGCCGGAGCCCGACCTCGCCGACGTCGTCGGCCAGGAGGAGGCCCGTCACGCACTCGAGGTCGCCGCCGCCGGCGGCCACCACCTGCTGCTGCTCGGCCCCCCGGGAGCGGGCAAGACGATGCTCGCCGCCCGGCTGCCGGGGCTGCTGCCGGACCTCGATGACGACACCGCGGTGGAGGTCACCGCCGTGCACTCGGTGGCCGGCACCTTCGACCCCCGTGGCGGACTGCTGCGCCGGCCCCCGTTCGAGGACCCGCACCACACCGCCTCGACCGCGTCCGTCGTCGGCGGCGGGACGGGTCTGCCACGGCCCGGCGCCGCCTCCCGGGCCCACCGCGGCGTGCTCTTCCTCGACGAGGCGCCCGAGTTCCGGCACAGCGTGCTGGAGGCGCTGCGGCAGCCCCTCGAGCACGGCGAGCTCGTCATCGCCCGCTCCCGCGGGGTGGCCCGGTACCCGGCCCGCTTCCAGCTCGTGCTGGCCGCCAACCCGTGCCCGTGCGGCAAGGGCGGCGGCAAGGGCCTGGAGTGCACGTGCACGTCGCTCGCGCGGCGCCGCTACCTGCAGCGGCTGTCCGGGCCGTTGATGGACCGGGTCGACCTGCAGGTGCAGGTGCAGCCGGTGTCGCACCGGGCGATCCGCGGTGGGCCCGGGGAGAGCAGCGCCGTCGTCGCCGGCCGCGTCCGGGCCGCGCGGGCCGCCCAGCGGGAGCGGCTCGCCGGCACCGGCTGGCAGTGCAACGGGGAGGTGCCGGGCCCGCTGCTGCGTGGCCGCTTGCGCCTGGCGCCGCCGGCGACGGCGGCGATCGACCGGGCCCTGGACCGCGGCCTGCTCACCGCCCGCGGGTACGACCGGGTGCTGCGGACGGCGTGGACGCTCGCCGACCTGGCCGGCAGGAGCCCCGGGCGCGAGGAGGTGGAGCGGGCCGTGTTCCTGCGGACGATGGGGGGCGCGGCGTGACGGACCTGCTGACCCGTCGCGGCGACGCCGACCGGGTGGCCCGCGCCGCGTGGACCCGGCTGGCCGAACCGGGTGACGAGGCGGCCGGCGCGGCCATCGCGGCGCTCGGCGCCGCCGGCGCCCTCGAGCACGTCCTGGCCGGGCGGCGGCTGCCGCCGGAGGTCCTCGAGCACTGGGACGCGGGCAGCCCGGCCCGCCTGAACCGGGCGCTGGCCAGGTGGCGCACCCGGGTCGACGTCCTGGCCCCGGACCGGGACCTGGACACCGTGGCCCGCTTCGGCGGACGGTTCGTCACCCCCGAGGACCCGGAGTGGCCCGCCGGGGTCGACGACCTCGACCTCGCCCGCCCGTACGGGCTGTGGGTGCTCGGGCAGCGGCCGCTCGGGCCGGCGGTCGGCGCCGGGGTGTCCGTGGTGGGCGCCCGGGCCGCGACGGCCTACGGGCTCACCGTCGCCACCGACCTCGCCGCCGGTCTCGCCGCCCAGGGGCTCACCGTCGTCTCCGGCGCCGCCTTCGGCGTCGACGCCGCCGCGCACCGCGGCGCGCTCGCCGCCCCCGGTCTCACCGTCGCCGTGCTCGCCTGCGGCGTCGACCGCTTCTACCCGATGGCGCACGAGAGCCTGCTGCGCACGGTCGCGGCCGAGGGCCTGGTCGTCGCCGAGGTCGCCCCCGGCACCACGGTGATGCGGGACCGGCTGCTGCAGCGCAACCGGCTCATCGCCGCGCTCACCCGCGGCACCGTCGTCGTCGAGGCCGGCGTGCGCTCGGGCGCCCTGGTCACGGCCCGGCACGCCGCCACGCTCGGGCGGGCCCTCGGCGCCGTCCCCGGGCCGGTCGGCTCCGCCGCCAGCGCCGGCTGCCACGTGCTGCTGCGGGAGTACGGCGCCGTGTGCGTCACCGACGCCGACGAGGTCGCCGAGCTGGTCCGGCCGATCGGGGTCGGGCCGACCGCCGCGGACCGTGCCCCCTCGGCGCCGGAGGAGGACCTGCCGCCGCAGCAGGCCCGGGTCCTGGAGTCGCTGCCCGTGCGCCGGCCCGTCGGCGTGGACTCCCTGGTCCGGGTGGCCGGCCTGCCCCGGCCGGACGTCGAGCAGGCGCTGGCCGGTCTCTACCTGGCCGGCCTGGCCGAGTTCCGGACCGGAGCCGACGGCCAGGTGTGGCGACGGACCTGAGACGGGTGCCGCTCGGACCAGGCCCCGAGGCCGCCTGTTCCGACGCGAGGGGACACGCCGTGCCCGGGCCGCCACGCCGGGCGTGTCGACGGTGCTTGTGCCGGGGCGCGGCAGGGTCCACGGTGTGCGCCATGACGACGGAGGTGCCCGCCGCCGCGGCGTCCACGCGTCTGCCGGAGGACCCGCGTCTGCCGGAGCAGCTGGAACAGGTGCTGGTGGACTTTCGCCGGCACCTGGAGGCCGAGCGTGGGCGCTCGACGCACACCGTGCGCGCCTACCTCGCCGACGTCGCGGGGCTGCTCGCGGAGGTTGCGGCCACCGGTGCCACCGGCCTGGACGGACTCGACCTGCCGCTGCTGCGCTCCTGGCTGGCCCGGATGGCCGCCGCCGGCCTGGCCCGCAGCACCCTGGCCCGGCGGGCGTCGGCGGCCCGGACCTTCACCTCCTGGGCGGTTCGCACCGGCCGGCTCGAGACCGACCCGGCGCTGCGGCTGCGCGCGCCGCACCCGGACCGGCACCTGCCCACCGTGCTGCGGGCGGAGCAGGCCGCGCGGCTGCTGGACCTTGCCGCGGTCCGGGCCGACGACGGTGCGCCGACGCACCTGCGGGACCGGGCCGCTCTCGAGCTGCTCTACGCGTGCGGCATCCGGGTCGCCGAGCTCGTCGGCCTCGACGTCGACGACGTGGAGCTCGACCGCCGCACCCTGCGGGTGCTCGGCAAGGGCGCGCGCGAACGGGTGGTGCCCTTCGGGGTGCCGGCCGAGCGGGCGGTCCGCGGCTGGCTCACCCGGGGACGCCCGCGGCTGGCCACCGCGGCGTCCGGGCCGGCCCTGCTGCTCGGAGCACGGGGCAACCGGTGGGGCACCCGTCAGGTCCGGGACGTCGTGCACCGGCTGCTCGCCGACCTCGGGGACGGCACGGACGCCGGGCCGCACGCGCTGCGGCACAGCGCGGCGACCCACCTGCTCGACGGGGGCGCGGACCTCCGCAGCGTTCAGGAGCTTCTCGGTCACGCTAGTCTCGCCACGACGCAGGTCTACACGCACGTGTCGGTGGAGCGCCTGCGTCGCAGCTACGACCGGGCCCACCCACGGGCATGACGAGGCGGACGGGGAGCACAGTGCCCGAGGACGTCGAGCACGAGGGCAGGGTGCGCGAGCGCAGCGTGCGCGACCACCCGGTGCGTGACGACCCGGTGCGTGACGACCGGGCGCACCAGGACGGGGTACCGGTCGGCCGGGCGGCCGACCACGCCACGCCCGAGAGCACAGTGCCTGAGAGCACAGTGCCCGAGGACTCAGTGCCCGAGGAGCCGGTGCCCGAGGAGCAGGTGCCCGACCCGGCCGCCGAGAACGAGGCGCTCCTGCACGGGCTCTGGCGGAGGTTCAAGGACACCGGCGACGAGTCCGTGCGCGAGCGGCTGATCCTGCACTACTCGCCGCTGGTCAAGTACGTCGCGGGCCGGGTCGGCGTCGGCCTGCCGCCCAACGTCGAGCAGGCCGACCTCGTGTCGCACGGGATCTTCGGCCTCATCGACGCGATCGAGAAGTTCGACCTGGACCGGGCGATCAAGTTCGAGACGTACGCGATCTCCCGGATCCGCGGCGCGATCATCGACGAGCTGCGCGCCCTGGACTGGATCCCCCGGTCGGTGCGCAGCAAGGCCCGCGAGGTGGAGCGTGCCTACGCCGCGCTCGAGGCCGACCTGCACCGCACCCCCACCGAGGCGGAGGTGGCCGACCGGCTGGGGATGCCGGTGACGGACCTGCACGCGGTGTTCACCCAGGTGTCCTACGTCAACGTGCTGGCGCTGGACGAGCTCATGTCCTCCGGCGACCGGGGGGAGGGCGGCCTGTCACTGGGGGACACGCTCAAGGACGCCAAGGCGGAGGACCCGGTCCTCGCGTTCGAGGGCGAGGAGACCAAGTTCCTGCTCGCCCGTGCCATCGACCAGCTCCCGGAGCGGGAGAAGATCGTCATCACCCTCTACTACTACGAGGGCCTCACCCTGGCGGAGATCGGCCGTGTCCTGGGTGTCACCGAGTCCCGGATCTGCCAGATGCACACCAAGGCCGTCGTGCAGCTGCGGGGCAAGCTGCGCGACGCCGGGTGACCCCGGCCGGGCGCTGACGGGCACGACGCCTCTCAGCGGCAGCAGCACCGGCGGACCCGGCGGCCCGAGCAGTCCCAGCGGGTCCACGTACCGCTCACCGCGGCGCACCCCCCAGTGCAGGCACGACCGGGCGTCGCAGTGGCCGGTACCGGCCGCCACCACCCCCACCACCTGGCCACGCGCCACCGGCGTGCCGGCCGGCAGCAGCGCCTCCACCGGCTCCACGCTGCTGCGCAGCCCGCCGGCGACGGTGACGGTCAGCACCCCACGGTCCACGACCCGGCCGGCGAACGTCACCACGCCGTCCGCCGGAGCCAGCACCGGGTCGCCCGGCGCCGCCGCCAGGTCCACCCCGCGGTGCCCCGGCGCCCACGGCGAGGCCGGGATCGCGGGCAGCCGGAGCACCGCGGGCACAGGACGTAGCGGCCAGTCCCAGCCCCGGCCCGGGTCCGCGGCCCGGCCGGGCGGTGCCACCGACACGGCGCCGGCCAGCAGGACGGCGGCCACCGCCACCGTCAGCAGTGCGACGGACCTGCCCGCCGCCACCCGCGCGGCGGACCCGCCCGCCGCCGCCGGTCCGTCGGCCCTGGACCTCGACCACCCGTTGCGTCCCACCCCGCCACCCTGACCGCCACCACCTGGCCGGACGACGTCACCGGCGGCCGCTGTGCACGACGCACCGGGCCGCGGCGGCTGTGGAGGACCAGTCAGGCCCTCCGCAGCCTCCGCAGCCGGCGCACCGCCTCGGCCAGCACGTCCTCCCGCTTGCAGAACGCGAACCGGACGAGCGAGCGCACCGGCTCGACGTCGTCCGCGAAGGCCTGCACCGGCACGCCGACCACGCCGGCGAGCTCGGGCAGCCGCCGGCACAGCTCCAGCCCGTCCGGGTAGCCGAGCGGGGCGGCGTCGGCGAGCACGAAGTACGTGGCCTGCGGCACGACGACGTCGAACCCCGCGTCGACCAGGCCCTCGCACAGGACGTCCCGGCGGCGGGCGAGGTCCGCCGCCTGCTCGGCGAAGAACTCCCGCGGCCAGCCCAGGGCCCCGGCGACCGCGGGCTGCAGCGGCCCGCCGGAGACGAAGGTGACGAACTGCTTGACGGCCGCGAGGGCGTCGACGAGGGCGGCCGGACCGTGCACCCAGCCGATCTTCCAGCCGGTCACCGAGAACGTCTTGCCGGCAGAGGAGACGGTCAGGGTCCGCTCGGCCATCCCCGGCAGCGACGCCAGCGGCACGTGCCGGGCGTCGTCGTCCAGGACGAGGTGCTCGTAGACCTCGTCGGTGACGACGACGAGGTCGTGCCGGCGGGCGACGTCGGCCACCGCCTCGAGCTCGGTGCGGTCCAGCACCCGGCCGGTAGGGTTGTGCGGGGTGTTGAGCAGGACGAGCCGGGTCCGTCCGGTGACGGCGGCCTCCAGCGCCGCGGCGTCCAGGGAGAAGCCCGGCCCGAACGGCACCGGCCGGCGCACCGCCCCCGCCAGCGCCACGGACGCCGCGTAGGAGTCGTAGTAGGGCTCCAGGGTGACCACCTCGTCGCCGGGCTCGCACAGGGCCAGCACCGCCACTGCGATGGCCTCGGTCGCCCCGGTGGTGACGAGCACCTCGGCGTCCGGGTCGACGTCCAGCCCGTACCAGTCCCGCTGGTGGGCGGCGATCGCCTCGCGCAGCTGCGGGACCCCGCGCGGCGGCGGGTACTGGTTGTGCTCGTGACCGCGCAGGGCCGCGACCGCCGCCTCGAGCAGCTCGTCAGGACCGTCGGTGTCCGGGAAGCCCTGGCCGAGGTTGACCGCACCGGTGGCCCGCGCCAGCGCGGTCATCTCGGCGAAGACCGTGGTCCCGAAGCCCTGCATCCGCGTCACGAGTCCGGCCGGCATGCCCCGACCCTAGACGCGTGGTTTGGGTGGCGCCCGCGCGCGGCGTAGGATGACCCGCGGTCGGCTCCGGTCGACCTCACTTCGCGTGCCCGCACACCGCCGGAGACCGGCGGGGCACGCCGCCTCGGTCCCGCACCAGCGGGTGGACGGCGCGTCGCGGGCACCAGGCGCGGCGGCCGCGGTGGCCGTTCGCGAGGAACCGAGAAGGTGCTGCCGG